>JAOPXD010000003.1 GCA_025965315.1 Marmoricola sp.
CTGCTGGGCAGGAGCCGGCGTCTCACCGGCCAGGACGACGTGGCGCGGGACTGCCTGGCAGCGGCGCTGGAGCTGGCGTTCTCCATCGGGTACCCAGCCGCCGGGGCCAGGGTCCGCGCCGAGCTCACCGACCTCGAAAGCGACGTTTCGGGCACGCCCTGATCGGCGCGCCCACCGACTACCCACCGACTCCGCCGAGACGTCTTCTGGTGTACGGGCGCTCGCCCAGACTCTGTGCAGGGCCACGAGCACGCGTGCGCCCCCGGGGGCTGGAAACGCGTCGAGAGGTCTGACCATGTTCATGCGCCGTACGGGGCACGCTGTCCTGGTGGTCGCGGTAGCCGCGACGCTCACCGCCTTCGTCCAGGCGGTGCCGCAGACGGCACACGCCGACCCAGCCCCGGTCCCAGTGATCACCTCACCGTCGATCAGCAACGGTGGGCCGGTCTTCTCGGTCGTCGCCAACGCGGACGGCACCACCACGGTCCACAACCCCGGGGGTACTTTCTCGGCCGCGCAGGTCTGCGCGCCGGTGCCGTCCGGGACCGCCGGGACCGTCCAGACCGTGTGCACCGGCACGTCCGACAAGACCCAGGGCTCGACCGCCACCCCTCCGGTGATCAGCTCCGACGCGACGACCCCTGACGGCCTGCCCGGGACCGCGCTGAACTCCCTCATCGAGGAGGGTGTCAACGCTGTCGCCATCCAGCACGGCGTGGCCGCGGACGACATGGTCCGCGCCTACGCGCGTCCCGAGATCCGCGCGTACGTCGCGGGACGGGTCCTCGACATCCTGAACAAGAAGCTCTACGGCAAGCCGATGACCGACCAGGAGAACGCCGTCTACGCCGAGCTCGAGGCGGTCTACAAGCAGCGCCAGGTCGAGCAGGCCAACCAGGCGGAGGCGGAGTACGCCGACTGGAACGCGGACCCGTGCGCCTACGACGCTCCGGCTCCGCCCGCTGGGACCGGTCTCCCGTTCGTGCCCAACGACGTGCAGACGAGCTCCAAGTGCGTCGGCGGCCCCCTGGCTGAGGCGTTCACGTTCACCAACAGCACGCCGCCGGCGAGCACGTTCGACACCTGGGCCTCGTACCGGCACCCGACGCCGTCGATGGTCAACGGCAACAACGAGGCTTTCAAGCAGATGTCGGTGAACACCATCTCCAGCATCGTGATGGCTGTCGGCACCGCAGCCGCTCTTGCCGGCGGCATCGCCGGCGGCTTCGCCGGCGTGGCTGTGGCCACCTCGATCGCCTCATACATCGCGGCGGTAGCGACCGTGACCCAGATCGCCCTGGAGTCGGCGGCAACCACCACGACCGCGTCGGTGCTGAGCACTTGGTTCGGATCAGTCGGAGCGACCGTTGGAGCGTTCGCCGGAGCGGTCACCTCGGTGCTGCTCGGCATCGTCATCGGCGCCGTTGCCATCTACCAGCTGGTCGAGGACGCCCAGCCGGGCATCCAGCTCGCCGACCGGGTCAAGAACGCCGCCGCGCAGACCGACGCGCTGGGGATCACCAGCCACATCAGCGACTACGCCGGGCTCGACATGGCCACCGGCCAGGACCCGGTCGGCAAGCCCAAGGCCGACCTGCACGATCCTGCCTTCATCGGACAGCTCGTCTCGCAGCTGAACGAGTGGCAGATGTTCAGCGCGGGCGGGACGTTGATCCAGGACCCGACGACCGGCTACACCGACGCATCGACGGCGAACGACTACCAGTTCCTCCACAACGGGGTCGTCCCGCCGCAGGGCTACATCGTGCTGCTCGCGCCCAACGGGACCGTCGGCCGTAGCGGCAGCGTCATCAGCGGCTACCGGGTCCGGTTCAGCCGCGGCTGGCTGATGGTCGCCGAGGTCGCACCGAACGGCACCGTCGGTGCCTACGCACCCCGGCTCTCGGTCGACTACGTCGACCAGGACAACCACACCGGCAAGATGAGCCTGCTCGAGCACGCCGCTGCCGGACAGGTCCCGCAGCTCCAGTTCCAGACCACCACGCCGGAGGGCACCAGCACCCCCGACGACCCGAGCGACGACGGCGTCGACGGAGCCCTCAGCGACTCGTTCACGTACAAGCAGAACACCAGCGAGGTCGAGACCGTGACCTTGCAGAAGGCGCCGCCCGTGGTCCCGACGATCAACGTCATCCCGACCGCCGAGGGCACGATGACGGTCGACCACAACATCCTGCTCAAGGCGAACGCCTCGACCGGCGCCCCCACGACCGGGGTCACCTACACCTGGGTGCTGCAGCGCCTCGGTGACGACGGATCCGTGGCCGAGACGTTGCCCGACCCCGGCAATGCCGTGGCGTTCCAGCGCCGGTTCTCGACACCCGGCAAGTACCGCGCCCTGGTGACGCTTTCGGGCGGTCAGGCCTCGTTGCCGACGTCCGGTCGGATCGACTTCGTCGTCGCGGGCGCGGCCCCGGAGATCATCACCTCGGACATCCAGGACAGCCGTGCCCTCAACGGCGCGTTGTCGCTGAACCTGCGGATGCTCCAGGACACTCGTCCGTACGCGGAGACCAACCAGACCCCCGTCAAGGACGACTTCACCGTCAAGGTCGACTGGGCCACCGCCGCTGACGGCTCGACGGTCTCCCAGACCTACCAGGTCCAGTGCTCGGACGCCGGTGAGGGGACCTGCGACACGGGACCGCTGACCGATGGTCCTCCCGATGCTCCGACGAATGCGAACTGGTCGCAGTCGCCGACTTTCTTCGTCGGGCCGACCGAGTCCTACCAGCCGTACGTGAACGTGACGATCACCAACGCCTACGGCCAGGTGATGAAGCGGGTCTTCCCGATCACGCCGGGAGACCAGCGACCCAAGTACGCCTCGGACATCCCGAGCGTCCAGATTCCTGCAGGTACCAGCAACGACAGCGACACCTACGACGTCGTCCAGGTCTTCCCGGCAACCCTGACCCCGATGGGGGCCTCGCAGGACCTGACCATCCAGCCGTACTACGACACGATCATCAACCAGCTCCCGGTCGGCCTCCGTCCGAACATCGTCCAGAAGCCCAACGGCGACTGGTGGTTGCAGCTCGAGGGCAGTCCGTCGACCGACTCGATCGGGACGAGCACCTTCACCTTCCCGTTCGAGCAGGAGCCGATCGGCTCCGGCATCAGTCCGCCGACGGCGCTGGTGAACCTGGAGGTCAAGGCGGCCGTCCAGCCCGGCTACCGCGCGATCCTGCTCGGGGTGCCGGCGGAGTTCACCGCCCGGCGCTACCGGAACACGTACCCCGACTACGACGTCCAGGTCGCCGAGGTGCTGCCCGGCAACCAGACGAACTACACGCCGTTCACCGGCACCGTGATGTGCAAGCTGGTCAGTCAAGGGCAAACCGTCTTCGACAAGCCCTGCGCCCAGAACAAGCCGTTCCCGTGGCCGAGCGACCGGATCACCGACACCGGCGCGATGCAGGCGACCGTCTACGTCGAGTCAGCGACCCAGCAGATCTCGGCCGACGGCCCGTACACGGCCACGCTCAGCACCCAGTTCCTGAACAACGTGATCACCACCACGACGCCGTCTGCGTCAGCGCTGACGCAGAAGTTCGGTCTGAAGCTGGACGACAACGGCTTCATCCTGGCGCCGTACACCGGCTACACGGTCACCTGCTCGCAGGACGGCGGAGCGTACAAGCCGTGCTTCAGCAACGGCACGCTGACGTTGGCGCGGACCCCAGGAGCCCACAAGCTCACGGTGCGAACAGTGAAGCCGGCGCCGAACGCGGCGACCACGACCACGGACTTCGCGTGGTCGGTGGCAGCCCCGGCGAAGACGCTGGGCCTCAAGGTCCCCACCGGGAAGAAGAAGCGCGGCAGCAAGGTCACCATCACCGGATCGTCGATGCTTCCGGGCGAGGCCTACGTCGTGAAGATCGGCGGCGTCGTCGTGGCACGCGGCACGGCCACCTCCGCCGGCACCTTCAGCCGGAGGGTCACCGTCCCGAGGCGGCTGAAGGCCAAGAAGTACAACGTGGTGCTGACCGGCGCGAACGCCAGGCGCAACGCCACCAAGTCGATCAGCCTCAAGTAGCTGACCTGGCAGCTCGACGTCAGGTCGTCCTGCCGGATTCAGCCTCCGTACAGCGTCGATGCCCGACAATCGTGTCCATGCACATCAACGGTCTTCCCCTGCACCCGCTCGTCGTTCACCTCGTCGTGGTTCTTGCTCCGACCGCAGGCATCCTGGCCGTCCTGTTCGCGGTGGTGCCGAAATGGCGTTGGTGGACCCGGTTGCCATTCGTCGCCGCTAGCGTCGTGGGCGCGGTCGCCACCTGGGTCGCCGCAACCTCGGGGGGCAGCCTCAAGCACCAGCTGGGACTGCGGGGACACCTGATCGCCGTCCACGAGATGTGGGCCGGTCGCCTCCAGGCGTCGATGTGGACCATCGCCGCGGTTGCCCTGGTCGCCTGGTGGGTCCTGCCGTTCAAGACACCTCTGGAAGGCCGGCCGGACAAACCAGCGCGCGTTGCAGTCCTGCGCAAGCCCCTCGTCGCGCTCCTGCCCCTCATCGGTCTTGTCGTGGTCTTCCTCGTCTACAAGACCGGCGATGCCGGCGCCAGGCTCGTCTGGGCGGGCTAGTGGTCGCCTGCTCCTGGCTCAACGCTGCCGGCGGCGGTACAGCGCGTAGCCGATCCCGGCCGTGGCCAGGCCACCGGCAACCGGAAGGCGATCCGCACCCGCCGGGGCACGTGGGGATGACGAGCGCGCCGTCCCGATGGCGAGCGCGTCGGGCTCACCCCGCAGGACGGGGAACCCGCCCAGGGCGACGAGCAGCCGGCCGTGGAAGCCCTGGAACAGCTCGGCCTTGCCCATGAAGTGGATCCGGCGCCGTACGACGGCAGCGATGAAGAACGCGTCCCAGAAGTTCTTGTGGTTCGGGGCGATCACCACCGGGCCGGTCTTCGGGATGTTCTCGGTGCCGGTGGCCGTGAGACCGAAGAAGACCTTCATCACCGGGACCAGGATCACCCCGAGCAGGAAGTACAGGACGGGGTTGCTGCCCTTCTCCTGGGCGAGCGCGTGCGCCTCCTCAGTCGGACGGTGAATCGGGGGACGTGCGGGTCGCCTTGAAGGCCCGCCATCCCCAGCTGCCGAGCACGAGCGCGATGCCGAAGTTCACGACGATCAGGACCGAGTGCGCGATGTAGAACCACTTGTTGGTCTCGTCGGACACGATCAGCACCCTGATGAACCGGGCCCAGATCACGACGGTCCAGACCGCGACGGCGAGCAGGACGACGGCGTGCTTGCGTTCGAACTTCACGCGCTCAGCCTACGGAGGGGACGCTAACGCCCGTTGTGCAGGTTCGCCGCACCGCTCCAGACCGCCTTCGCACCCGAGTGTCCGATCAGCGCGACGTCGACCATGGTGCCGATGCCGATGCCGACGGCCAGGACGGCGACGACCGCCACCACGACTGTGCTCGCACCGCCGCGCCGGTGGACCAGAGCACTGATGATCGCGATCAGGGCCAGCGCGACCACGAAGTACTTCAACGTGCCCGCCAGGTGCTCGTGCTTCTTGATCAGCGGGAGGGGACCGAGGTGGTCCTCGAGCTTGTGGCCCGACATCGTCGTCAACGGCACGAGCACGACCGAGATCAGCGCAGCAATCACGGGCAGCGGACCGATCCAGGCCCGGAAGCGCGGGTACACCGACGCAAGCGCGACCAGGAACGCGGCGGTCGGCACCGCCGCGACGGTCGCATGCACGATCAGCGCATGGACGGGAAGTCCTTGGAAGGTATCGAGCACTGGTCACGCCTTTCTGGGGACGACGTACGACACAGTCGACGCTAGCCCCCGGAAGGCGTCTGAACGATAATCCTTCGGTACTAGTACTACGGGGGTCAGCGGCGGGTCACGATGATCCGGGCGCCGTGCTTCGGGACCGAGGTGATGTTGCGGACCTTGGCCTCCTCCTTGGTGCCCGGCGGCAGCGTGACGTCGTACGCCGACAGCACCTCGCGCAGGACCGCAACGCCCTCCATCAACGAGAACCCGGCACCGATGCAGCGGCGGACCCCGCCGCCGAAGGGGATCCAGGTGTTGGTGGCGACGGCGCCGTCCAGGAACCGCTCGGGGCGGAACTCGAGGTGGTCGGGGTAGTTCGCCTCCGACTCGTGGGCCAGGATGATCGAGGCCGCCACGTTCGCCCCGGCAGGCAGGTCGATGCCGCCGATCGTGGCGGGTTGCATCAGGTGCCGCACCACCATCGGGATCACCGGGTGCAGCCGCATCGACTCCTTGAGGACGGCCTCGAGGTAGTCGTTGTCGCCGGAGCCGGCAGCTGCGCGGGCCCGCTGCTCGACGTCCGGGTTGTTGCCCAGCTCGTGCAGGGCCCAGGCCAGCGCGGTCGCCGTGGTCTCGTGGCCGGCCAGGAGCAGCGTGACCAGCTGGTCGCGGAGCTCCTCGTCGGTCAGACCGGTGTCCGCGGGGTTGTCCTCGTCGCGGACCAGCAGCAGCTTCGACAGCACATCGGTCCGGTTCTCCAGGTCCGCAGCCTGCCGGCGCTGGGCGATCTCGGCGTAGATGACGTTGTCGAGGGCAGCCTGGTTCTGGAACGCACGACGCCACGGGCCAAGGTTCTGCAGCCGCGGGAAACCCCACCCCAGGAACACTGCCGGGCTCACGTTGACGGTCTTGTTCACCAGCGGACGCATCTCGACCAACCGGCTCTCGTCGGTCACGCCGAACACGACCTGGAGGATCACCTCGAGGGTCAGGGCGTTCATCCGCTCGAGCGACTCGAAGGACTCGCCCTCGCGCCACGATCCGACCTCGGTCTTGCTGATCCCCTCGATCATCGCCTCGTAGCTGCGCAGCGCTGCACCGTTGAAGGCCGGCATCAGCAGCTTGCGTGCACGCTTGTGCTGCGAGCTGTCCTGGAGCAGCAGCGAGTGCTCGCCCATCACCGGTCCGAGGATCGAGTTGCCCTTGCCCGCGTGGAAGGTCTCCGGGTCGCCGGCGAAGATCTCGCGGACGTGCTCGGGCTTGTGGAAGAAGACGATCCAGCGGCCCTCGGGCAGGATCTTGATCGCGAAGACGTCGCCGTACTTGCGTCGCAGCCGCGGGATCCACTGGTGCCGGAAGCGCATCAGCATGATGCTCTGCAGCAGGCCCGAGTAGCGCGGGCCGGCGGGGACCTGGTCCCCGGCCACGCTCGCCGTACTGCCCTGGCCCATCGGTCGCATCTTCTCGAAGCGGGCCTCGGTGCGGGGGTCAATGTCGATACTCATGGTCACGTCCCTTCGACTCCCATGCTAGGCGCGCCGCCAGCACGGCAGTACCTCCTGCGGTAGGAGATCTGCCGCCTCAGAGCAGCCCCTTGCGACGGGCCACCGCCGCGGCCTCGGTCCGCGTGCTCGCGCCGAGCTTGCCGAGGATGTTCGAGACGTGGACGCTGACCGTCTTGGTCGCGATGAACAGCTGCTTGCCGATCTCGCCGTTGGACCTGCCCTCGGCCACGAGTGCCAGGATCTCGGCCTCGCGGGCGGTCAGGCTCTCGTTGGCCGCGACCGGGCGCTGCCGGGCCGCCGTCCCGAGTCCGCGCAGCTCGTCCAGAAGCGGCTGGGCGCCGATCCGGGTCGCCTCGGCGCGGGCCGCGTCGGCGAGGGAGCGTGCGCGTGCCTGATCACCCGAGGTCGCGAGCACCGCGGCGAGCCTGGTCTGGCACCGGGCCGTCTCCCAGCGGTGCCCGTACGCCGTGACGGTCTCGAGGGCGCGCTCCCAGGCGTCGATCAGTTCCGTCTCGCCCGGAGGGTCGATGCCGAGCAGCCAGCGCAGGCGCAGGTACTCCGCGGACAACCGGGCCGCCCATGCGATCCCCTCGGGCCCCCAGTGGGTCGCTTCCTCTGCCTGCAGCGCGAGGGTGCGACGTGCCCCTTCGACGATCCGGAGCCCCTCGACCGCGATCCGTTCGCGCTCGGCACCGGTGAGCTCGGCAGCACAACAGGCGAGCGCGCCCAGGGTCACGGCGCTGAGACGCACCCGGGCGTGGAAGAACTCTCGCCACAGCACGGTCACCGCGTCGATGACGCTGTCGTGCTCGGCGATCACGGCATCCACGTCCCCGCCCTGGGCGTGCAGCTCGATCGCTGCCGGACCGACCGTGATCGGGACCAGGCCGTCCTTGGTCCAGTGCACCCGCAGCTGGGGCAGCACAGCAACCACCGAGCGGTCGCCGCGGACCGACTTGACCGTCGCCACGATCGCGGCGAGCAACGTCTCGGGCACCGCGGGCGGTGCCTGACCGCTGACGTCGGCGAGGCGGAGCGCCTCGCCGTAGTCCGCGGTGATCGTGGCGATCTGCGCCTGCAGCAGCCGGCTGTCGAAGGCGAACGGCGCCCAGGGCTGGCCCATCTCCACCGCGCAGGCGAACGCGAGCTCGAACATCGCGACGGCCGGCCCGAAGGCGGCTCTGTCCTGGTGCCAGCGGCCGAGGAGGTACAGCGAGCGCAGCTCGGCCGCGGCAGCGCCGGTCTCGCGTGCCCGGACCAGTGCCTCCTCGAGCCCGGAACGGACGTCGTCCGACCCCTTGGCACCGAGGCCGGCAAGCGTGGTGATCACGTCGGTCGCCAACCGGGGCAGGTCCTGGGACTCGGCGAGCGTCAGTGCTTCCGCCCCGAACTCGCGGGCCTGCTCGACGTTGTCGTTGAACGCGTGCGCGCGGGCGTGCGCGGCCAGCACGATCGCCCGCAGCCGGGACGGTTCGTCCGGCACCAGCAGCAGCGCCTCGGCCGTGTAGTCGAGCGGGTCGAGCCGGGTCTCGTCGACCATCACGCCGTTGGCCATCGCCACCAGCAGCCGGCCACGCTGCTCCGGCGGCCAGTCGGGCGCGAGACCGTCGAGCAGCTCGCGCACCACCGAGATCGCCCGCCCGGGACGACCGGATGCGATCAGCGCGTCGGCGACCCGATGCCCGAGGTGGCCGATGTCGACCACGACCTCGGTGCGCGATGCCGGGTCGGCCAGCAGCTCGAGCGCCGTCTGGAAGTGATCGGCTGCTTCGTCGGGCCCGCCGACGGACATCGCTTCCTCGCCGGCCTGGATGCTGGCTTCGACGGCGGTCCTGAGGTCGTGCGCAGCGCGCGCGTGCCGGGCGAGCTCCGCGGCAGTGCCGCTGGCGCGCCCCGAGCCGAGGGCGTCGACGTACGCGGCGTGCATCCGGACCCGCTCGCCCGGAAGCAGGTCGCCGTACACGGCTTCCGCGAGCAGTGCGTGCCGGAAGCGGTAGTAGTCGTTGCTCGTCGGGACCAGCACGTTCAGCTCGACGGCTTCACGGAGCGCGGCCTCGAGCTCGGCGCCGTCGACCCCGGCCACCTCGGCGAGGAGTCCGTGCGAGACGCGACGACCGGAGACCGACGCCGCCCGCACGGTCTGCTGGGCGACGTCGCTGAGACGGTCGAGCCGCACCAGGAGCAGCTCGGCGAGGTCGTCGGGTACAGCGGCCCCGACAGCCGAGGTCGCACCGACCAGCTCCTCGACGAAGAACGCGTTGCCCTCGGCCCGCGCCACGATGCCGGCCACCTCGCTCTCGCGCAGTGGCTCGGGGTGCAGCTGCTTGACCAGCGAGCGGACCGCGACCGGCCCGAGCGGGTCGAGCTGCGTCCGGGCGATCCCGGGGATCCGGGCCCACTCGGCGCTCGCCCGTCGCAGCGGGTGCCTGCGGTGCAGGTCGTCAGAGCGGTACGACGCCACGATCGCGACCTGGTGCTCGAACGGTCGGGAGAACAGGAAGCTGATCAGGTCGCGGGTCGAGGTGTCCGCCCAGTGCACGTCCTCGAGGACCAGCAGCAGGGGCGCCGAGCAGGCCACCTCGTCCAGCAGTCCGTGCACCGCGTCGAAGAGGTCGGCGCGGCCCACCGCGGCCGATGTGTCCTGGTCGGAGCCCTGCATCGTGCGGCGACCCGGCTGCAGGGCTCGCAGGACCGGGCGCCTCCCGGTGATCTCGTCGAGGAGCGCCGTGTCCGACGTACCGAGCCGGCCCATCACTTCCGAGAAAGGCAGGTACGGAAGCGCGCTGTCACCGAAGTCGAGGCAGTGCCCCGCCACGACCTGCCAGCCCGCAGCGAACGCGACGTCACGCAGCTCGGTCAGCAGGCGGGTCTTCCCGACACCGGCGTCGCCGGAGAGCAGCACCGCGCGGTGCTGGCTGCCACCCGATCGGATCCCGAGCGCTGACGCGAGCTCGTCGAGCTCCGACTCACGCCCGATCAGGGCGCGAGCTGCATCGGGGAGGTCGGGGAGCGACACACCACCCATGATGACGGGTACGACGGACAGAATGCGCGTCCGTTTCCCGTCGTCCGGGTCGATAGCCGGCGTGCCGCCCCGAGCGCCGGACAACTAGCGCGACGTGCCGGTCGTCGGTCCCGTCGACGGGACCGACGGGTTGCGCTCGCCCCGACGACTGCGGCGGCGTGCGAGGAACGGGCGCGAGTCGCGGCGCATCAGCTCGCGGCGGTAGTCCAACTCGGCCTGGAAGGCGCTGGGAAAGTACTGCATGGTGTGCTCCTCGTTGCTGAAATCTCGACCGGATGGTCGGTCCGGTACCTCGATAGGAAGAGATTCGTCGTCTGAGGTAAGCCGGGACATCAGGCAGGTGCCCTAGATCCGTCTGGGACGTTCTGGAGCTGCCTCAGACGAGGATCCGAGCCGACCGGGGATTGACCCGGGTCAGCGGCTCCGGCCACGCTGGAGCCATGTCCCCTGTGCGTCGTACGTCCGTTCTCGTAGGCTCGATCGCCGTTCTCCTCGCCGCGTCCGGGTGCTCCGGAGGGTCGAGCAGCGCGGGCGGTTCCCCGACGCCCGCAGCAGCGCGCCCGACGACGGCGACCACGGGCTCGACCCCGGGGACAACCTCCAGCAGCCCGTCCACGGTGTCACCGACCCCGGCCACGACCCCGGCCACGACCCCGGCCACGACCCCGGCTGCCGGCTGTTCGGCTACCCCCGGCACCATCCCGGACGGCACCTGGCAGGGCCCGATCACCATGGACGTCCAGGGCCGCGGCGGCAGCTCGGTCTTCACCAGCTCGGCAGGTCGCGGAGTGCTCCGGATGGTGGTCGCGCACGGCTTCGTGAGCTCGGGAGCGTGGTCGGTCCGCTGGACCTCGACCGGTCATGCCTCGACCGCCCAGGCCGCGGCGCACCTCGAGATCGCCGGCCTGATCAAGGGACGGGTCGGCGGAACGGCTGCCAAACCCGTCGTACGCGGCACCTGGACGATCCGTGGTGCCGTGCACGTCACCCGCCCGGTCACGAGCACCGCGCCGATCAACGACCACGGTGCTGACAGCGAGGCGATGACGTTGTCGCGTACGAGCTGCGACGGCGTCAGCGGTTCGTTCGTCCCGTCGTTCAACAGCAAGTCTGCGGCGGCCTCGTTCGCCGGCACCGCGCAGTGGACCGGGACACCGGTCGAGTAGGCCCAGGAGGCATGCTCCTCCTATGGAGTTCCAGGACGTGGTCGACCGCCGCAAGATGATCCGCGACTACGCCGAGCGACCGGTGGAACCTGCCTTGGTCGAGCGGGCGCTGCGCAACGCCACGCACGCGCCGAGCGCCGGTTTCAGCCAGGGCTGGGGCTTCCTGGTGCTCGACTCCCCGACCGACGTACGGCGTTGGTGGGCCGCCACCACGGAGCCGGAGTCGCTCGCGGATCCGGACGACTGGCTGACCGGGATGATGCGGGCCCCTGTCGTGATCGTGCCCTGTTCGAGCAAGGCGGCGTACCTGGCGCGGTACGCCGAGAAGGACAAGGGCTGGGAGGACCAGGACGAAGCCCGGTGGCCGGTGCCGTTCTGGCACATGGACGCCGCGATGGCCTCCTTGCTGATCCTGCAGACCGCCGTCGACGACGGCCTCGGAGCCTGCTTCTTCGGCATCCCGCCCGAACGCGTCCCGGCGGTCCGCGAGGAGTTCGCGATCGCCCCCGAATTCGACCCGGTCGGCGTGATCACGCTGGGGCACCGCGTCGAGCACACCGGGAACGCCGGCTCGCCGGCCCGCCGCACCCGCAAGCCGTACGACGACGTGGTGCACCGCGGACGTTGGACAACCTCTTAGGCTTGTCCCATGAGCACCGGTCCGGCACAGCGTCGCATCACGCTGCTGGTGGCGGTCCTGATCACGGTGATCGCCGGGGTCTGGGCGTTGTGGCCGGACAGGCAGCAGACCGCGCCGGCGCACGTGACGCCGCCGCAGGCCGTCGTCCCCGGGACCACGCTGCACTCGAGCACCTGCGGGTACACGGTCACGCACACGTTCCGGCCGCAGCAGATCTCGATCCAGCAGGTCGCCGACAACGCGAACGTGCTCGCGATGCCGCGCGATGCCAACAACGTCCCGCAGGCGCCACCGCTCTCCGACGTCGGCAAGACCGAGTTCGCCTGGGACGAGCCGACCCTGGCGCCGGGTAGCGCACGCGGGAACGTGCTGATCAACGCGCACACCTGGCCCGACGGCAGCGCGCTCGGGAACCGGCTGCTCGAGCACCTGCACCTGGGCAGCCAGATCATCGTCAAGGGCAAGCACGCGGAGCTCTGCTACCGGGTGACCAAGCGGTACGTGATCGTCGCTGCCGACGGCTCGCCGGCGTACTACGCGAAGGACGGGCCGCCCCAGCTCGCCCTGATCGTCTGCTCGCCACCACGGCTCGGCCCCGGCAACTGGTACCACCGGACGATCTGGTTCGCCTCCCCCGTGAACCAGGCCACTGCCTAGGACCACGGGATCGACGTGGCTGAGAACGACGACCGGACCGACCGGCCGAACCCCGCCGAGGCACGGATCCGCGAGCAGTCGCGCTGGGTCGAGCTCCAGATCCAGCGAGCGATCGAGCGCGGAGACTTCGACAACCTGCCCGGCGCGGGCAAGCCGCTGCCACCGCTGGGCGACGATCCGGACTGGTGGGTCAAGAAGCTCCTCGAACGGGAGAACATCACCGGGGTCCTGCCCGAGGCGCTGCAGCTGCGCAAGGACGACGCCGACCTCGACGCCGTGCTGGACTCCGAGCACTCCGAGGCCGCCGTCCGCGATCTGCTGGAGACCTTCAACCGGCGGGTGATCAACGCCCGGCGCCAGCTCCAGGGCGGACCTCCGGTGATCACCCCGCTCCGCGACCCCGACTCCGAGGTCGCGGACTGGCGCGCCCGTCGAAGGCGGTAGTCCTCCGCGAGACACATCTCACCGGCCAGGATTCAAGATGCGCGGGCGGCGGCGGCGGGGCGACTCCTAACGTGAGATCCATGTCCGCCGTCCTCGACCCCGCGAGCGTCAGCAGCGCGCGCCGCTGGTCGATGCTGGCGGTCGGGGTACTCGCCCAGGGCACCTCGGCGATCACCATCAACGGGCCGGCGTTCCTGATCCCGACCCTGCACCGCCGCGAGGGTCTCAGCCTGGTGCAGGCCGCCTTCGTCGCCGCGGCACCGACGATCGGCGTGATGCTCACCCTGATCGCCTGGGGCTACGCCGTGGACCGGTACGGCGAGCGGTTCGTGCTCGCCGCCGGCCTCGGCGGCGCCTGCCTCTCCGGCATCGTCGCGACCCAGGTGCACGGCACGATCCCGTTGGCAGCCGCCCTCTTCGTCGCCGGCGGGTTCGCCTCCTCGACGTCGTCGGCGAGCGGCCGGGTCGTGGTCGGCTGGTTCCCGGCGAACCGCCGCGGCCTCGCGATGGGGATCCGGCAGATGGCTCAGCCGCTCGGCGTCGGCATCGCCGCGATCTCGATCGCCGTCCTGGCCGACAAGCACGGCATCACCACCGCCCTGGTGGTTCCGGCGATCGCCACTGGGGTCGCCCTGGTCGCCGTGGTCCTGGTGGTGCTGGACCCGCCGCGCCCCGAACGCACGCTGGCGGAATCGCCCAACCCGTACCGCAACGACTTCCTCTGGCGGGTGCACGGCGTCTCGGTCCTGCTGGTCATCCCCCAGTTCGCGGTCTGGACCTTCGGCCTGGTCTGGCTCGTCGACGAACGCGGCTGGTCCGCCGGCGCGGCCGGCGCCCTGATCGCCGCCAGCCAGGTGCCCGGAGCGCTGGGGCGGATCGCCGCGGGCCACGTCTCCGACCTCGTCGGCAGCCGGATGGCGCCGCTCCGCTGGGTGGCCGTCGCAGCCGGAATCACGATGCTGCTGCTCGGCCTGACCGCGCAGAGCGGCTGGTGGATCGCGGTCGTCCTGATGGTGGTGGCCACGACCGTCACGGTGGCCGACAACGGCCTCGCGTTCACCGCCGTCGCCGAGCGGGCCGGCCCGTTCTGGTCCGGTCGGGCGCTGGGCGTCCAGAACACCGCCCAGTTCCTGACCGCGGCGGTGGCGGCACCGCTGGTCGGGGCCGGGATCACGCACTGGGGCTACACCGCAGCGTTCTCGCTGACCGCGCTCGGCCCGTTGATCGCCGTACCGCTGGTGCCGAAGGACGAGGGCGCACTCCCCGACTGACCCCGAGCGATCCGGCACAGCGATCCGGCACAGCGATCCGGCACACTGCTGCCATGGACACCTCCGAGGAGCACGAGGAGATCGCGCCCGAGCACGTCGACGCCACCGGCCGTCGGAAGCTGCGAACCCGGGCACGCACCCTGCTCACCGTCGACGAGACCGTCGAGGGCATCGGGCACACCACCGCAGCGCTGGGCGTCGCGCTCGCCGATTTCAACCTGGCGCTGAACCGGTTCAACGACTCGCTGGACCGGTTCGCGGCCGCTGCCGACGACCTCAGCAAGGTGGCCAGCCGGCTCGACCAGATCGTCGACAAGATCGAGCCGCTGCTCACGATGGCGACCGCTCCCCTCACGATGGCGCGACGGATCATCGGACGCCAGACCATTCCCAGAGCGGCCGACAAGCCCTAGCCTGCGAGACGTGAACAGCACCCGGACCACGGTCACCGCCCTGCTCGCTCCGCTGCTCCTGGGTCTGCTGCTGTCCGGGCCCGGCGCCTCGGCGGCCGTGCGCAGCGACGACGCCAGCTCCCCGCTCGGACCGAATTTCCTGTGGGGCGTGGCCACTGCCGGGTTCCAGTCCGAGGGCACCTCACCGGACAGCAACTGGACCAGGTACGTCGCTGCCAGCAAGGGCAAGGACGACCCGGTCGGCACGTCGGCGGACTTCCTGCACCGCTATGCCTCCGACATCCAGCTCGCCGCGAACCTCGGCGTGAAGGTGTACCGCCTGAGCATCGAGTGGGCCCGCCTCGAGCCGCAGCCAGGCGTGCAGGACCCGTCGGCGTGGGCGTACTACGACCACGTGATCCAGGCGATCAAGGCCGCGGGCATGCGACCGATGATCACCATCGACCACTGGGTCTACCCGGGTTGGGAAGCCGCGAAGGGCGGCTGGTCGCGCGCCGGGATGCTCGACGACTGGTTGGCCAACGCCAAGCGCGTGGTCGACCGGTACGCGTCGTACGACCCGATGTGGGTCACGATCAACGAGCCGACGGCGTACATGTTGATGGAGGTCCAGAACGGGGGCCTGAACCCGCTGCTGATCCCGTACTTCATGAGCCAGCTGGTCAAGGCGCACAAGGCGATGTACGCCTACATCCACGCCCACCAGCCCGGCGCGATGGTCACCTCGAACGTCTCCTACATCCCCACGGCGGAGCCGGCGCTGGACACGCTGTTCCTGGACCAGGTGGCCAAGCAGCTCGACTTCCTCGGCATCGACTACTACTACCCGGTCTCGGTCGGCGACGCCTCGGCGATCAACGCCTTCACCGGTACCCAGTGGAAGGCCAAGCTGGCCCCAGAAGGCATCTACTACGCGCTGCGGCACTACGCGGACCAGTTCCCGCACCTGCCGCTGTACATCGTCGAGAACGGGATGCCGACCGACAACGGACTGCCGCGGGCCGACGGCTACGACCGTGCGGACCAGCTCCGCGACACCGTGTACTGGCTCGAGCGCGCGAAGGAAGCCGGCATGAACGTGATCGGCTACAACTACTGGAGCCTGACCGACAACTACGAGTGGGGCAGCTACGAGCCACGCTTCGGCCTGTACACCGTCAACGCGCTCACCGACCCGACGCTGACCCGGCACCCGACCGACGCGGTCGCGGCGTACCAGGCGATCACCGCGGCCAACGGGGTGCCGAGCAGCTACCGGCCGACCAAGGCGCCGGAGTTCTGCTCGCTGGTCGATTTCCTGTCCAGCTGCCTGGACCCGGTGAAGGTCCCCTAGTTGTCCACAGATCTGATCCGGTGAGGCCCAAGGCGTGCCGGAACCGGCCAGACTCGGTTCATGCCGAGCACCTTCCAAGCAGTCGGGGCAGTCGTTGTCGCGCTGCTGCCCGGCGCGCTCTACATCTGGTCGTTCGAGCGTCTGGCCGGTAGCTGGGGGATCAGCCTGAGTGACCGAGCCTTTCGGTTCGTCGGTGCCTCTGCGTTCATGCACGCATTCCTTGCTCCTGCCACCTACACGCTCTGGGCGACGCAACGAACCAAGCTCGACCACGGGCTCAAGGTTTCCTGGTGGCTCTGGGCACTGGCACTCGGATATGTGTTCGTTCCGTTCGCCCTCGGCTCGGCGGTCGGCTGGGCGACCCGAAACAGCAAGGCATGGGCCCGCTTGTTCACGGGGCCAGATCCTGCTCCCAGGGCATGGGACTACCTGTTCCAGGCCAAGCGTGACGGCTGGATTCGGATGCGCTTGAAATCCGGGGTCTGGATCGCGGGAGCGCACGGAACGGCAGCGAACGGCGTCCGGTCCTACACCGCCGGTTATCCCGAACCACAGGACATGTATCTCGCCATGGGCGTCGAGGTCGACCGCGACACCGGGGACTTCGCGTACGACGAAAATGGATCTCCCACCGTCCTCGCGGGCGGACTTCTCGTGCGCTGGGACGAGGTCGAGTACCTTGAATACATCGACGCATGACTAGGGGACGGACCGTGGCAGATCGTTCAGGCCAACAGGACAAGCCCGTGCGTTCCAAGGGTGGGCCGCTGGAGAAGCGCGGGGGCTACAGCTCGTCGTCCAGGTTGGTGACGACGTTTGCGCCGCCGCCTCGCAAGCCTGCGCCCGGCGCCAAGCCCTCGGGCTCGAACAAGGGCTGAAAGGTCATGACCTGTCCGGCCAGGTCGTGAAGTTACCTCCGGGTAGCGTTTCTCACACCGCCTCCGCATGACCCGGGGGCCGGCGGCCCGTAGTCTGTGCCCGAATCATCAGGCACACGCGCCCCGCGCGCCGTCAGGTTGGAGTGACTTTCCTTGGACACCAAGACCACGCTCGTCCTGGGACTGATCCTGAACGCAGTGATCCTGCCGTTCGCGCTCAAGAGGATCGTCTTCCTGTTCCGGCTGATCACCAGCGGCAAGCCCGCTCCGGACCGGATCGTGGGCGTCACCTCGCGCTTGAACAAGGCACTCAAGAACCAGCTCGTCGAGGTCCTGGGCCAGAAGAAGCTGCTGAAGTGGTCGGTCCCCGGCATCGCGCACGCCTTCGTGATGTACGCCTTCCTGATCCTGGCCACCGTGTACGTCGAGGCCTACGCGGTGCTGCTGTCGACCAAGTCGAACGCGCACTTCCTGATCTTCAACTCCTGGGGCCCGCTCGGCTTCCTGCAGGACCTGATCGGTGTGCTCTGCCTGGTCGGTCTGGCGATCTTCGCGCTCATCCGGTTCAAGAACCAGCCCGCCAAGCTCGGCCGCAAGTCCCGGTTCAAGGGCTCGCACACCACCGGCGCCTGGATCGTCCTGATCATGATCTTCAACGTCATCTGGTCGATGTTCCTGTTCCGCGGCGCGGGCGAGGCGACCGGGAACCTGCGCTACGGCAAGTGGGCCTTCGCGTCGTACGGCGTCGGCAAGCTCTTCAACGGCATGAGCGACAACGCGCTCAGCTATCTCGAGGGCATCGGCCTGATGCTGCACATCGGCATCATGCTGGTCTTCCTGATCATCGTGCTGAACTCGAAGCACCTGCACATCTTCATCGCCCCGATCAACATCATGTTCAAGCGCCCCGACTCCCCCGTCGCGCTCGGAGCGGTCAAGCCGATGATGGCCAACGGCAAGCCGGTGCACCTCGAGGACATCGACGAGATGGACGAGGACACCGTCCTCGGGATCGGCTCGATCGAGGACTTCAGCTGGAAGGGCCTGCTCGACATGGCCAGCTGCACCGAGTGCGGCCGCTGCCAGTCCCAGTGCCCGGCGTGGAACACCGAGAAGCCGCTCTCGCCGAAGATGCTGATCATGGGCCTGCGCGACCACGCGTTCACCAAGGCGCCGTACCTGCTGGCCGACAGCGAGGAGGCGAGGACCGCGCTGCCTGCCGCCGTGCTGGCCGAGGCCGAGCGCCCGCTCGTCGGCGTCTCCGAGGGTGAGTACGCGTGGCACCCCGACGGTGGCGCGATCATCGACAACGACGTGCTCTGGTCCTGCACCAACTGCGGCGCCTGCGTGAACCAGTGCCCGGTCGACATCGAGCACGTCGACCACATCGTCGACATGCGCCGGTACCAGGTGCTCGTCGAGGCGAACTTCCCGGCCGAGCTCAACGGTCTGTTCAAGGGGTTGGAGAACAAGGGCAACCCCTGGAACATGAACCCGAACGCGCGGATGGAGTGGGCCCAGGGGCTCGACTTCGACGTGAAGGTCGTCGGCGAGGACGTCCAGGACCTGACCGAGGTCGACTGGCTGTTCTGGGTCGGCTGCGCCGGCGCCTACGAGGACCGCGCCAAGAAGACCACGCGCGCGGTGGCCGAGCTGCTGGACATGGCGGGCGTCTCGTTCGCCGTCCTCGGGAACGGCGAGACCTGCACCGGTGACGCCGCCCGTCGCGCCGGCAACGAGTTCGTCTTCCAGGCGCTCGCAAGTGCGAACATCGAGACGTTCAAGGAGCACAAGGTCAAGAAGGTCGTCTCGACCTGCGCGCACTGCTTCAACACCCTCAAGAACGAGTACTCCGAGTTCGGCATCGAGCTCGAGGTCGTGCACCACACCCAGCTGCTCAACCGGCTGGTGCGCGAGAAGAAGCTGACCCCGGTCGCGGCTCCCGGCCCGACGCGGAAGATCACCTACCACGACCCGTGCTTCCTGGGTCGGCACAACCAGGTGTACTCGCCGCCTCGGGAGCTGCTCGAGATCATCCCCGGCTCGGAGTTCACCGAGATGCCGCGCAACGCCGAGCGGTCCTTCTGCTGCGGTGCCGGTGGCGCCAGGATGTGGATGGAAGAGACGATCGGCGAGCGGATCAACGTCAACCGGACCGTCGAGGCCGTCGAGACCGGCGCCGACCAGATCGCCGTCGGCTGCCCGTTCTGCCGCACGATGCTCGAGGACGGCCTGACCAGCGAGCAGGACGCCGGCCGCGCCGGTGAGAACGTCGAGGTCCTCGACGTCGCCCAGCTGCTGCTCGCGTCGGTCAAGGGTGAGGGCAAGAAGGTCAAGGCCTCCGAGCCGAAGGCCAAGGTCACCAGCCCGCCCGCCCCAGCAGAATCGACGCCGGAGACCCCGGTCGAGACCAAGCCGGAAGCCGCTGGCGGATCGCTGTTCGACACCCCGGCACCTGCTGCAGACAAGCCGGCGGACAAGGCGGCAGAGACGCCTGCCGAGAAGCCGGCCGCCTCGGGGGGTTCGCTGTTCGACACCCCGGCTCCCGAGCCTGCCAAGCCCGCGGCGAGCGGGTCGCTGTTCGACGTCGCCCCGACCGAGGCCCCCAAGGCCGAGACCCCCAAGGCCGAGGCCCCCAAGGCCGAGGCGCCCAAGGCCGAGGCTCCGAAGGCCGAGGCGCCCAAGGTAGAGACGCCCAAGGCCGACCTCGGCGGCGGCGGCTCGCTCTTCGACATCGCCCCGGCAGAGACCGAGACGAAGGCGCCCGAGGCAGCGGCCCCGGAGGCAGCGGCCCCGGAACCCGTCGCGGAGAAGCCAGCCGAGCCCGAAGCCTCCAAGCCTGAAGCCCCCAAGGCCGAAGCACCCAAGGCCGACCTCGGCAGCGGCGGCTCGCTGTTCGACATCAAGGCGGCGGTCGAAGCCAAGTCCGAGCCCGAACCTGAGCCCGCAGCGACCGCAGAGCCCGAGCCCCAGGCCGAGCCCGAGGCCGAGGCCGAGCCCGAGTCCGCGGCCGAGCCCGAGGCCCCGGCCGCGGAGAAGCCGGCGAGCTCGGGCGAGGCGAACCAGCCGAAGACCGATGCGAAGATCAA
>JAOPXD010000044.1 GCA_025965315.1 Marmoricola sp.
CCGTCACCGGCGACGTCGTCGGTCTTCTTGGCAACTTCCTTGACGAGCTCGGCCCCGATCTTCTCGTACGGGTCCTCCAGCTCGATCTCCTTGGCGATGCTCACACCATCGTTGGTGATGGTGGGGGCGCCCCACTTCTTCTCGAGTACGACGTTGCGGCCCTTGGGACCGAGGGTGACCTTGACGGCGTCGGCGAGCGTGTTCATGCCACGCTCGAGACCGCGCCGGGCCTCCTCATTGAAAGCAATCAGCTTCGGCATAACTCTTGCGATTCCTCACGCAGATGAGTCGGACGGCCGGTTCGTCGCCCGCGACGGACGATCCGGGCTGACCCGACAGACCCTTCCCGTCGGCGCCTTCGGACCTCGACTTACCCGGCCCTGAGTAGTACTTGTTGTCACTCTCGAACCGAGAGTGCCAGCCCCAATTGTTAGCACTCGGCACCTGAGAGTGCAAACAGCAAACCCGGCAGCTACCCGGCAGCTACCCGCGCCCGAGCAGGCGACCGATGAGTGCGGCGAAGGCGGGCCCGTTCGCCGGCAGCACGTCCAGGTACAGACCGGGCTCGGTGACCTCGAGCTCGCTGACCGCGAGGGTGCCGTCGGCGAGCCGGATCTGGTCGACCCGGCCGTAGTCCAGGCGGGTACCGAGGATCCGCTCCGCGACGGCCACCGTACGCCGGGCCAGCTCGGTCGCCTCGGCCGTCGGTACCACCGCGACGGTGGTTCCGCCGTAGTGCTCGTGCACCCGGATCTCCTCGCCGGCCGGCAGCTTGCGGACCATCGAGACCGGCTCGCCACCGAGCACGAACACCGAGGTCTCGCCCTCGGTCCGGACCGATTCGACCAGCGGCTGGACCACCCACGGACCGGGACCGGCCGGCGTACCGATGCTGACTCCGCGCCCTCCGGCACCGACGCTCGGCTTGATCACGGCCTGGTCGAACGAGGCGATCGCCGCCGGCAGGTCGGCGGCCGTCCCGACGACGATCGTCGGGACCACCGGCAGACCGGCGGCCGCGAGCTCGAGCAGGTACGACTTGTCGGTGTTCCAGGCGAACACCGCGGCACTGTTCATCAGCCGCGGTACGGCCGCTGCCCAGGCCAGGAACTGCGGGAGCCGTTCGTGGTAGTCCCAGGTCGAGCGCACCGAGACCAACGCCGCGCCCCAGTCGACCTGCGGGTCGTCCCAGGTCGCCCAACGAGCACTGATCCCGGCGGCTGCGAGTGCCTGGTCGAGGGCCGGGTGACCCGGCTCCCCGTCCGCCCAGGCGCTGCTGGTGGCCAGCAGCAGATCCATGTTCATAAGTTCCAGCCTGCCAGTTGTCGATTCCGTCCTGTCTCGCCCGTCATCCCGGTGACAGACTCCAACAGACCCGAGAGGAACCACCATGACCGAGTACGCCGTCCTCCTTCCTGGCGACGAGAGCAAGTGGACCGCCGCATCTGCCGAGCAGCAGGCGGAGATGTACCAGCGCCACATGAAGTTCGCCGAGCTGCTCGCGGCTCGTGGCCACCAGATCACCGGCGGCAACGAGCTCCAGGCCAGCAGCACCGCCCGCACCGTCACCGGATCGCTGGACGAGGTCGCCGTGACCGACGGCCCGTACGCCGAGGCGGCCGAGCAGCTGACCGGCTTCTACACCGTCGTCACCGACGACCTCGACGACCTGCTGAAGGTCTGCGGGGTCCTCGCCGAGGGCGGGGCCAAGGTCGAGGTCCGTGCGACCGTCGTCCACGGCTGACCGGATCGACCAGGTCTGGCGCGACGAGTGGGGGCGGCTGATCGCCCTCCTCGTCGCCCAGTACCGGCGCCTGGACCTTGCTGAGGACGGGCTCGCTGACGCCTTCGAGGCAGCGAGCCGGACCTGGCCGGTCGACGGCGTACCGGCGAACCCACCGGCCTGGCTGCTCACCGCGGCCCGCCGACGCATCGTCGACCGGTTGCGCTCGGACGCCGTCCTGGCGCGCCGGATGCCGCTGCTCGGCGTCGACGCCGAGCTGACCGAGGAGGCGCAACGGGTGATGGCCGATGCCGGCGAGGAGGTGCGCGACGAACGACTCCGACTGGTGCTGCTCTGCGCGCACCCGTCCCTGGCCGGCGAGGCCGCCGCTGCCCTGACCCTGCGGCTGGTGCTCGGTGTGTCCACCGAGGACATCGCCCGACTGTTCCTGGTCAGCACGTCCACGATGGCCGCGCGCCTGACCCGTGCCCGGCACAAGCTCGCCGGCGAGACGTTCACCGTTCCCGGGCGCGGCGAGCTCGACACCCGGATAGCCTCGGCCGCGTCCATCGCCTACCTGGCCTTCACCGCCGGCTACGCGCCCGGCAGCGGTTCCGACGTGCACCGTCCCGAGCTCGCCGGGGAGGCGCTCCGGCTGGTGCGGGTCCTGCGCGAGGTCGCCCCGGGGCACGCCGACCTCGACGCCCTGCTGGCGTTGATGCTCCTCCAGCACGCCCGTCGCGACGCCCGCGTCGACCACGGCGAGCTGGTGCTGCTGCCCGACCAGGACCGCAGCCGCTGGGACGCCGACGAGATCGACGAAGCCGTCGACCTGCTCACCCCGCTGGTGAACGCCACCCCGACCCGGTGGTTGCTGGAGGCCCTGATCGCCTCCGAGCACGCGATCGCGGTCCGCGCCGAGGACACCGCGTGGCTCCGGATCGCCGGGTACTACGCCGAGCTCGAGGAGCTCACCGGCTCCCCCGTCGTACGGCTGAACCGGGCAGTGGCGGTCGCGGAGACCGACGGCCCGCTCGCTGCACTGGCACTGCTCGACGGCCTCACCCTGCCGGGTCACCGGCTGCCCGGCGTACGGGCTGAGCTGCTGCACCGGGCCGGGCGCGTGCCCGAGGCCCGGGTCGAGCTCGAGGCGGCGATCCGACTGGCCGACAACGATGCCGAACGGGCTCACCTCGCCGGGCGCCTCAGCGCCTGGTGACCTAGGGTCGCCGCATGGACGCAGGCACTGGCAAGAGCGACATGATCCCGAGCGGCGACGGCCGCGACCTCGAGGTGCTCACCGGGGGCGACCCGGACGGGTTCCCGTTCCTGTTCCACGGTGGTACGCCGAGTGCCGCGGTCGCGTCCGCGGCGTTCGACCGGAGCGCGCGCGAGGCCGGTCTGCGGCTGATCACCTACTCCCGACCCGGGTACGGCGCCTCGACACCGTGGCCGTTCCCGTGGCCGCGGATCACCGACGACCTGACCGACACGATCACCATCCTCGACACCCTCGGGATCGACACCTTCGTGACGCTCGGGTGGTCCGGCGGCGGGCCCCGCGCGCTGGCCTGCGCCACGCTCCTGCCACGGCGTTGCCGGGCCGCGGCCACGCTCGCCGGGATCGGGCCGGCGGACGCGGACGATCTCGACTTCACCGCTGGGATGGGGCCGGAGAACATTGCCGAGTTCGCCGCTGCGGCCGCCGGACCGCAGGCCTACGACGCGTTCCTCGCCGAGCCGGTCGCCGGCCTGGCCCAGGTGACCGGAGCCGAGGTGGCTGCCCAGCTCGGCGGCCTGGTCACCCCGGTCGACGTGGCGGCACTGACCGGCGAGTTCGCGGACTGGATGGCCGCGACCTTCCGGGCCGCCACCGCCCAGGGCGCGATCGGCTGGCGTGAGGACGGTCTGGCGATGATGGCCCCGTGGGGCTTCGACGTCGCCGAGATCCGGGTACCGGTGTCGATCTGGCAGGGACGTGAGGACGCGATGGTCCCGTTCAGCCACGGGACCTGGCTCGCTGCCAACGTCCCGGGCGCCCGGGCACACCTCTACGACACCGAGGGCCACATCTCGTTGGTGAACCGGTTCGACGAGGTCCTCGCGGACCTCAGGGAGCTGGCCAGCCTGCCAGCAGCCGGTCCAACCTGACCGCCCCTGCGGCGAGCGACAGCATCAGTACCGACACTCCGGCGCTGTACAGCGCGACGATCCCGTACCCGTGCTCGCCGACGTCGAGGAACGGGTACGGGTACCAGTTCACGAAAGAGCCCCGGACCAGCGTGTAGGCCAGCCAGAACACCGGGACGACCAGGAACGGCACCAGGTCGGCCGTGCTGGCGCGACGGCGCGGGCCGAAGGCCAGCCAGCCGATCAGCGCGAGCAGCGGGACCACCAGGTGCAGGAGCTTGTCGGCGACCAGGTCCCAGCCGTGCAGGTTCAGCAGCGGCCGCAGCAAGAAGAAGTGCACGACACCTCCGCCGAAGCAGATCACGACCGCGTCCAGCCGCAGCGCCCGCCAGATCCGGCTGTCGCGATCGACACCGAGCGCGAGGGTCAGCGTCGTCGCCGCCACCAGGACGTTGCTCCAGATCGTCAGGTACGAGACGAACCGCACCAACCGGGTGCCCGGATCGATCCGGTGGGCTTCGTCGAGCACCTTGTGACCCTGGATGACCAGGACGAGCTGCAGCACGATCGCGAAGGTCGCGACGAGGAAGGTGAGCAGGTGGAAGGCGCGGGCGCGGCTCATGTCCGGAGACTAGCCGTCACCGGACCGCGATCTGGTGAGCCAGTGCGACAGCGGCGGTCTGGGTGAAGGAGCCGCTGATCTCGATGCTGCCGTCGGTGATCGGAGCATCGACCGACGCGGCCGTCAGGACCTTGCCGCCGACGACGAGCCCCAGCCTCCCCCCGCTTCGGAACAGCTTCCGCGTCAGGCGCGCGAGGACGGCCGTGCCCCGGCGGTCGAACTCGATGTTCACCACCCAGGTCGACTCGCCAGGAGGCACATCAGTGCTGACCTGGCGGACCTTGCCCGCCCAGGATGCCGGGGCGAGCAGGTACTTGGTCCTGTGATCGCACGCGAGCAGGAAGGACTTCGCACCCGTGGCGTGCGGGGCCCGCTCCGTCCGGGGGCAGACGAAGCTCGCGAAGCGCAATACCTCGGGTGCAGGCGCCGTCGGTGCTCCTGCGCCAGCGCTCGGTCTGAGCACCACCCGGAACTGCAGCTGCCCCGGACGAGTCGGTGCCAGGGTCGACGGGGTCAGCGACGGAGTTGGCGTGGGCCCGTGACCAGCAGCCGTGGAGTGGCCACCGCAGCCGGCCAGAAGCAGGGCGGCGACCAGGAAGCAGGACACGTGGGAGACCCGGGCACGGCTCATGACCTGACTCTAGGGCTTCGCACGCTGGGCCGTCGGAAGGCGATGCGGGCGGCGAACACGAAGTCGAAGCCGGCGCAGACCGGTGCGCCGTGGCCCACCCGAGCACGGCGCCGCCCACGAGTGCCGGAACCGTGCTGCCGGGCACGTCAGCCGCCGGCGACGGCGGGGATGATCGAGATCGAGGCGCCGGCCGGGGTCGCCGTGCCGAGGCCGTCGAGGAAGCGGACGTCCTCGTTGCCGACGTACACGTTCACGAACCGGCGCAGGTCGCCGGCGTCGTCCAGCACGCGGGCCTTGATCCCCGGGTGGTTCGCCTCGAGGTCGTTGAGCACCCCGTCCAGGTCAGTACCCTCGGCGCTGACCTCGGAGGCCCCGTCGGTGTAGGTGCGCAGGATGGTCGGGATCCGGACGGACACGCTCATGGTGCTGGTTCTCCTGGTGGGTGGGGCGATCAGATGATGCCGGCCGCGACGAACGCGTCGTACGTCGGGGCGATGGTGGCGACGGGGCCGACGCGGTCGGAGATCGCGTCCAGGGTCTTGAGGCCGTGCCCGGTGTTGATCACGACCGTCTCCAGGGACGGGTCCAGCTGACCGGTCTCGACGAGCTTCTTCAGCACCGCGACGGTGGTCCCACCGGCGGTCTCGGTGAAGATGCCCTCGGTCCGCGCGAGCAGCACGATGCCGTCACGGATCTCGTCGTCGGTGACCTCCTCGACCGCACCGCCGGTGCGCCGGGCGATGTCGAGGACGTAGATGCCGTCGGCAGGGTTGCCGATCGCCAACGACTTGGCGATGGTGTCCGGCTTGACCGGGCGGATCGCGTCGACACCCGCCTTGAACGCGGTCGCGACCGGGCCGCACCCCTCGGCCTGGGCGCCGAAGACCTTGTAGGGCTTGTCCTCGACCAGGCCGAGCTTGATGAACTCCTGGAACGACTTGTCGACCTTGGTGAGCTGGGAGCCGGAGGCGACCGGGATCACGATCTGGTCGGGCAGCCGCCAGCCGAGCTGCTCGGCGATCTCGTAGCCCAGGGTCTTGGAGCCCTCGGCGTAGAACGGGCGGACGTTGACGTTCACGAACGCCCAGCCGTCCTCCTCGCCGGCGATCTCGGAGGCCAGCTTGTTCACGTCGTCGTAGTTGCCGTCGACAGCGACCAGCGACTCGGTGAAGATCGCGGAGTTGACCTGCTTGGGCTGCTCGAGGTTGCTCGGGATGAAGACCACGGTCTTGATCCCGGCACGGGCGCCCGCAGCAGCGACGGCGTTGGCGAGGTTGCCGGTGGACGGACAGGCGAACACCTTGGCGCCGAACTCGACCGCGGCGCTCAGGGCGCACGCGACGACCCGGTCCTTGAAGGAGTTGGTCGGGTTGGTGGAGTCGTCCTTGACCCACAGCGTGGTGATCCCGAGCTCGCGGCCGAGGTTGTTCGCCTTGAGGAGCCGGGTGTACCCGGGCTCGGTGTTCGGCGACTGCTCGATGTCGTCGGGGACGGGCAGCAGCGCCTTGTAGCGCCAGATGTTCGCGGGCCCGGCCTCGATGTCCGCGCGGGTGATGGCCGGGAAGTCGTAGGAGATCTCCAGCGGGCCGAAGCACTCCATGCAGGCGTAGTGCGGGCCGAGCTCCTGGGTGGCGCCGCACTCGCGACAGATGAGTCCGGTGGCGTTCCCGAAGGCACGGTCACGAAGGACGGTGCCGCCCGCCGTCTGCTGTACCGGGGTTACGTTGCTCAAAGGAGGCCTCCTTCTCATCTTCCCCGGGTCGGCTCTCGACCAAGGACGGATTTGGCACCACACCCACGAATTGAGGCTCGTGCGGCGGTTGCCGGGACTTCAACGGGCCGTTCCCTCAGTCCCTCTCGATGAGCTGTGCACCAGCGTATGGAGCGAGCCCAGAATGTGCACGTCGATTCCACCATGCGAGACCGTCGTCCCACATCGTGGTCAGCCTGCCGCGACCGCGATCCGTTCGCTGAGCAGGTCGAGCAGATCCATCACGCCGTCGGGACCGTCGACGACCGCGTCGCAGAGCTCGCGCAGCTTCGATTCCTCGTCCGACCCGGAGCACACCAGCAGCGCCGGCATCCCTCCGGCACGCAGCTCCAGCACTGCCTGGAACGCGGGGACGTCGCCGAGGTCGTCCCCGACGAAGACGATGCCGCCGACGTCGTGCTCGGCGATCAGGCTGCGCAGCGCGATGCCCTTGTCCATGCCCGCGGCCCGGATCTCGATCACGAAGCGGCCGGGCTCGATGGTGAGGTGGCGCGCCTCGGCGGCCTCGGTGAGGACCGGCAGCAGGGCGTCGAAGGCGGCCTTGGGATCAGGGCAGCGACGGGTGTGCACGCCGACCGCCAGGCCCTTCTCCTCGACCCAGGCGTCCGGCACCCCGGCCCGGCGGAACAGCCGCGGCAGCTCGCTGATCAGGCTCGCGAGCCCCGGCGGCGGTTTCGGGGAGACGACCCGACGGCCCGACGAGGTCCAGCGCTCGTTGCCGTACTGGCCCAGGACCACGAGCTCGTGCCCGGTGGCGCCGATGTTGTCGCCGACCTCGTCGAGACCGCCGAGAGCCAGCACCTGGCGGGCCGGGCGTCCGGTGATCACCGCGATCGTGCGGACCTGGGTCGACAGCGAGATCAGCAGGTCCTGGGCACGCTCGTGGATGTGAGCCACATCGGGGTTGTCCACGATCGGGGCGAGGGTGCCGTCGAAGTCGAGGGCGACCAGCAGGCGGCGGCCGGTGCGCACCACGTCGTCGTACGCCGTGATGGCGGCGGCGGAGCGGAACTCCATGGGTCCACTCAATCATCCCCGGGCGACGGCGGAGCTAGTGGTAGTCCGCCGTGAGAATCACCGTGAGGCGATCGAGCTGCATCGGGGCGAACGCGGGCTTCACGTGGGCGATACCGAGATCGTGGGCGAGCAGGGTCGCAGCGGGCTTCATCTTCGGCGGGAAGTACACCGTGCTGGCATCGATCGCGCCGTACCAGTTGTCGGTCGCGACGACGTTCCAGCCATCGCTCTGAGCCCGGGTGGCCGTCTTGCCGGCCAGACCCTTGACGTTGGAGTTGTTGAACACGACGACGTTGGTCTTGGCGCGCCTGATCACCGGGAGCGGCTTGGGAGTCGGCGGGACGATCGTCGTGGTCGGGTCCGAGCTCGGCGTCGTCCCGGCCTTGGGGGTGCTCGCCACCGGCGTCGAGTGCGCTGCCGGAGCGGCGGTGTCCGAGCCGTTGCCCTGGGTCGCGACGAACACCAGCCCGGCGAGCGCGACGGCGGAGATGCTCAGCACCATCAGCCGGGTGGGAAGCACCACAGTGTCAGAGCTCGAAGCCGAGCCGACGTGCCGACCGCTGGCGCTGGCGGGCTGCCCGGAGACGACGCAGCCGGCGTACCAGCAGGGGGTCGTGCTCGAGCGCCTCAGGACGGTCGATCAGGGCGTTCAGGACCTGGTAGTACCGGGTCGAGCTCATCTCGAACTTCTCCCGGACCGCGCTCTCCTTGGCACCGGCGAACTTCCACCACTGGCGCTCGAAGTCGAGGATGCCGCGATCACGCTCGGACAGCCGACCGGATTCGTCGGGCTGTCCCGAGCTGAGTGCGTGACTGGCGACCATGGTCGTCGACTCCTCGAGGTGCTGGCTGCGGACGGGATCATCCTAGGCGACGAACCACACCGATGTCATTCGCTCGGGCCGGTTCGTTCGAGGGAGATTTCGGGCGAGCCCCAGGCACGGCCTAGGCTGGAGACGTGATCGGGAGCGGGCGGCGCCGGGCGGACGCGGTTCCGCGCGCCGATCTGGTGATCGTCGCGAACCGCCTCCCGGTCGACCGGGTCACCGAACCGGACGGCAGCACGTCGTGGCGCCGCTCCCCCGGCGGCCTGGTCAGCGCGCTCGCGCCGGTGATGAACGCCGAGGACGGCGCCTGGATCGGCTGGCCCGGCGACGTCGGCGAGGACCTCGAGCCGTTCCAGAACGAAGGCATGACGCTCGTCCCGGTGAGCATGTCCGCCGACGAGTACGAGGACTACTACGAGGGCTTCTCCAACGCGACCCTGTGGCCGCTGTACCACGACGTCGTCGCCAAGCCGGAGTTCCACCGGGAGTGGTGGGAGGCGTACGTCGTGGTGAACCGGCGCTTCGCCGAGGCCGCCGCCGCGGTTGCCGCGGACGGCGCGATGGTGTGGATCCAGGACTACCAGCTCCAGCTGGTCCCGGCGCTGCTGCGCGAGCTCCGTCCCGACCTCCGGATCGGCTTCTTCCTGCACATCCCGTTCCCGCCCGCCGAGCTCTTCTCCCAGGTTCCGTGGCGCCGCGAGCTCCTCGAGGGCCTGCTCGGCGCCGACCTGGTCGGGTTCCAGCTGCCCGGCGGCGCCCAGAACTTCATCCGGCTGGTGCGTGAGCGAGTCGGCCACAAGACCCACCGCGACTCCGTCTACCTGCCCGACGGGCGGGTGGTGACTGCCAAGGCCTTCCCGATCTCGATCGACACCGCCGGCTTCGAGGAGCTCGCCCGCTCGGAGCCGGTCCAGGAACGCGCCAAGCAGATCCGCGAGGACCTCGGCAACCCGCGACGGATCTTCCTGGGCATCGACCGCCTCGACTACACCAAGGGCATCTACGCCCGGTTGCGTGCCTTCAGCGAGCTCATCCACGACGGGCACTTCACGGTCGAGGACGCGACCTTCGTCCAGGTCGCCAGCCCGTCGCGCGAGCGGGTGGACCAGTACCGGATCCTGCGTGACGAGATCGACCGGCTCGTCGGGCACATCAACGGCGACCTGGGCCGGATCGGGCGCCCGGCCATCTCCTACCTGAACGCCTCGTTCCCCCGGGGCGAGATGGCGGCGCTCTACGTGGCCAGCGACATCATGGTCGTCACCCCGTTCCGGGACGGGATGAACCTGGTCGCCAAGGAGTACGTCGCCTGCCGGTATGACGACAACGGCGCGCTGGTGCTGTCCGAGTTCGCCGGCGCCGCGGCCGAGCTGAAGCAGGCCTACCTGGTCAACCCGTACGACATCAACGGTATGAAGGCCCAGATGCTCGAGGCCTACCAGGCCGAGCCGAAGGACCTGAGCCGGCGGATGAAGGCGATGCGCCGTACCGTCGCCGACAACGACGTCGACCACTGGGCGAACGCGTTCCTGGCAGATCTGGCCGCAGCCCGGCCCGGCCACGCCAAGCAGGTCAAGCCCGCCCGCCGCAACTAGCCCGGGTCTAGTCTGCGGCCATGAGCCGCACCGTGCTGAAGGTCAACGACTCCGCCTGGCTGTACGCCGAGTCGCACCGCACGCCGATGCAGGTCGCGATGCTCGCCACCTTCGCGGTTCCCTCCGACCGGCCCGACTTCGTCCGCGACCTGGTTGCGCGCTGGCGCGAGGTACGCGAGTTCCAGGCGCCGTTCAACTTCCTCTACAAGTCGTCACCGGTGCCGAGCTGGAAGGAGCTGGGTCCCGACGAGATCGACCTGGACTACCACTTCCGGCACTCGGCCCTGCCGAAGCCGGGATCCCAGCGCGAGCTCGGTGTCCTGGTCTCGCGGCTGCACTCGGCCAAGATGGACCGTCGCTACCCGTTGTGGGAGTGCCACATCATCGAGGGCATCACCGAGCCCGACCAGCCCGGCGCCCAGTGGTCGATGTACATGAAGGTGCACCACTCCCAGATCGACGGTGTCGGCGGGATCCGGCTGCTCAAGCGGATCATGAGCATCGACCACGACGCGCGCGACCTGCTCCCTCCGTGGGCCGTCGGCACCCACGGGCCCAACCAGTCCGGGATCCCGCGAAAGGCCAGCCCGCCTGTTCCGGAGCAACGCAGCCCGATCTCGCTGAGGTCGGCCCTCGGCAGCGGGGCCGCGGTCGTGGGCTCGTTGGGCCGGACCTACAGCGAGAGCCTGCTCGGCACGCTCGAGGAGGGCCGCGCCGCGCCGTTCCGGGCACCCAAGACGCTGTTCAACGGACGCATCCACACGCCCCGCCGGTTCGCGACCCAGCACTACTCGATCGATCGGATGCGTGCGGTCGCCTCGGCCACCGGCGGCAGCCTCAACGACGTCTTCCTGGCGATCTGCGGCGGCTCGCTGCGGCGCTACCTCGACGAGGCGGGGGCGCTGCCGAAGGAGCCGCTGATCGCCAACGTCCCGGTCTCGGTGCGCGAAGGCGAAGCCGCCGGCGTCGGCAACGCGATCACCTTCCTCTACTCCAGCCTCGGTACCGACGTCTCCGACCCGATCGTGCGGATCAAGGCGATCCAGGAATCCACCCGGCTGGGCAAGGCCCGGCTGCCGCAGGTGGACGGGATCGCGATGGACGCCTACACGGCCGTCCTGATGGGCCCGTTCCTGAGCCAGGCGATCCTCGGGTTCGGCGGTCGTGGCAGACCTGCGTCGAACGTGGTGATCTCGAACGTCCCGGGCCCGTACGAGCCGCGGTACATCGACGGGTCCCGGTTGCTCGAGATCTATCCGGTCTCGCTGCTGTTCAACGGCCAGGCCCTGAACATCACCGCGGTCTCGTACGACGGCGAGTTCAACATCGGCTTCACGGGGTGCCGCGACTCGATCCCGTCGCTGCAGAAGATCGCGGTCAACGCCGGCGAGGAGCTCGAGGCACTCGAGTCCGCGCTGGGGCTATGAGCCCTACTGGCCCGGGAACCACTTCAGGGTGACGATCTTGGTCGCGTAGCCGGACTTGGCGATCGTGACGCGCAGGGTGACCGCCTTGCCGTGCAGCTGCCAGTGCCCGTCCACAGCCGGGGACACCAGGTTCTGCTTCAGGTAGTCAACCCGGCCGCCGGGGTGCAGCTCGGTCTTGCCGGCATCCTTGCGAAGCAGCGTACTGCCGGCGTACCAGCGGAAGGTGAAGGTGATGCCGGTCGCCGACGGTACGAACTTCGTACCACCGGCGCAGGGATGACCAGCGCTGCTCGGGTGGGTCCAGTGCCCGAGGTTGATCCGGGCCTCGAGCTCGGTGGCCGAGCCGAGATGATCCTCGTCGTTGGAACTGCCGCACGTGTAGACCTGCGAGAAGTGCTTCGAGGAACCCGCGTTCGCGACGCCCAACGGCAGCAGGGCTGCCAGCACCGCGACGAAGCTGAGCACGAGCACTGACCTGAACCGCACCACAGTGGACATCTGAACTCCCGAAATCGACGAGACCGAACTGCCAGAGTAGGTCCCAAACGGCGGACGATGCTCGACTTCAGGGCATTGTTGGTAATTTTCGCTCATGGATCTGATCCCGAAGCCGGACCAGGTCGCCTCCGCCGCCAGCAACGTCGCCCACAAGGTGCTCTACGGCGGGCTGGCCGACTTGCGCCCCATGCCCCGAACTCTCATCGACGACGGGCCGCTGCGGGAGGTCTACCACTACCGGCCGCAGAAGCAGGTCACGTCGACCGGGGACCCGATCCTGCTGGTGACACCGCTGGCCGCACCGGCGATCTGCTTCGACCTGCGCCGGGACTGCTCACTGGTCGAGCACTTCGTGAAGGCAGGCCGCCCGACGTACCTGGTCGAGTACGGCGAGGTCTCCTTCAAGGACCGCAACTTCGGCCTCGAGCACTGGGTCGACGAGGTCGTCCCCGAAGCGATCCGCGAGGTCAGCAAGCACGCCGGCGGTCGCCCGGTGCACGTGATCGGCTGGTCCCTCGGCGGCATCTTCGCCACCCTGGTCGCAGCCTCCGACGCGAAGCTCCCGATCGCCTCGTTGACCATCCTTGGCTCACCTTTCGACGTCCGCGAGGTCCCGTTGGTCGCCCCGTTCCGACCGATCCTCAACCTCACCGACGGTGGGATCGTCACCCGGATCTACCGCGCGATGGGCGGGGCCCCGAAGCCGCTGGTCCGCCGCGCCTTCCAGCTCAGCAGCGGCACCAAGCTGCTGACCAAGCCGATCGCGACGCTCCAGCACCTCGACGACGCCGAGTGGCTGGCCCAGATCGAGGCCGTCGACCGTTTCACCGCGAACATGATCGCGTACCCCGGGCGCACCTTCGGGCAGATGTACCACCGGGTGCTGAAGAACAACCAGCTGCTCAGCGGCAAGGTGAACCTGAGCGGACAGGACATCGACCTGGCCGACATCAAGGTGCCGGTCCTGGTCTTCGCCGGCAACACCGACGGGATCGCCCCGATCGGCGCGGTCAGGGCCGTGGTCCCGCTGCTCAAGAACGCCCACGAGGTCCGTTTCGAGATCGTCCCCGGCGGTCACCTCGGCATGCTGACCGGTAGGGCGGCCCGGACCACCACCTGGGTGGTGATGGACGAATGGATCGCCCAGTACTCGGCGCCCGACGACCGGGTCAAGCAGCCGCGCAAGAAGACGGCCGCGAAGAAGACCGCCGTACGCAAGACTGCCAAGGCAACCGGTACGACGACCCGAAAGGCCGCTGTGAAGAAGACCGCGAAGAAGGCCGCCCCGCGCGCGTCGGCCGAGGTCGCCCCGGACCGGTCCGCGATCGGTTCGAACCGAGATCGCCGCTTCTCCTCGACCTCCTCGCGCGACCTGGCGCCCAAGCGATGAGCCGCCCGTCCGCCCGGACCGCCGGTCTGCTGGCTCTCCTCTGCCTGCTCGCGGTCGCTGCGACCGGATGTGGCGGCTTCGGCAGCACGGAGGCGGCTGCTCCCGACCGACCGCTGCGCAGCTACGTCGCGATCGGCGACGGCTTCGCCGCCGCGCCGTACACCGGACCGACCAGCAAGGACGGCTGCCTGCGCTCGAGCAAGAACTACCCGGCGCTGGTCGCGCAGGACCTGAAGATCACCGACGTCACGGACGTCACCTGCACCGGGGCCACCACCAGCGCGCTCGGCAACCGGAGCAAGCCCGCCTTCGGCACGCACGCGCTGGCCCCGCAGCTCGATGCGGTGAAGGCGGACACCGCGCTGGTCACGGTCAACATCGGCATCGAGGACCACGGCCTGCTCGGCGGGATGTTCCACGTCTGCCTGAGTCTGCCGTGCGGCAAGAACATCTCCGCGAAGCCCCTGCTCGCCGATCTGGAAGCCTTCGGCACGACCCTGACCGCCGCGCTGCGCACCATCCAGGACAAGTCGCCGCAGGCATACATCGTCGTCGTCGGGTACCCGCAGCTGATGCCGTCGGACAAGTCGTGCGCCGCCCTCCCGGCCATGGCCGCAGCGCAGCTCGACGCGGCCAACCTGGTTCTGACCCGGATCAACTCCCAGGTCCAGTCGTCGGCACGCCAGACCGGGGCGAGCTTCGTGGACCTGAGCACGATCACCGGGGACCACACCGCCTGCTCCCCGCAGCCGTGGGTCCACGGGAAGACGTCGGTTCCCGGGAAGTCAGTGGCGTTCCACCCGGTGGAGGCGGAGCAGCAGGCCGTCGCCGACGCCGTCGCGGCACAGGTGCGGAGCCGTTGACCATCCGGACGCGCCGCGCGCTGACGGTGCTCGCAGCCCTCGCGCTCGTCGTCCTCAGTGCCTGCGGCGCGCCGCAGGCACCGCCGATCAAGCCCGTGGTCGGGTACGTCGCTCTCGGTGACTCGTTCACGGCCGTCGCCGGCACCGGGCCGTTCACCGATTCCGGCTGCCTGCGGTCGGACGCGGACTATCCCGCGCTGGTGGCCGCCAAGCTCGGCTACAAGAACTACGACAACGTCTCCTGCGGCGGCGCGACGTCCTCGGACCTGACCTCGACGCAGTTCCCGTCGAACGGCCACGGCGCGAACCCGCCGCAGCTCGAGGCGCTCACCAAGGACACCAAGCTGGTGACCCTCGGGATGGGGCTCAACAACCTGGGCTTGTCCTACTACCTGCTGTACGCGTGCCTCCCGGTCAACGGCAAGACCCCGGTCACGTGCAAGAAGTACCTGCACCAGCCGGACACCGCCGTCACGGCAGCGATCGCCAAGATGGGCGCGATGGTGCGCACCAACCTCAAGGCGATCCGCCAGGCAGCACCGAAGGCCCGGGTCGTTCTGGTCGGCTACCCGCGGCTGCTGCCGGACGGCACCGACTGCGCCAGCCAGGTCCCCCTGCCGCCGGCTGCCCTCGACCGGATCAGGACGACGCTGGTCGACGTGAACACCACCTTGCGCGACGTGGCGAAGCGGTCCGGTGCGGACTACATCGACATGTACGCGGCCTCGGAGGGTCACGACGTCTGCTCGGCCGACCCGTGGGTCGACGGCCAGACCAACCTTCCGGGCCAGGCGCTCGCGTTCCACCCGTACAAGGCGTACCACGTCGCCGTCGCGGACAAGATCGCCGCACTGGTCGGCAAGAAGAAGTAGGCATGGGTCGTCTGGCCGAGCTGGCTGCTTCCGGGCTGGTCGCTCCCGACTGGGCCGAGGCGTTGGGCCCGGTGGAGGACGACCTGGTCCGGATGGGTACGTTCCTGCGCGAGGAGATCGCGGCCGGTCGCAGCTACATGCCCGCCGGACCCAACATCCTGCGCGCGTTCTCCCGGCCGCTGGCGGACGTCAAGGTGCTCATCGTCGGCCAGGACCCCTACCCCAACCCGGGACATCCGGTCGGGCTGAGCTTCTCGGTCGGGCCCGACGTACGCCCGTTGCCGCCGAGCCTGGTGAACATCTACAAGGAGCTGATGGCCGATGTCGGCGTACCGGCTCCGAGCAGCGGTGACCTGACGGCGTGGGCCGACGCCGGGGTGATGCTCCTGAACAGGACCCTGACGGTGACCCCGGGGGTGTCGAACTCGCACCGGGGCAAGGGCTGGGAGCCGTTCACCGAGCGGGCGATCGACGTCCTGGCCCACCGTGGCGGGCCGTTGGCCGCGATCCTGTGGGGCCGGGACGCGCAGAGCCTGAAGCCGAGGCTGGGCCCGGTGCCCTCGGTGGAGTCGGTGCATCCGAGCCCGTTGTCGGCGCACCGCGGTTTCTTCGGATCGCGGCCGTTCAGCAAGGCCAACGAGCTGCTCCTCGCCCAGGGCGGCGAACCGGTCGACTGGGCCCTGCCGTAGCCGGGAACATCGACAGGTACTTGAATGTTGAACTACTGTGATGCCCATGACCTCCAGCCCGACCGACCGGATGCCCGCGCTGTACATCGGGCACGGCGCGCCACCGCTGCTCGACGACCCCGTGTGGTCCGGCCAGCTGCGCACCCTCGCCGGCACGTTCGCGCGACCGAAAGCGATCCTGATCGTCAGCGCGCACTGGGAGTCGGCACCGCTCTCGCTGAGCGCCAGCGGCCCGGGCACCGAGCTCGTCTACGACTTCGGCGGCTTCGACCCGCGCTACTACCGGATGCGCTACGACACCCCGGACGCCTCCGCGCTCGCCCAGCGGATCGCGGCGATGATGCCCGATACCGAGCCGGTCCACCAGCACGTCAGCCGCGGTCTCGACCACGGTGCCTGGGTGCCGCTGACGATCATGTACCCCGAGGCGGACATCCCGGTGCTGCAGATGTCCCTGCCCACCCACGACCCGTACAAGCTGCTCACCCTGGGCAGCCGGCTGCGTGAGCTGCGCGACGAGGGTGTGCTCGTGATCGGCTCAGGCTTCCTGACCCACGGTCTGCCGTTCCTCACCGAGTTCCGGATCGACGCCGAAGCACCCGCCTGGTCCAAGGACTTCGACCTCTGGGCCGCCGATGCCCTCTCCCGCGGTGACGTCGCCGAGCTGGCGGCGTACCGGTCGAAGGCACCAGGCATGCCGTACGCGCACCCGACCGTCGAGCACTACACGCCGCTGTTCGTCACCCTCGGTGCCGCACTGGACCCCGAAGCCCCCGGCGAGCAGGTCATCGACGGCTTCTGGATGGGGCTCTCGAAACGGTCGTTGCTGGTCGCCTGACCCACCTCGACGTACAAGAACTCCGCCCTCCACACCAATGTTTCGGTATGGAGGGCGGAGTTTCCCAACTTAAGTTGGGAAACTGGGGAGTCAGGCGCCCAGGATGAGCTCGGCCGCCTTCTCACCGATCATGATCGAGGGCGCGTTGGTGTTGCCGCCGGTGATGCTCGGCATGATCGAGGCGTCGGCGACCCGGAGGCCCTCGACACCGCGGACCTTGAGGTCGGGGCCGACGACGGAGAGCTCGTCGACGCCCATCCGGCAGGTGCCGACACCGTGGTAGACCGACGTAGCGCGGTTGAGGATCGCGGTGCGGAGGTCGCTGCCCTTGAGGTCGATGCCCGGGTGGATCTCTTCCTTGACGTGACCGCCGAAGGCCTTGTTCGCCATGATCTCGCGGACCATCTCAGAACCTTCGCCGAGGAGCTCGAGGTCGGCGTTGTCGGCGAGGTAGTTGAAGTCGATCAGCGGCGAGGCGAACGCGTCACCCGATGCCAGCCGCAGCGTGCCGCGGCTCTTCGGGTAGATCAGCGTCGCCAGGATCGTCATCGAGGTCCGCGGGTCGACGTCGTGCATGATCGGCTCGTCCTGGTTCGGCGAGACGTAGGACCACGGCAGCATGTGCAGCTGGAGGTCCGGGATGTTGTTCTGGGCCTGCGAGGTCTTGATGAACCCGCACGCCTCGAAGACCGAGTTGGCCAGGAAGGTCGTCCCGGGACGCATGACCTCCTTGACGATGCCCTTGCCGAAGAAGGCGGGCGTGCCCCGCATCTTGGTCGAGGTGGTGTGGAACGTCAGCGCGTGGAACATGTGGTCGTGCAGGTTGTCTCCGACGGGGAGGTCGGAGACGACCTCGATGCCGTGGTCCTTGAGGTGCTGGGCGTGGCCGACCCCGGAGAGCATCAGGAGCTGGGCCGAACCGACGAAGCCGGCGGAGAGGATGACTTCCTTGCCGGCACGGATCGTGCGGGTGCCACCGTTCTTGTCGGTCACCTGGACGCCGGTCGCACGACCGTTCTCGATGTTGACCTTGGTGACCATCACCTCGCGCTGCAGCTCCAGCGTGGCCGGCTTGAGGTTGTGCACGTAACCGCGCGAGGCGCTGTAGCGCAGACCGTCAGCAGCATTCTGCTGCATCTTGGAGATGCCCTCCTGGGACGCTCCGTTGTAGTCAGGGTTGATCGGAACCCCGAGCGCGTCCGAGGTCGCCTCGAGGAACATCGCGGTTCCCTCCTGCGGGAACTTGTTCACCGTGACCCGGATCGGCCCGCCGGCGCCGCGGAAGGCGTCCTCGCCACCCTCGAAGTCCTCCATCCGCTTGTACGCCGTGTTGACCGAGTCGGCGTCCCAGCCGGGGTTGCCCTCGGCTGCCCAGGAGTCGAAGTTCGCGCGGTTTCCGCGGACGTAGACCATGCCGTTGATCGAGCTCGAGCCGCCGACGACCTTGCCGCGCGGGACCGGCATCTTGCGGTCGAGGATGTGCTTCTGCGGCGTCGAGTAGAAACCCCAGTCGACGGTCTTCTTGATCTGGGGAACCGAGTGCATCGGGCCGATCATGCCGGGCTTGTTGGTCAGGAACTTGTCGTCCTTCTTGCCCGCCTCGAGCAGGATCACCGAGTGACCGGCCTGGGCGAGACGGCCGGCGACGGCACTCCCGGAACTTCCCGATCCGACGACGACGTAGTCGGCTTCGCTGGCCAGGTGCTTTGCCATGGTTCCCTCATTCATCCGCGATGGTGACCCGGGTCACCCCGAGCGGCCACAAATGTAACAAGTTCTAGTTTGGTCGGCTAGGGCGGTCCGGAACGGGCGCCGCCCGGAGTGGCAGGATCGATTCGTGCAGATCCTCTCGATCCAGTCGGCGGTCGCCTACGGCCACGTCGGCAACAGCGCAGCAGTCTTCCCGCTGCAGCGGCTGGGGCACGAGGTTCTCGTCGTGAACACGGTGCTCTTCTCCAACCACACCGGGTACGGCGCGTGGCGCGGGCCGGTGATCTCCGGAGCCGACGTGCACGAGGTCATCCTCGGCATCGAGGAGCGCGGCGCGCTCGCCGGCACCGACCTGGTCCTCTCCGGTTACCAGGGCAGCCCCGAGATCGCCGAGGTCGTCCTCGACGCTGTCGCGCGGGTCAGGGCTGCGAACCCGGCGGCGGTCTACGCGTGCGACCCGGTGATGGGCAACGCCCGTAGCGGCTGCTTCGTCGATCCGGCGATCCCGGTGCTGCTCCAGGAATCGGTCGTTCCTGCAGCCGACGTGATCACGCCGAACCAGTTCGAGCTGGGCTACCTGACCGGGCTCCTCGAGGACGACCGCCTCCCCTCGCTCGCCGAGGTCCTCGACGCCGCGGACGCCGCCCGCGCTCTCGGACCGAGGACGGTGCTGGTCACCAGCGTCGAGCACAGCGACCTGGGAACCGATGAGCTCGGCATGCTCGTGGTCGACGATTCCGGCGCCTGGTCGGTGCACACGCCCCGGCTGCCGCTGCACGCGAACGGCTCCGGCGACGTCACTGCGGCACTGTTCTCGGCCCAGCTGCTGGAGAGCGGCAACGCGGCCGACGCACTGGCGCGGACCGCGTCCAGCGTGTTCGAGCTGTTGTCCACGACGCTCGAAGCGAAGTCGCGCGAGCTCCGCCTGGTCCAGTCCCAGGCGTGCTACCCGAACCCGCGGATGGAGTTCGTGGTCGAGCAGCTTCGCTGAGGCGAGGTCAGACCGAGACCGCACCGGCGCGCGCGCTTCGACGGAGCCAGCGCCGCTCGGCCCGGCTCAGGGACTCCTCGCGCGCCCGGAGCATCGGCAGGTCGACCGCGAGCTCGGCAGCGACCTCCGCGCGCGACCCGGCCCAGCAGATCGCTGCGGCGAAGGCATCCAACGGGATCAGGCGTCCCGCGGCCAGGCGATCGGCCTCGGCCTCCTCGCGGTTCTCGAAGAACCCCGGCGTCGTCCAGCCGTGGCCGAGATCGAGGTGGGCGACCGCGTGCGCGAGCGAGCTGCGCTGGCCGGCGATGCTCTGCTCGCGCTCGATCAGGATCACCCGACGTTCCAGGCAGAGCACCTCCGGGACGATGCCTCCGAGGTCTGCCATCGCGATGGTCCAGTCAGGGAAGCGGCGCGCGGCATCGGCCGCCGGGTCGTACGTCAGAGGTCGCGGGTCGTCCGCTGGATCTGCCACTCGACGTACCCCGTCACCTCGTCCTTGAGACGCTGCCACTGGGTATCGGTCAGCCCGTCGGGCCGACGGAAGCGCAGGGCGTCGTCGTTCTGGTCACGATCATGGCGGCGCCCACCGACAGGGTCGCCCGGCTCTGGCGCCGGGCCGCCGGCGGCGACGGTGCGCAACGAGCCCGGGGTCCAGCCGAGGGCACGCTCGATCTTTCCCTGGGTGCCGAGCTTGGGCCAGCGCTTCCCGTTCAGGAAGTCGCCGATGGTGCCGGGGTCTGCCCCGGTGGCGGCGACCAGCTGGGTGTTGTTCCACTCCAGGTGCGCCATCCACGCCGCGACGGCGTGCGCCGCGCGCTGCTGGTTCTTGGTCTGCGCCATGGGTTTCGGTGCTCCGAGTGCCTGCCGGGGAACGTGCTGGAGTCCCGAGGGAACATCATGCGTCGCGGCGTTGTACACCGAGGAACTAGGCAGGGAACAAGGACCGATTCATCACTGATATGGCGTTGTCCTGTTCGACGTGGGCCAAGGTTATCCACAATAATCACTCGGTGTTCCTTGACAACTTCCGAACCATCGAGGTCAGACCGGGGCAAAATCTCCCTAACAGATCCGGAACTTCTCGGACCTCGTCAGCCGAAAATTATTTTCCCTGGGTGACGCCCGCACAGCGGTAGCCGGTCCCGCCGTACGGCGCCCAGGCCCCGTTCTTGACGGCGAGGAACCGCACGCACGGCGAGGTGTGCTTCCCGCCTACGTCCATCGCGGCGTGCAGCCCGCCGCCGGTCCACTGGTGCACGCCCTTGATCTCGGCGACCAGGGACGTGCGGGTCAGCTTGCCGCCGAGGGCGACCGCTTCGGTGGTGAAGAGCTTGGCCGCCGACCAGGCGTAGAGGCCGGCGACGGTCGGTTGCGCACCCGGGGACACCTTCGTGAGCCACTTCTTGTACAGGTTGAGCTCGGACTGGTTGGTGTTCAGCGGCAGGAAGTTGATGTAGGCGATCGCGCCTTCGACAGCGCTGCCGCCGGCACTGAGGAACGACGCGTCGTAGGCCGACGAGTCCACCAGGAACACCTTGGGATGGAAGTCCGCGGCCTGCATGGATTGAGCAATTCCCACTGCGCTCTGCACTGACCCTCGGACCTGCAGCCACTCCACGCCTTTGGCCTTGAGCTGCTGGACGTACGGCCCGTAGTTGAACTCGGCGATGTCGAAGCTCGACGTGTACAGGAACTTCATCCCTCGCGCTTTCTCGCCGCGGATGTCCCGCAGCGCACCTTCACTGGCTGCCGGGGCGTTCAGGTACAGATAGCCGGCCTTCTGGGTGGCCGCGTGCTCGTGGGCCAGGAAGTAGTCGGCGACGCTGTTCGGGAACTCGTTCGCTGCTACCGCGTCAGCGCTGAAGCAGGTCGGGCACGCCATCCGCGCGGCTGTGCTCGAGACGGCGCGGAGGTCCGGGAGCCCGCAGCGCTGCGCCGTCGCAGCGCCGCCGTCGTCGAAGGCCGACACCGAGCCGACCGCCGCGAAGTCGGCCTTGCAGATGGCCGCGTAGCTGGTCTTGTCAGCGCTGGTCTCGGTTTGCGAGTCGTACTTGTCGAGCACCAGCTTGCGTCCGCAGATCCGCTTGCTGGAGTTGAAGTACGCGACGTACGCCGCAGTTGCCTGCTGTGCCGCGGTGTAGATCCCCGGGATCGGTCCGGTGAGGTCGGACGAGTTCCCGATCCGGATCGTCTTGGCGGTGACGCCCTTGGTCGCGTGGAAGCCGGCGCACGACGGCGCCTTCGCTACCGCAGGGGTGCTCGAGGCCTGGGCCAACGATGCGCTCATCCCCGTGGCCAGTGCCGCTGAGAGCGCGGCGACAGCGATCACCGAGCGCTTGGGTCCAGGTCCAGTTCGCATGCCGCAAGATAGCCCGAACTGCAGGTCACCGTCGGGTGAGTCGCGAAGCGACACCGGGGACCACGATCGCGGCAGCCGCCACGTGCGTGGCCATCAACGTGAGCCTGGTCCCGGTCGCGGCATCAGCCAGGAGATCGGGCACGAACGAGAACGCGGTGAGCACGATCGTGGTGCGGAGCCAGGCCCGGTGCGGGTCACGGGTCCAGCGTCGCAGCCCGGCAGCTATCGCCAGCCCGATCAGCGCGAACCCGAAGGTGACCTCTGCGAAGGCCGGCAGCGGGACAGGCTCCTTGGCCACGTCGAGCGAGACGCCGGCGGCGTGCAGCACCGCAGCGACGGTCGTGGTGGCCGCCGCGGCGAGGAGTCCGTAGCCGACCCCGGCCGACCAGAGCCGGGGGTACGTCGGAGTCGCGGAGGTTGCTGGGTCCTGCTGGATGACGGTCGTGGACATGAGGGAGGTCCTCTCGGATCCGGCGGCCTGGTGCCGCCTCTACCCGTACGACGAACCGCCGACCCCGGATACGACATCCGTGGAGCTGGCGAACACGTTCAGGCGGCGAAGCCTCCGGACCGCAGTGCCGAGGCCACCGACATCGTCCGGGCCACCAGGTGCTCCAGCGCGTCCCTGGCCGCGTCCGCGACGCCGTCGTCGGTGCCGGTCTCGGTGTTGGAGACGCCGTACGGGTTGCCCTCCTCGAACTTCACCGGATCGGTGTAGCCGGGCGCGACCAGGATCCCGCCGAAGTGGATCACGGTGTTGTAGAGCGCCAGCAAGGTCGACTCGTGCCCACCGTGCGCCGTCTTGGTCGACGTGAAACCGGCGTACACCTTGTTGGCGAGCTCGCCGTTCTGCCACTCGGGTCCGAGACCGTCGAGGTACTGCTTGAGCTGGCTCGCGACATTGCCGAACCGGGTCGGCGTACCGAGCAGCACCACGTCGGCCCAGGTCAGGTCGTCCACCGCAGCGTCGGGCTCGTCCTTCGTCTCCTCGACGTGCTCGGCCCAGTCCTCGTTGGCCTGGATCGCGCTGTCCGGGGCCAGCTCGGCCACCTGGCGGAGCCGGACCACGGCGCCACCCTTCTCGGCCATCGCGGCGGCGTGGCGCGCCATCGCGTCGACCGTCCCGGTCGAGGAGTAGTAGATGATCGCGACCTTCACGTCAGTCATCACCTACCCCTACCCCGCGCTCGGCGAATCATGCGTCCGCCGGCGGCGTCGGATCCAGGAAGACGTGCCGGACCTCGGGGAACCTCGACTGGACCCGGGCATCGATCTCGTCGGCGAGCAGCGCCAGGTCGCCCCCGGACACGTCCGGCGCCACCTCGACCCGGGCGGCCAGGAGCACCTCCCCGGGACCGAGCTGCATCGTGAGGAGCTCGGCCAGCGCTCGATCCCGTCCGAGGCAGAGATCTCGTCGTCGATCGCGGTGAGGACCTCCGTGCCGACGGCGCGGCCGATCAGGAGCTGCTCGTTCTGACGACCCAGCAGGTAGGCGGTGCCGATCAGGAGCAGCCCGATCGCGATCGATGCCGCGGCGTCGTACAGGGTCGTGCCGAGCAGGCGGTCCAGCACCAGCCCGGTCGCAGCGAGGACGACGCCGATCACGGCCACCAGGTCCTCCACCGCCACTGCGCGGACGGCCGGTTCGGCGCCGTACAGCACGTGCATCAGGAACGGGGTGTCCTTCTCGCGCGCTTCGCGGCGCAGCTGCCACCCGGCACGCACCAACGAGGCCCCGTCGAACACGAAGGCGACGACGAGCACGACCAGGGCCACCGCGAGATGGCCCTCGGCCCGCGGTGCGACGATCGCCGTGACGCCCTGGTAGATGGAGAAGCCCGCCCCGAGGACGAAGATCGCCACTGCGGCCAGCAGCGACCAGAAGTAGCGCTCCATCCCGTACCCGAACGGGTGGTCCGCGTCGGCCGGCCGCGCGCTGCGGCGCAGGGCAGCGAGCAGGAAGGCCTCGTTCAAGGTGTCCGCGAACGAGTGCGCTGCCTCGGACTGGAGCGCTGCCGAGCCCGAGACCAGGCCGCCGCCGAGCTTGGCAACGGCGATCAGGACGTTGGCGCCGCCGGCGAGCAGGACCGTCGCGCGAGACCTGTCCAGCGCGCTACCCGATCCCGTGGATGCGGATGTACCTCATGCGGCCTCCGCGGTCTCCGGGGCGCCGTCGGAGCCGTGGTCGTCGGTGCGGGTGAAGAACGAGATCCGCCCGTCCGCCTCGAGGACGGCGAGGTCGACCTGGTCCAGCCAGCGGATGCCCTGCTGGCGCGCTGCGGCCATCAGGTCGGTCAGCGAGAGCCGCTGCTGCCGCAACGCCTTCTCCACGAGCTCCCCGTCCCGTACGACGACGATCGCGCGTCCGTTCACGAACGGCTGCAACCGCGGGAACCGCCACTGCGACCAGGACAGCAGCACCGTGGTCAGCGCGAAGACCCCGATGGCGAGCATCCCGCCGGTCACGGAGTAGTCCTGCTGGGTGACGGCCTGCTGGATCAAGTCACCCATCGCCACGTAGAGGACGAGGTCGAAGGTGCTGAGCTCCCCCAGCGTCGACCTGCCCACGGCCCGGGTGACGATCCAGAGGAACAGGAACATCACCAGCGCGCGGAACACGATCTCCATCAGGGCACCAACCTTGTCGTGTAGTCGAGGCCGACGACCTCGGGACTGCCGTCCCCGGCGCGGAGCAGCGCCAGGTGTCCTTGGTGTCCCTGCTGGCTGGCGGGCTGGATGTAGGCGTCGTAGTCGAGCTCGAAGGTGTTGCCGGTCGGTGCGTCGAACGTCATGTACAGGACCTTGCCGTCCCGGGTCTCCGCGCTGGGTTCGGGGAAGAAGCCCTGCGACTCGAAGATGTCGAAGTAGTCGCCGGTCACAGCGAGCGTCAGCTCCTTGCCGAAGCCGCCCGGGTGGCTCAGGTGCACCCGCCACCGGGCATCGAGACCGGCGCGGCCGGTCGAGGGGTACTCCAACGTCAGGGTGTAGCCGCCCGAGGTGCGCGAGACCGACCCGGTGTGCTCCCCCAGGACCCCGCCCAGGTCGAGGATCACCGCCACCAGGATGAGCACCAGGACCAGCCGTCGTACGAGCAGCGCGATCGCCGGGCTGCCGTCCTGGAGCCCGTCCAGGGTCGAGCGCCGGGTAGTCATGGGCCCGAAGTACCCGGTCCAGGGCACATGAAACGACCCGGAACGGGTAAGGATGGTTCATGGTCCGCTTCCGCACCCGAGCCGATCACATCGCGCCGCCCCCGGAGATCGACGAGGCCGACCTGCGGGTCGGGCACCGAAGCCGGGCCGCGGCGGGGATCCCCGGTGTGGCGGTCGCCCTCAAGCGCGGCATCGAGAGCATGGGGATGACTAGGACCGCGCGGAGCCTGCTGCGCCTCAACCAGGCCGACGGCTTCGACTGCCAGGGCTGCGCCTGGCCCGACCCGGACCCGAAGGAACGCAAGGTCGCCGAGTTCTGCGAGAACGGCGCGAAGGCCGTTGCGGAGGAGGCCACCACCCGGCTCCTGGACCGCGACTTCTTCGTCCGGCACGACCTCGACGACCTCGAGGGACACACCGACTACTGGCTCGGCCAGCAGGGCCGGATCGTCGAGCCGATGGTGCGCCACCGCGACTCGAACCGCTACGAACCGATCACCTGGGACGCAGCATTCACCCTGATCGGGAACACCCTGAACGACCTGGACTCCCCGGACGAGGCGATCTTCTACACCTCGGGGAAGACCTCCAACGAGGCGGCGTTCACCTACCAGCTGCTGGCCCGTTCCTTCGGCACGAACAACATGCCCGACTGCTCCAACATGTGCCACGAGTCGACGTCGGTCGCTCTCGCCGAGACGATCGGGATCGGCAAGGGCAGCGTCAGCCTTGAGGACCTGTACGCCGCCGAGCTGATCATCATCTCGGGCCAGAACCCCGGCACGAACCATCCCCGGATGCTCACCGCGCTGGAGAAGGCCAAGGCCGCCGGCGCGAAGATCCTGGCGATCAACCCGCTCCCCGAGACCGGCCTGATGAAGTTCGCCAACCCGCAGACCCCTCGGGGCCTGTCCGGGATCGGCACCGACCTCGCCGACCTCTACCTGCCGATCAGGATCAACGGCGACCTCGCGCTGTTCCAGGCGATCGGGTTCCTGCTGCTCGAGGCCGAGGACGCGGCGGCCGCCGCGGGCCGTCCCGGCTCGGTGCTCGACCTCGAGTTCGTCGGGCGTCACACCGAGGGTTTCGACGACTGGGCCGCGCACGTCCGCGAGCTCGACTGGGACGCGGCCCTGGCCGCCTGCGGTCTGAGCCGTGACCAGGTCCAGGCGGCGGCCGACCTGCTGATCGCCTCGAACGCGACCGTGCACTGCTGGGCGATGGGCATCACCCAGCACCGCAACGCGGTCGCCACCATCAAGGAGTTCGTGAACGTCGCGCTGGTCCAGGGCAACATCGGGAAGCCCGGCGCCGGGCTCTGTCCCGTACGGGGCCACTCGAACGTCCAGGGCGACCGGACCATGGGGATCTGGGAGAAGCCCCCGAGCCACTTCCTCGATGCACTCCAGACCGAGTTCGGGTTCGACCCGCCGCGGGAGAACGGCTTCGACACCGTCGACTCGATCCGGGCTCTGCGGGACGGCAAGGCGCACGTCTTCATCGGGATGGGCGGCAACTTCGTCTCGGCGACCCCGGACACCGAGGTGACCGAGGACGCGATGCGCAACGCCCGGCTCACCGTGCAGGTCTCGACCAAGCTCAACCGGTCGCACGTGGTCTGCGGCGCGACCGCACTGATCCTGCCGGCGCTGGGCCGCAGCGAACGCGATCTGACCGGTGGCCGACCGCAACGCGTGACCGTCGAGGACTCGATGTCCGCCGTACACGCCTCCCGCGGTCCGCTCGCGCCGGCGGGACCGGACCTGCGCTCCGAGGTGGCGATCATCTGCGGGATCGCCGAGGCCACGCTCGGGGACCGGACCGACGTTCCGTGGACCGAGTTCCGCGCGGACTACCGACGGATCCGGGAGTCGATCGCGCGGGTGGTCCCGGGGTGCGAGTCCTACGAGGAGAAGGTCAGCCGACCGGGCGGCTTCGTGCTTCCGCACCCGCCGCGCGACTCCCGGACGTTCCCGACGGAGTCCGGGAACGCGGTGATCTCGGTCAGCCCGCTGGAGGTGCTCAGCGTCCCCGAGGGCCGGCTGCTGCTCCAGAGCCTGCGCAGCCACGACCAGTTCAACACCACCATCTACGGCCTCGAGGACCGGTACCGCGGCATCTCCGGGGGCCGCCGGGTGGTGTTCGTGAACGCCGACGACATCGAGCACCTGAAGCTGCGTGACGGCCAGATGGTCGACCTGATCAGCGAGTGGGAGGACGGCAGCGAACGGACCGCCCCGTCCTTCAGGATCGTGGCCTACCCGACCCCGCGGGGGTGCGCGGCGGCGTACTACCCCGAGACGAATCCGCTGGTCCCGCTCGACTCGACGGCCCTGGGCAGCAACTGCCCGACGTCGAAGTCGATCATCATCCGGCTCGAGGAGGAGTCGGACCGCGACCAGCACTCCGACGGCGGCGGCGCACCGACCGGCTCGGACCGCGGCCACAAGTCGGGCGTCGAGCCGACTCACCTGAGCTGAGAGCGGCGACTTCCGAGAGCACGCCCGAGAACAGCGGTCCCGAGTCCGAGGATCAGCACCGCGAGCGACGGGGAGCCCGCTGCCCGGGCCTCGACCTGCGTCGGAGGCAACCTGTCGCTGGTTCTCATGCCGTTTCCTCTCGTGCGACTACGCGTTGACGGGCTCTGAGCGGGCGGTCAACGGGGCGGCGATGCTCTCGAGCGACTTCTGCTCGGCCTTCACACCGAGGACCGCTTCGGCGACCCCGCCGATGACCATCAGGGCGGCGCCGATGAAGTACCCGACGGCGAGCTTGGTGATGTCGCCCGAGGCGGACGCGTGGTTGATCAAGGATCCGAACAGCAGCGGTCCGCTGATCCCGCCGGCCGCCGTCCCGGTCGCGTAGAAGAACGCGATGCACAGGGCGCGGGTCTCCATCGGGAACACCTCGCTGGCAGTCAGGTAGGCGGCGCTCGCCCCGGCGGAGGCGAAGAAGAAGATCACCGCACCGAAGAGCGTCAGCGTTCCGGCGTTGAGCGATCCCAGCGAGAGGCCGGCCACCGCGAGCAGGATCCCGGACACCAGGTACGTCCCGGAGATCATCCGGACCCGGCCGACGGTGTCGAAGAAGTGTCCCAGGATGACGGCTCCGGCGAAGTTGCTGACGGCGAACGCTGCCAGGTACCACCCGGTCTGGCCGACGTGCATGAACGTGGTCAGGGTGTCGCCGTAGGTGAAGAAGAACGCGTTGTAGAGGAACGCCTGACCGACGAAGAGCAGGAAGCACAGCAGCGTACGCCGGGGGTAACCGGTGATCACCGCGCGAGCGATCTCCAGCAGCCCGATCGACCTCCGCTGCTCGACCGTGATCGTGTCGGTCGCGTCCTCCAGGCTGCCGGACATCTCGCTGGTCACGGTCTTCTCGATCTCGCCGACGATCTGCTCGGCCTCGTCCTCGCGTCCGTGGATGAACAGCCACCGGGGGCTCTCGGGAACCTGCCGCCGCACCCACAGGATGCCGACCGCAAGGATCGCTCCGAGCCCGAAGGCCAGTCGCCAGCCGACCGACTGGTCCACCTTGCTCGGGTCGAGCAGCGGGATGGTCAGCAGTGCGCCGGCGGCGGCGCCGACCCAGAAGGACCCGTTGATCGCGATGTCGACGCGGCCGCGGAACTTCTTCGGGATCAGCTCGTCGATCGCCGAGTTGATCGCGCCGTACTCGCCACCGATGCCGGCGCCGGTGAGGAACCGGCAGACCAGGTACCAGGTGGGGTTGAGGGAGAACGCGGTCAGCACGGTGGCCACCGTGTACAGGCCGAGCGTGATCATGAAGAGCTTCTTGCGCCCGAACCGGTCGGTGAGCTGCCCGAAGAGCAGCGCACCGATGCAGGCGCCCGCCACGTACGTCGACCCCGCCAGACCGACCTGGTAGCTGGACATCCCCAGGCCGGTCGAGTGCGGTTTCAGCGCCGCCGACATCGACCCGACGATCGTCACCTCGAGGCCGTCCAGGATCCAGACCGTGCCGAGGCCGATCACGATCAGCCAGTGCCACCGCACCCAGGGCAGCCGGTCGAGCCGGGCCGGGATGTCGGTGGTGAGGCGGTGAGTGTCGGACATGCCGGTGCGTTACCCAACCTCGCGAATCCGACACCTGATTGGTCGCTGCGAATTCGGGTACCGCTGGGCCATGGAGTTCGACACAGCCGTGCTCGACGTCGACGGAACGCTGGTCGACTCGAACTACCAGCACGTGATCGCGTGGCAGCGCGCCTTCGCCGAGGCGGGCCTCGCCGTGCCCGGCTGGCGCATCCACCGCGCGATCGGGATGGGCGGTGAGCGGCTGGTCGCGCACGTGGCCGGTGACGCGGTCGAGACCGAGCACGGCGACCGGATCCGGAAGTCCTGGGAGGGCGAGGTCGACACCCTGCTCGCCGAGATCGTGCCGTTCGACGGTGCCACCGCCCTGCTGGACGCGCTGCACGACCTCGGGCTCACGGTGGTGCTGGCGACCTCCGGCAAGCCGAAGCACACCGAGCACGCGCTCGACGTCCTCGACGCCCGGACCCGGATCGACCACCTCGTGACCAGCGCGGACGTCGATGCGAGCAAGCCCGCCCCCGACCTGCTGACCGTGGCCCGCGAGGCGGTCGACGGCGTGGCCGCGTTCATGGTCGGCGACTCGGTCTGGGACGCCTACGCGGCGGCCGGGGCTGGCCTGCCGATGCTGGGTCTGCTCAGCGGTGGCTTCGGCCGCAACGAGCTGACCGCAGCCGGAGCCCGGGACGTGTGCGACGGCCCGGACGAGCTGCGCGCGCAGCTCCCCGCAGCGCTCGACCTGCTCGCCGGTCCGGTCTGGGTGAAGACCGCGGCGACGAACCGACCGACGGAAGGCTAGGACCAGATGGTGCAGATCGGCTACACCCTGATGAGCGAGCAGTCGGGCCCCCGCGAGCTCGTGGGGTACGCGCAGCAGGCGGAGGCCGCGGCCTTCGACTTCGCGGTGATGAGCGACCACTACTTCCCGTGGCTGACCGAGCAGGGCCACTCCGGCTACGCCTGGAGCATGCTCGGTGCGGTCAGCCAGGTCACCGAGCGACTCGAGCTGATGACCTACGTGACCTGTCCGACGATGCGCTACCACCCGGCCGTGGTGGCCCAGAAGGCTGCCACCCTGGGGGTGTTGTCGCAGGGACGGTTCGTCCTCGGCCTGGGTGCCGGCGAGAACCTCAACGAGCACGTCGTCGGTGCCGGTTGGCCACCGGTGAACGTTCGGCACGAGATGCTCGTCGAGGCGATCACGGTCATCCGTCGGCTGCTGGACGGCGAGGACGTCAGCTTCGCGGGTGATCACTTCCGGGTGGATTCCGCACGGCTCTGGGACCTGCCCGCCCAGCCGGTCCAGATCGCCGCCGCCGTGTCCGGCGACCAGGGCATCGGACTGCTCGCACCGCTCGCCGACCACCTGGTGGCGGTGGCACCCGAGGCGAACCTGATCGCGTCCTGGGACGAGGTGAACCAGCGACCGGGCTCGCGCAAGATCGGCCAGCTGCCGATCTGCTGGGACACCGACAAGGACCGGGCGGTCGAGCGGGCGCACCAGCAGTTCCGCTGGTTCGGTGGTGGCTGGAAGGTCAACGCCGAGCTGCCCGGACCGTCCGGTTTCGCCGCGGCCAGCGCCTACGTCACCCCCGAGGACGTCGCCGGGTCCATCCCGTGCGGCCCGGACCTCGATCCGATCCTCGACGCCGTCCAGGAGTGGGTGGACGCGGGGTTCACCGACGTCGCCCTGGTCCAGGTCGGCGACGAGGGTCAGGACGCGTTCCTCGAGATGGCGAACAAGGAACTGGTCCCCGAGCTCCAGGCACGATTCTCCTGAAGGCCCAGGTCGGCGTAACCACGTCCGCGGAGTCTCGTTGAGCCCGTCATGGCTGAGTTCGTGACCCGGGTCCCCGCTGACGGAGCCTGCTCGCTGGCCCTCTCGGGCGAGGTGGACATCGCGTCGGTCGATGAGCTGCTCACCGCTGCGCACGCCTGCCTGGACACCGACGTGCGCGTGCTCGAGATCGATCTCGGCGAGGTGACGTTCATCGACTCCAGCGGCCTCGGCGCCCTCGTCAGGATCCGCAACGAGGCCGCCGCCCTCGGCAAGGACCTGGTGCTCGTCCGGGTGACGCCGGCGGCGGAACGGATCCTCGCCGTCACCGGCCTCTCCGACCTGTTCGGGACGCGGTAGGGATCGGGACCGATGAGTCGCGCGCAGACGGTGCCGGACCTCAAGGTCCCCGTGATGAGGAGCCCCGCTCCTGACGAGGCGCATGATGCCCGCAGCGACGAGCCGGACCGGGCGCGCAGGCGAGCAGTCGCGGCGTACCGCACCCAGCAGACCCGGCACCCGTACCGGGTGGCCGCACTCATCTCTGCGGTCTGCCTGGCGCTGACCGGGTTGTCGACGTGGGCGGCCGCCCGGGTCGACGCGAACGCCGAGCAGCGCCTCCTCGAGGTGCAGACCAAACAGGCCGCCGCGGTCCTCTCCACCGCGATCCTGCTGATCCAGGCACCGCTGAGCACCGCCCTGAGCGTCCAGCAGGTCGCCGGACCTACCGACACCGCTGCCTTCCGGCAGCTGATGGCGCCCTCCGTCGGTCAGGGGAAGTCCTTCGTGTCCGCCTCGCTCTGGCAGCGGCACGGCACCCACCTGACCAGGCTCGCCAACGTCGGCGTCGCGCCGGCGCTGCCCTCCGACGGTCCGGCCCTCCAGTCCTACCTGCGCCGGGCCTTCAGCAAGCACACGTTCACCGTCGAGTCGGTGCACACCCCGGCGCCCGGCCGGATCGCGTACGCCGAGGCCGATCCGAGGACCGGCTACGTGGTGTACGCCGAGCGGGCGATCCCGGCGGACCGGCGTTCGCCGGTCGACCGCGACTCCGCCTTCGCGGATCTGCACTACGCCATCTACCTCGGAGCGAGACCCGATCTCTCGACGCTGTCCACCACCGACGTCGACCCGGCCTCGTTGCCCCTGACCGGTCACACCGCACGGGCGACGCTGCCCTTCGGCGACACCGTGCTGACCCTGGTCTCCTCGCCGCGCCGCCACCTGGGTGCCTCGCTCAGCCAACGGCTGCCACTGATGCTGCTGCTCGGCGGCCTGCTGCTGACCCTGATCGCCGGCCGTACCGGGGAGCAGTTCGCGCGGCGACGGCAGAGCGCCGAGGCCGATGCGACCACGGTCGCGGAGCTCTACGACCGGGTCGAGATCCTGTACGGACAGCAGCGCGATCTCTCCGTCCGGCTCCAGAAGGCACTGCTGCCGCACGTGATCCCGGCCGTCCCGCAGCTGGAGATCGCCGCCGAGTACGTCGCCGGAGCCCAGGGCGTCGACATCGGCGGCGACTGGTACAGCATCATCGGGCTCGGCGAGGACCACTTCGCGTTCGTCGTGGGTGACGTCTCCGGACGAGGGATCGACGCGGTCGCGGTGATGGCGCACGCCCGGTTCACGGTGCGCGCCTACCTCCTGGACGGCGACAGTCCCGCGGTCGCGCTCGAGAAGTGCTCGCACCAGTTCGACATCACCGTCGACGGCCACATCACCACCGCCATCGTCGGCGTCGGGAACTGGCGGACCGGGGAGATCACGCTGGCCTGCGCCGGACACCCCGCTCCGCTGCTCCTGACCGGTGACGGCGCCCGGTACGTCGAGGTCGCGCCGGGGCCACCGCTGGGCACCGGACCGACGGCGTACCCGAGCACGAGCTTCACGATGACGCCCGGCTCGACCCTCTTCTGCTTCACCGACGGGTTGATCGAACGGCGCAACGAGGACATCGACACCGGGATGGAGCGGCTCGCGACCACGCTCGCAGGACGTCCGACGACGCCGGTCGTCGAGCTCGTCGCGCACGCGCTCGGATCGCTGCGGAGCGACGACGCACCCGACGACATCGCGATCCTCGCACTGCGCTGGGAGCCTGTCCGATGAGGGCCAGCTTCCCCGGTGACCTGCACGCGCCGGCCCACGCCCGGATGTTCGTCACGACCAGGCTCGAGCACATCGTCGGCGACGACGGCAGGCCGGACGGCGACGACGTCGTCCTGATCGTCAGCGAGCTCGTCACCAACTCGGTACGGGCGGGCGCCGCCACCATCGACGTCCAGGTGTCCGCGCATGCGGACCGGGTCGATGTCCGGGTGACCGACGATGCCGACGGCTGGCCCACTGCGCGGGAGGCGACCGTCGACTCCCTCGGTGGTCGCGGGCTGGCCATCGTCGAGGAGCTCGCCGACACCTGGACCGCCACCGCCCGCAGCCCCGGCAAGTCGGTCACCGCGACCTGGTTCCGCTAGACGTTTCGAGCTGCCCGGCGCGGGTACCTCGTTGCTACGGCGGAGCCCGGAGGCGAGCCGAGGTCACGCACACCGGCCGTTCTCCGGCACCGTCGTCCCGATGAGTCGAGAGGAGCCTGCCGTGCCGAACCGGAGTGCGAACGTCAAGAACGAGAAGCAGTACGAAGCGCTGAAGGACAAGGGCATGTCCAAGGAACGCGCCGCGAAGATCGCCAACTCCCCCGACTCCTCGAAGCACGGCGGCGAGAAGAGCCACTCCGGCTCGGGCAACAGCTCGCAGGGCGGCACCACGGCCCAGAAGAAGCGTGCTGGCCGCAAGGGCGGCAAGGCGTCGCACTCATGACGAGCACGACCCAGCAGCCTCCTCAGCAGCCCCCCGCGGTCCGGTCGAGCGACGACGAGCCGACCATCGGCGAACTCGTCGGTCGGCTGACCGAGCAGTCGAGCCGGCTGATGCACCAGGAGGTAGCCCTGGCCAAGGCCGAGCTGCGCGCCGACGTGCAGCACGCGGGCGCCGGCGCCGGCCTGTTCGGCGGCGCGGGGCTCTTCGCCGTGCTCGGGCTGGCCACGTTGGTCGCTGCCGCGGTTGCCGGGCTGGCGACGACGTTCGACGTCTGGCTCTCGGCCCTGATCGTGGCAGCCGCTCTCTTCGTGATCGCGGGCGTCGCGGCGCTGGTCGGCAAGCGCGAGGTCGGCGAGGTCGGGCCGCCGGAACGCACCATCGCCTCGGTGAAGGACGACGTCGACGCGGTCAAGGACGCGCGCTCGTGACCGCCATCGGCGAGCTCGAGGCCGAGATCGCGCTCACCCGCGACCAGCTGGCCGGGACGGTGAGCGCTCTCAGCGACAGGCTCGACGTCGGCGCCCGGTTGCACGAGTCCGCGGACCACGCGAAGCGCGCGGCCGCTTCGCACAAGCCCGCACTGATCGCCGCTACGGGGCTAGCAGCGCTGGGACTGGCCGCGTTCGTCCTCTGGCGCCGCCGCAGCTGAGCTCACCGTGACGTGACCGCGACCGTGACGGACGTTGCCGACGCCGTGGCCGTGACCGTCGCGCGGCTGAGACGCGCACGGAACCTCGCTGCACTGCTGGACCGGGTCGAGCTGGTCCCGCGCTGACGCCACCACGCTGGCGAAGGGTCCTGCGTCCGACCTGCCGGGACCTTCGGCACTGTCGAGGCCAGGCCACCGGATGGTCCTCTCGAGGTACGCACTCCACCGATGGGACACCACAGATGAACACGTTCGGCTTCGTCCTCCTGGCACTCTTCGCCGTCGTCCTGCTCGGCCTGTTCCTGGCCGTACGGATCGTCAAGCAGTACGAGCAGGGGGTCGTCCTGCGTCTGGGTCGGGTGCAGCGACCCCGGGATCCCGGCCTGCGCATCATCATTCCTGTCGTCGACGTGATGCATCGGATCTCACGACGGATCGTGACCATGCCGATCCAGTCCCAGGGGATCATCACCCGGGACAACGTCAGCGTCGACGTCTCGGCCGTGGCGTACTTCCGGGTCGTCGACGCGGTCAAGTCCGTCGTCGCGATCGAGAACGTCCGCGCGGCCATCGACCAGATCGCCCAGACCACGCTGCGGAAGGTGGTCGGTCAGCACACGCTCGACGAGACCCTGTCCGAGACCGATCGGATCAACCTAGACATCCGGGAGATCCTCGACGTCACCACCGTCGAGTGGGGGGTGGAGGTGACCCTCGTCGAGCTCAAGGACATCCAGCTTCCGGAGACCATGAAGCGCGCCATGGCCCGCCAGGCCGAGGCCGAGCGCGAGAAGCGCGCCAAGATCATCAACGCCGAGGGCGAGTCCCTCGCAGCGGCCGCTCTCGGGGACGCCTCGGACATCATGATGGAGCACCCGCTGGCCCTCCAGCTCCGCAACCTGCAGAGCCTGGTCGAGATCGGGGTCGACAAGAACACCACCGTCGTGTTCCCGGCGCCGATCATGACGACGATCGCTGAGCTCGGTGCCTTCATCGCTCGCGAGGAGTCCGCCGCGTCCGGTCCCGGCACAGCAGTGCCGGCACCCCGACGAGGCGTCGAGAAGTCCAACGGGGTCGGCGTCTCCGCATGACGACCGCCGGCACCCCTGCACAAGGCGCCTCGCACCACCGCTGGCTGCTCGGCCTCGAGCCGTTCTTCGAGGGCGGCTGGCGGCACCGCGGCGACCGCGGGCACCGGTGGGCCGTCGAGGACCGTCTGACCGCCGTCGCCCTGCTCGGGGACGTGACGATCGAGCTGGACCACACCCGGAGGCTGCCGGACTCCGTCTCGATCAGCGCGTGGTCGATCTTTCGCGACGTCGACGTCGTGGTCCCGTCGGGCCGGCGTGTGGAGCTCGTCCAGCGGAGGTTCTTCGGCGCGCCGAGACGGAGTGACCTCGCCGCGGCCGAGGCAGCCGACCGGCTGGTCAGCATCCAGGGGCACTCGTTCCTGGGCGACGTGAACGTCCTCGTCCTCGACGCCGAGGAGGAGCCATGGACGCGCTGAACAACATTGCGGCGGCGCCGCTCCGGCATGCCCACTGCGAGCACTGCGAGCACGAGATCGTCCTCGCCCCGCGGGTCGGGTGGATCGAGATCTTCCCCGGCGACACTTACGACCTCTGCCCGGACAACGAGACCGGCCGGCACCAACCGGACCAGCAACGCGACTTCGATCGCCCGTACTGGAGCCGATGACAGGAGTCGAACCCGCGACATCCTCTTTACAAGAGAGGCGCTCTACCAACTGAGCTACATCGGCCTGCTCCGCCGTAGCGACGGGCGGCGCCATCGTACCGGCGCCGATCAGGAAGGATGGACCCCGTGGACCATCTCCTGCACGAGCCGCACCACGACGGGTCTCCGCTGTACCTCGAGCAGGAGAGCGCACCCCTCGGGACAGCTGTGCGCGTGCGGGTGCGGACCAGCGCCCAGGCCGGCGTCGACGCGATCTGGCTGCGCACCATCGAGGACGGCGAGCCGTTCTACGCCCCGTGCACGGTCGAGACGACCGAGGGCGGAAGCACCTGGTGGGTCGGCACCGTCACGGTGCACAACCCGGTGCAGCGCTACCGCTTCATGGTGGTGACCGGGGAGAGCTTCCGCTGGCTGAACCAGGCCGGCGTCTACGACCGCGACGTCACCGATGCGCACGACTTCCGGATCTCGGCGTACGACGGCGCCCCCGACTGGGGCCGGGACGCCGTCGTCTACCAGGTCTTCCCGGACCGGTTCGCCCGCTCCGCTGCAGCCGAGGACCGTCCGACCCCTGCCTGGGCAGTGCCGGCGCAGTGGAGCGACGACCCGATCCCGTCAGGCCCGGACGTCTCCTTGCAGTTCTACGGCGGCGACCTCGACGGCATCACCGAGCACCTCGACCACCTGGTCACCCTCGGCGTCGCCGTGATCTACCTGACCCCGGTCTTCCCCGGGGAGAGCAACCACCGCTACAACGCCAGCACCTTCGACGAGGTCGACCCGCTGCTCGGCGGCGACGAGGCCTACCGCCGCCTGATCGACGCCGCGCACGCCCGCGGGCTCCGGGTGCTCGGCGACCTGACCAGCAACCACACCGGCGACACCCACGAGTGGTTCCTGCGGGCCCGGGCCGACCTGGACAGCACCGAACGCGGCTTCTACTACTTCGCCGCCGACGGCAGCCACGAGGGCTGGAAGGGCTACCAGACCCTGCCGAAGCTCGACCACCTGGCGACCGCACTCGGATCGCGCTTCAGCGGTGTGGTCGCCCGCTGGCTCGAGTTCGGCATCGACGGCTGGCGCGTCGACGTGGCGAACATGACCGGCCGTCGGGCAGACGTCGACATCGCGCACGCGGTGGCCCGCGAGATCCGGCACACCGCAATCAGCATCCGGCCCGACGCCCTGGTCCTGGCCGAGCACGGCCACGACGCCACCGGCGACCTCGACGGCGACGGCTGGCACGGCACCATGAACTACTACGGCTTCTCGTTCCCGCTCTGGGAATGGCTGCGCGACCCGACCCGACCGGTGCCGAGCTTCGGTCTGCCCGTCGACATCCCCCGGCGAGACGGCATCGCCGCGATCACCTCGATGCGCGAGTTCACCGCCAGCTTCGGCTGGCGGGCGGTGAGCAGCAGCTGGAACATCCTCGGCTCGCACGACTCCCCGAGGATCCGTACGACGACCGGGTCGGCCGAGCTCCAGCAGCTCGCGGCGGTGCTGCAGTTCACCCTGCCCGGTGTACCGATGATCTTCGCCGGGGACGAGCTCGGGCTCGAGGGCACCAACGGCGAGGACTCGCGCCGGACGATGCCCTGGAGTGATCCGGCGGCGTTCGCGACCGCGACCTCCGCGACCTACGCCACGCTGGCCCGGGTACGCCGGGAGCACACCGCGCTGCGCCGGGGAAGCCTGCGCTGGCTCCGGATCGCCGCCGACGACATCGCGTTCCTGCGCGAGCACCCGGACGGCACCGTCCTGGTGACCGTTGCGCGGACGCGCACCGAGCCGGTCGACCTACCGGGGCTGACGCCAACAGACCTGCTGTTCGGGGTCGGCGACGCCAGCGGTCCGCACGCGCGGATCTGGCGGATCAGCTGACGCTGAGGCGTCAGTGCGACTGCCAGGCGTCCTCGTCCGCCGTACGGGCGGTGACCGACCTGGGCAGCTTGCCGTCGGCGAGCTGACGCACGGAGACCTGCTCGAAGACGTCGCGCAACGACGACCGACCAGCGATCCAGACGTGCTGGAGAACAGCGGCAGCCTCGTTGTAGGCGACGGCTTCAGGGCGCAGCCCGTAGACCGAGACCAGCGGACCGTCGACGGCGCGGATCACGTCGGCCACCGAGATGTCCCCGGCGTCCTTGTTCAGCCGCCAGCCACCGGCCTGACCGCGCTGGGCGATCACGACACCGGCGCGACGGAGGTCCGCGAGGATCGCCTGCAGGAACCCGTGCGGGATCTCCTGCAGCCGTCCGAGCTCCTCGGCGCTGACCGGGGACTTGCCGTCACGACGAGCGATCTCGATGAGTGCTCGCAGGGCGTAATCGGACTTGGCTGTGACGCGCATGGAGCAAGTCTCTCAGATCACTCGACTCAGTTGTTTCAACCAAGCCGCTAAACCTCAGCCAAGTCGCTTCTGGGCGACCGTGTAGAGCGCGATCGAGGCGGCCACACCGGCGTTGAGCGACTCCAGCGTGGAGCTCATCGGGATCGACACCAGCTGGTCGCAGGTCTCCGCGACGAGCCGACCGAGGCCGTCGCCCTCCGACCCGATCACGATCACCAGCGGACCATCGGCCAGATCCAGGTCCGGGAGCGAGACGTCACCATCGGCGGCCAGGCCGATCACCATGCAGCCGGCCTCCTGGTACGCCTTGAGCTGGCGGGTCAGGTTGACCGCTTGCGCGACCGGGATCCGGGCGGCGGCACCGGCCGAGGTCTTCCAGGCCGACGGCGTCATCCCGGCAGCACGACGTTCCGGGATCAGTACCCCGTGCGCGCCGAACCCGGCAGCGGAGCGGACCACGGCACCGAGGTTGCGCGGGTCGGTCACCGAGTCGAGGGCGATGATCAACGGCTTCTCGCCGCGTTCGGCAGCCAGCTCGAGCAGGTCGTCGGCGTGCGCGTACTCGTACGCCGGCACCCGGGCCGCCAGGCCCTGGTGGACCGCGCCGGAGGTCATCCGGTCGAGCTCGACGCGAGGAACCTCCATCACCGAGATCCCGTACTCGGAGGTCATGCTGAACGCCTCGCGCAGCCGGGCGTCGCGCTCGGCGCCCTCGGCGACGTACACAGCGATCACGGGCATCCGGGCACGCAGCGCCTCGACGACCGAGTTCCGACCGGCGATCCACTCGGCCTCGCCGGGCTTCTGGCGGCGCTTCGGGCGGGCAGCCTCGGCGCGCTCGGTGCGCTGGTTGGCCTTGAAGACCTTGTGGTTCGGGCGGTCCTTCGCCTTGGGCGTCGGTCCCTTGCCCTCGAGCCCGCGCTTGACGCGACCTCCGGAGCCGGCGGTGGGGTTGCCCTTGCCGGTCTTCTTGATCGCGCCGCGTCGAGCGCTGTTGCCTGGCATCTCAGTCTTTTCCTGTCACTGTCCATCGCGCACCCTGGGGGGTGTCTTCGATCTCTACGCCCGCAGCAGCGATCTGGTCGCGGATGGCGTCCGCTGCTGCGAAGTCCTTGCTGGCCCGGGCGGCCTGGCGCTGGTCGATCAGCCCGGCGATCAGGACGTCGACGACGCCCTTCAGATCCGCCGAACCCGTACCCGAGTCCTGGGTCCAGTGTGGATCAGCCGGGTCCAGACCCAAAACCGAGAGCATCGCGCGCACCTGGTTCGCGGTGGCGGCGGCGCCGCTGGCGTCGCCCGCAGCCACCTGGCAGTTGCCCTGCCGGACGGCGTCGTGGATCGCGGCGACCGCGGCCGGCGTACCCAGATCGTCGTCCATCGCCGCGGCGAAGGCCTCCGGGAACGGGGCGCCCTCAGCGCTGCCGCCGGCCTTCTCGAGGAAGCGCTCGATGCGGCCGAAAGCGGTGGCCGCATCGGCGAGCGCCTCGAACGAGAACTCGACGTGCGAGCGGTAGTGCGCGGCCACCATGTAGTAGCGCAGCTCGATCCCGCGGACCTTCTTGAGCACCTCGGGCACCAGCAGCGAGTTGCCCAGCGACTTGCTCATCTTCTCGCCGGACGTGGTGATCCAGGCGTTGTGCAGCCAGTACGACGCGAACGCCCCACCGGCCGCCTTCGACTGCGCCTGCTCGTTCTCGTGGTGCGGGAAGCGCAGGTCGACGCCGCCGCCGTGGATGTCGAAGGCCTGGCCGAGGTACTTGCCGGCCATCGCCGAGCACTCGATGTGCCAACCCGGGCGGCCGCGGCCCCACGGCGCCCGCCAGGAGGCGGTCCGCGGCTCGGTCGCCTGCTTCCAACCCTTCCAGAGCGCGAAGTCGCGGGGATCCCGCTTGCCTCGCGGGTCCGCGTCCTCCGCGGCCTCCATGTCGTCGATGCCCTGGTGGGTCAGCTCGCCGTACGCCGGCCAGGACCGGACGTCGAAGTAGACGTCCCCGGAGTCGTCGGCAGCCGGGTAGGCGTGCCCGCGCTCGATCAGCAGCTCGATCAGCTCGACCATCTCCGGCACGTGCCCCGTGGCCGCCGGCTCGTACGTCGGCGGCAGCACGTGCAGCGCGTCGTAGGCCTTGTCGAGCTCGCGCTTCATGTCGTACGCGAGGTTGTACCAGGGACGGTTCTGCTCCGCCGACTTCGTCAGGATCTTGTCGTCGATGTCGGTGATGTTCCGGATGAAGGTGACGTCGTGGCCGGTCGCCGCGAGCCAGCGCCGCAGCACGTCGAAGTTGACCGCCGAGCGGACGTGGCCGACGTGCGGCTCGCTCTGCACCGTGAGACCGCAGACGTAGATGCCGGCCTTGCCCTCTTCCAGGGGCACGAAGTCACGGACTTCGCCGGTTGCGGTGTCGTAGAGCCTCAAGGTCACCGGAGGAGTCTACGGTTCTGGGGTGCCACTGCCCGACCCACGCGCCACGCTCCGCCACCCGCGGGTGGTGGTGTCGCTGCTCGCGCTGGTCCTGCTGGTCGTTCCGCTCGGAATCCTGACCCACGGGCGGGTGCACGGCCACGGTGCGATCCGGCTCTCCGCGGCCCCGGTCCCCAGCCAGTACGCCGTCACCACGTCCGGCTCGATCCGGTTCACGGCGGCGAAGGGAACCCGGACGTACGCCGGACACTCCTACGAGTACGGCGTCTGGACCTCGGCCTGGTCCACACCCGCACACCCCTTCACCCAGGCGATCCCGTCCTGGAACGCTGCCACCCCGACCGGCAGCCTGATCCAGGTCCTCGTCCGGGTCCGGGACACCTCCGGCCACGTCAGCGGGTTGAAGAGCCTCGGCAGCTGGGCCTCGACCGATGGGGTCGTCGCCCGCTCGAGCGCGGGAGCGCAGTCCGACGCGGTGGCCCGGGTCGCCACCGACACGCTGGTCGCGACCGGTGCCGCCCTGTCGTCGTACCGGATCACGGTGCGGTTGCTGCACCAGCCTGGGCGACAGGCGCCGACCCTGCGGTCGATCGGGATCGTCACCTCGACACCGTCGGCCACCCTGCCGGCGACGTCGGTCCCGTGGAGGCGCACGGCCGTCGAGCTGACGGTGCCGCACTACTCCCAGATGACCCACCGGGGCGAGAACGTCGCGTACGGCGGGGGCGGTGAGGCCTGGTGCTCGCCGACCTCGCTGGCGATGGTGCTCGGCTACTACGGGCGGCTGCCGGCCCGGTCGTCGTACCGGTGGGTGGCGGCGTCGTACCCGGACCGCTGGGTGAACGCGGTCGCCCGGTCCACCTACGACCACGCGTACGAGGGCACCGGCAACTGGCCGTTCAACACCGCGTACGCCGGAACCCGCGTTCCGGACGCGTTCGTGACCCGGTTGGCGAGCCTGCGGATGGCCGAACGGTTCATCCGGGCCCGGATCCCGCTGGAGCTCTCGATCCGGTTCGCCCGCGGCCAGCTCGACGGCGCCCCGATCTCAGCGACCGCCGGCCACCTGGTGGTGCTGGTCGGGTTCACCGCCGCGGGCAACCCGGTCGTCAACGACCCCGCCGCTGCCTCGGACGCGTCCGTACGCCGCGTCTACGACCGGGGTCAGTTCGAACGCGCCTGGCTGCGCGG
>JAOPXD010000061.1 GCA_025965315.1 Marmoricola sp.
AACCGCGGCGCCGGAGCCGGCTGGATGATCCCGTTGACCTCGACGAACGAGTTCCGGGCGACGTTGTGCGGGTGCTGGTGCGCCTCCCACGGCGAGAGCACCGGCGAGACGCAGGCGTCGGAGTCGCCGAAGTGCTCGGCCCACTCGTCGCGGGTCTTCGTCAGGAAGGTCTCGCCGATCACCTTGCGCCAGGCGTCCCAGCCGCTGGGGTCGATCTGGTGCGGCAGGTCACCCACCCCATCAGGCCCGCTATCGATCCCCAGCTTTTCAAGCATCTCGGTGAAGAAGTGGAACTCGACGCAGCCAACCGCGACGTACCGACCGTCCTTGCACGGGTAGGTGTCGTAGAACGCGGCCGCACCGTCGAGCATGTTGGTGCCGGGCTCCTCGTTCCAGACGCCCGCCGCGTGCATCCCGCGCATGAACGCGGTGAACAGCGAGGCACCGTCGACCATCGCGGCGTCGACGACCTGACCCTTGCCCGAGGTGGTGCGCTCGTGCAGCGCAGCGAGGATGCCGAGGGCCATCAGCATGCCGCCACCGGCGAAGTCACCGATCAGGTTGAGCGGCGGCAGCGGCCGTTCGTCCTTGCGGGCGATCGGTTCGAGCGCACCTCCGATGGCGATGTAGTTGATGTCGTGCCCGGCCGCCTGGCTCAGCGGGCCTTCCTGGCCCCAGCCGGTCATCCGGGCATAGACGAGACGTTCGTTCACGGCAGCCAGGTCGTCCGGCCCGATCCCGATCCGCTCGGCGACCCCGGGGCGGAAGCCTTCGACGAAGACGTCCGCGTTGGCGACGAGCTCCTTGACCAGCGCGAGGCCATCCGCGCTCTTCAGGTCGACGGCGATCGTCGTACGGCCCCGGTCCAGCGGGCCCGGCGGCGGCACCAGTGCGGTGGCGCTGGCCGAGGCACGGTCGATGCGGAGGACCTCCGCGCCGAGGTCGGCCAGGATCATGCAGCCGAACGGGGCCGGGGCGAGGCTCGCGATCTCGACGACGCGAACACCGCTCAGCGGGCCGCTCTTAGGCGTACTCACAGCGACCGCCCGATGATTTCCTTCATGATCTCGCTGGTACCGCCGTAGATCTTCTGGATCCGCGAGTCGGTGTACATCCGCGCGATCGGGTACTCCTCCATGTAGCCGTAGCCGCCGAAGAGCTGCAGGCAGCGGTCGACCACGATGCACTGCTGCTCGGTGAGCCACCACTTCTGCATCGCGGCCGTCTCGATGTCGAGCTCACCCTCGAGGTGCTGCTCGACGCAGTCGTCCAGGAAGCTCTGCGCGACCCGGGTCAGGGTGGCGCACTCAGCGAGCTCGAAGCGGGTGTTCTGGAAGCTGATGATCGGCTTCCCGAACGCTTCGCGTTCCTTGGTGTACTTCACGGTCTCCTCGAGCGCCTTCTCCATCGTGGCGACCGCTGCCACCCCGAGGATCAACCGCTCCTGCGGGAGCTGCTGCATCAGCGCGATAAAGCCTTGCCCCTCGACATCACCGAGCAGGTTGGACTGCGGCACCCTGACGTTGTCGAACGACAGCTCGCAGGTGTCCTGGCCGTGCTGGCCGATCTTGCGCAGGTTGCGACCGCGGGAGAACCCCGGTCGGTCGGTCTCGATGATGATCAGCGAGAAGCCCAGGGCTCCTGCCTCGGGATCGGTCTGGCAGACGGTCAGCACGACATCAGCCAGGAAGCCGTTGGAGATGAACGTCTTCGAGCCGTTGATGACGTAGTCGTCGCCGTCCTTGACGGCCTTGGTCTTGATCCCCTGCAGGTCCGAACCGGTTCCGGGCTCGGTCATCGCGATCGCGCTGATCACCTCGCCACTGGCCATCTTGGGCAGCCAGTGCTGCTTCTGGGCCTCGGTCCCGTAGGAGTTGAAGTAGTGCGTGATGATCGCGTTGTGCAGCATCAGCCCGAGGCTCGGAGCCATCGCGCGCACCTGCTGACGGCCCAGGACCACCTCGTGGGCGAAGGTGCCGCCACCACCGCCGTACTCCTCGGGGATGCTGATGCAGAGCAGGCCCTGGTCGCCGGCCTTCGTCCAGGCCTCGCGGTCGGCGTGCTGCTGGGCGTTCCACCGCTCCTCGTTCGGAGCGCACTCCTTCTCGAAGAAGGTCCTGGCGGTGTCCGCCAGGGAGTCGAGGTCCTTGTCCATCCAACGCGAGCGGTAGGTCTTCATGGGCAGCAACGCTAGGTGCGCGCCCCCCGCGGATCCCATGACCAGAGCGCACGAGGTCGTTGACCGTTCCGCGCAGCACGGCACCGGAGTACCTTCGCGGCGTGACCCCTGGCCCGCGAAACCCCCGTATCGCGATCGTCGGCGCGGGCATGTCCGGGATCTGCATGGGCGCGATGCTGACCCGCGCCGGGATCACCAGCTTCACGGTGTACGAGAAGGCCGAGCGCGTCGGCGGCACCTGGCGCGAGAACACCTACCCGGGGATCGCCTGCGACGTGCCGTCACGGTTCTACCAGTTCACGTTCGCGCCGAACCCTGACTGGACGCACCGGATGTCACCGGGCGCCGAGATCTGGGCTTACTTCGAGAAGGTCGCCGACGAGTCCGGGGTGACGAGCCGGATCCGGTTCGGTACCGAGATCACCGAGGCCCGCTGGACCGGGACCACCTGGGCCGTGACCGCGAGCGACGGGACGTGCGAGGAGTACGACTTCCTGGTCTCGGCGACCGGGATCCTGCACCACCCGGCGTACCCGGTGATCGAGGGGCTCGACAGCTTCGCCGGGCCGGCCTTCCACTCGGCGCGCTGGGACCATGCGGTCGATCTCGCGGACAAACGGGTCGCGATGATCGGCACCGGCTCGACCGGGGTCCAGATCCTGTCCGACCTGTCCGGGCGGGTGGACCGGTTCCTGATGTTCCAGCGGACCCCGCACTGGGTGGTGCCGCTGAAGAACCCGGAGTTCTCCGACTTCACCCGCTGGGTGCACCGCCGGGTGCCGGCGTACGACCGGTTCAGCTACCACGTGAGCCGCAAGATCATCGAGGCGCTGTCACCCGCGCTGCTGCATCCGGGACGGACCCGGCGGCTGCTGACCTGGTACACCCGGCGGCAGCTGCGGTTGATCGAGGATCCCGTGCTGCGCGCGACGCTGACCCCGGACTCCGAGCCGATGTGCCGCCGGCTGATCGTCTCCCCGCACTACTTCGAGGCCGTCCAGCGCGACAACGTCGAGGTGATCACGACGACCATCGACCACGTCGAACCGACCGGGATCGTGACCGCGGACGGCGTGCTGCACGAGTGCGATGTCCTGGTACTTGCCACCGGCTTCGACGCGCACGCCTACCTGCGGCCGATCAACCTGATCGGCCCGGACGGGTACACCCTCGACGACGCCTGGGCGGCAGGCCCGCGCGCCTACCAGACCCTCGCGATCCCGGGCTTCCCCAACTTCTTCCTGTTCATGGGCCCGAACTCCCCGGTCGGCAACTACTCGCTGACCGCGATCGCCGAGACCCAGGCCGGGTATGCCCTGAAGTGGATCCGCCGCTGGCAGCGCGGTGAGTACGAGACCGCGACGCCCACGGCAGCCGCGACCGACTCCTTCTACGTCGGTGTCCGTACGGCGATGCCGGACACCGTCTGGGCGACCGGCTGCAGCAGCTGGTACCTCGGCGCGAACGGCCAGCCCGAGCTGTTCCCGTGGGCACCTGAGCACCACCGCGTCCTGCTCGG
>JAOPXD010000101.1 GCA_025965315.1 Marmoricola sp.
CCGAGATGGTCATCGACCACTCCGTGATCGCCGACTTCTTCGGTACGCCGGAGTCGTTCGAGCGCAACGTCGAGATCGAGTACGAGCGCAACCGCGAGCGCTACCAGTTCCTGCGCTGGGGCCAGGGCGCCTTCGACGACTTCAAGGTCGTCCCGCCGGGCACCGGCATCGTGCACCAGGTCAACATCGAGCACCTCGCCCGCACCGTCTTCACCCGCGAGTCCGGTGACGTCACCGTCGCGTACCCCGACACCTGCGTCGGTACCGACTCGCACACCACCATGGTCAACGGCATCGGTGTCGTCGGCTGGGGCGTCGGCGGTATCGAGGCCGAGGCGGCCATGCTCGGCCAGCCGGTCTCCATGCTGATCCCGCGCGTGGTCGGCTTCAAGCTCAACGGCGACCTGCCCGAGGGCACCACCGCCACCGACCTGGTCCTGACGATCACCGAGATGCTGCGCAAGCACGGCGTGGTCGGCAAGTTCGTCGAGTTCTACGGCCCCGGGGTGTCCGCGCTGCCGCTGGCGAACCGCGCCACGATCGGCAACATGAGCCCGGAGTTCGGGTCGACCATCGCGGTCTTCCCGATCGACGAGGAGACGATCAAGTACCTCGCCCTCACCGGCCGCTCCGAGGAGCAGCTTGCGCTGGTCGAGGCGTACGCCAAGGAGCAGGGCCTCTGGCACGACCCGGCCGCCGAGCCGCGGTACTCCGAGAAGCTCGAGCTCGACGTCTCCACCGTCGTTCCGTCGCTGGCCGGCCCGAAGCGTCCGCAGGACCGGGTCTCGCTCTCGGTAGCCGCTCCGTCGTTCGCGACCGCGCTGGCCGACTACACCGACAATGCTGCGGCGACCGCCGAGATCACCATCAACGGCGAGACCGTCACCATCGGTCACGGTGCCGTTGCGGTGGCGGCGATCACCAGCTGCACCAACACCTCGAACCCGTCAGTGATGATCGGTGCCGCGCTCCTGGCCAAGAAGGCCGTGGAGAAGGGCCTGACCCGTAAGCCGTGGGTCAAGACCACGCTGGCTCCCGGCTCGAAGGTCGTCTCGGACTACTACGAGCGCGCAGGGCTGACGCCGTACCTGGACAAGCTCGGCTTCAACCTCGTCGGCTACGGCTGCACCACGTGCATCGGCAACTCGGGTCCGCTGATCCCCGAGGTCAGCGCCGCGGTCAACGAGGCCGACCTCGCAGTCACTTCGGTGCTCTCGGGCAACCGGAACTTCGAGGGCCGGATCAACCCCGACGTGAAGATGAACTACCTGGCCTCGCCGCCGCTGGTGGTCGCCTACGCCCTGGCCGGGTCGATGACCGTCGACCTGTTCAACGACCCGCTGGGTCAGGACCACGACGGCAACGACGTCTTCCTCAAGGACATCTGGCCGACCCCGGCGGAGGTCGAGGAGACCATCGCCGGTGCGATCACCAAGGAGATGTTCACCAACGACTACGCCGACGTCTTCGCCGGTGACGAGCGCTGGCGTTCGCTGCCGACGCCGGAGGGCAACACCTTCGCGTGGGACCCGGACTCGACGTACGTCCGTCGGGCGCCGTACTTCGACGGGATGCCGCACGAGCCGACCCCGGTCACCGACATCGACGGTGCACGGGTGCTGCTCAAGCTCGGCGACTCGGTCACCACCGACCACATCAGCCCTGCCGGCGCGATCAAGAAGGACTCGCCTGCTGGTCGCTACCTGGCCGAGCACGGCGTCGAGTCGCGGGACTTCAACTCCTACGGCTCGCGTCGCGGCAACCACGAGATCATGATCCGCGGCACCTTCGCCAACATCCGGTTGCGCAACCAGCTGGCTGCCGGCACTGAAGGTGGGGTCACCCGGGACTTCACCGCCGACGGGGAAGTGACCTCGGTCTTCGAGGCCTCCGAGAACTACATCGCCGCCGGCATCCCGCTGGTGGTCCTGTCGGGCAAGGAGTACGGCTCCGGCTCGTCACGCGACTGGGCGGCCAAGGGCACCTCGCTGCTGGGCGTCAAGGCCGTCATCGCCGAGTCGTACGAGCGGATCCACCGCTCGAACCTGATCGGCATGGGTGTCATCCCGCTGCAGTACCCCGAGGGTCAGAACGCCGAGTCGCTCGGTCTGACCGGCGAGGAGACCTTCGCGATCTCGGGCATCACCGAGCTCAACGAGGGCCGCACGCCGAAGACCGTCAAGGTCACCGCGGGCGATGTCTCGTTCGACGCGGTGGTCCGGATCGACACCCCCGGCGAGGCGAACTACTACCGCAACGGCGGCATCATGCAGTACGTCCTGCGGAGCCTGCTCAAGGACTGATCGACCTCAGGCCCAACCTTCTGGCCCTGTCCGTGCGTGTCACGGGCAGGGCCGGCGTACGTTCGTCGAGCCTGTCGAGACGAGGTGAGCACCGATGAACGATCTGGGTACGGCGTTGCGCGGGCTTGCCGGCGGGGTTGAGGCTCCGAACGCGGCTGATCCGGTCGATCTGTGGGCACGCGGGCGCACTCGGGTTGTTCGGCG
>JAOPXD010000118.1 GCA_025965315.1 Marmoricola sp.
ACCATGACCCGGGTGAACTCCTCGGTCGAGGTCTGCGCGACCGTGCCTTCGGGCTCGTTGGTCACGCCGGCATTCACGAACAGCAGGTCGAACATCCGGTCACCGAGGCGGTCGTCCAGCGCGGCGACCTGTTCGGGTTCGGTGATGTCGACGGTCTCGATCTCCAGATGTTGCGGACGTGAGTCAGCGAGATCATTCAAGGGGCCGCGAATCGACCCCCGCACGGTCGCAACAACCTGCCGGTGGGCATCCACCCACCGTTGGGCCAGAGCCAGCCCCAGGCCGCGCGAGGCGCCGATCAGCAGCACCCGTTGATGGGGAGAAGCGTGTGCAGTGTTGAGCGGGTACGTAATCGTTGTAGTCATGCCAATCATTATGCATAGTGTAACTAAATTGGTCAAGCGTGCTTCACCGACAGGTGGGTGAGTCCGGGTGGCCGCACACTGCCGCAACCTTGATGCTGTCCCACGGGCCCGACGTTCTCGGCGTCCAGAACAGGCCGGGACACTCCCGGGCACTGTCACCCTGGGCGAAGTGGGCGGTTCGCGATCGGCGAGCGTGGCTGGTCGACGACATCACGACCCAAGGCGCTTGACCTCAGCAGTACTACGACTCCCCGAGCTCGAAGACCACCTTGATCGACCGCGCGGAAACCTTGTCCCGCGCCGTCATGAACGCCCGACGATAGTCCGCGAGCGGGAACGTGTGCGTGATCATCGACGACAGGTCAAGACGGCCCGCAGCGACCAGGTCCAGGTACTCGGCAAAAGCGTGCACCCGGCGTCCCTCGAAGGTCTCGATGCCGGCGCTGTTGGAACCGATGACCCGAAGGTCCTTCATGTACAGCGGCGTCCACTCGAACCGCTTCGGCGTCGAGACGCCCGGGACGACGATCGTCCCGTGCGCCCGCGCGATCCGGATCGCGAGCTCGAGCGAGCCGGCCGAGCCGACCGTGTCGTAGATCTTGTCGAAGCCGCCCTGGAGCCACGGCATCCCGCGCGGGGGTGTGAACACCCGCGCACCGGTGGCCTCGGCGACAGCGTTGACCAGCTCTACCGCGGACCCGGTCTCGTACCGGTGCGCACCGAAACCGGCGATCGTGTCGGCGAGGTACTCGTGCCGGTCGTAGGCCCAGATCTCCGCCCCCTCGAACAGCCGGCTGGCAATCTGGATCGCGCTCATCCCGAGTGCTCCGCAGCCGATCACCAGGACCCGCTCCCCCGGCTCCGGCGGCGCCTTCAGCACGGCGTGGAACGCGACCGCTACCGGATCGGCCAGGACCGCGTGCTCGTAGCCGACTCCGTCCGGGACCCGGATGCACATCGAGCGGTGCGCGGGCACGAGCGGGGCGAAGCCGCCGGTCACCTCGTGCGACGTTCCCAGGTGCATCCCGGCGCCCAGCGGCCCGGCGGTCAGGTTCCAGCAGTTCGGGAAGTGCCCCTCCAGACAGGCCTCGCAGAGCGGCAGCTCGCGCGCCTCGCAGGTCAGCCACGGGTAGACCACCACCCGGTCGCCCGGAACGAACCCGGCCGTCGGACCCGCCTCGACCACCTCTCCTGCGAGCTCGTGCCCCATCACGTGCGGGAACGAGACCAGGCCGGCGATCGGGTTGTCGATCGCGCCCTCGAGGAAGGCCTCCTTGACGTCGCTGCCGCAGATGCCCGAGAACCGCGGCTTCACGACCACCCAGGCGTCCCCGCGAAGGCGCGCGTCCGGCACTTCGCGCAGCCGCAGCGGGCCGAGCCGGGAGAGGTAGCCGCGCGGTGTCACCGAGCCGGCGACCTTGGCGAAGGCCAGTCGAGCCAGGTTGAACTCGAACGTCAGGGCCTGCATGGCTCCCGAGCGTAGACCTGGGTCAGCGGCTGGTCGCAGCAATCGTTCCGGAGCCCACCACGCGCGAACCGTCGTAGATCACGCACGCCTGACCGGGAGCGATCCCCGACGCCGGGTCTAGCAGGGTCACGTCGAAGCCCGTCTCCGACGGGATCACGACCGCACGGTGCTCCTCGCCGTGCGCACGCAGCTGCACCGTGCACTCGGTCGGAACCGTCGGTGCGGTGCCGCACCAGAGCGGGCGGATGCAGGTGAGACCGCTGACCGCGAGCGCCTCGCGTGGACCCACGGTGACCGTTCCGGAGACCGGTTCGATGTCGAGGACGAACCGGGGCTTGCCGTCGGCTGCCGGCGTACCGATCCGGAGGCCCTTGCGCTGTCCGATCGTGAAGCGCCAGGAACCTTCGTGCTCGCCGAGCACCTCGCCGGACTCGCCGTCGACGATCGGGCCGCTGGAGAGCACCGCGTTCGGCCCGCTGCTGTCCAGCTTCTCCCCCAGCCAGCCCCCGGTGTCGCCGTCGCTGATGAAGCAGATGTCGTGGCTGTCCGGCTTGGCGGCGACCTGGAGGCCGCGGCGTTCCGCCTCGGCCCGGATCTCCGGCTTGGCGGTGTCACCCAAAGGGAACAGCGAGTGCGCGAGCTGCTCCTGGGTCAGGACGCCGAGCACGTAGGACTGGTCCTTGCCCATGTCGACCGCCCGGTGCATCTCGATCAGGCCGTCCGTGCCGGTCCGCAGCTGGGCGTAGTGGCCGGTCACCACCGCGTCGAAGCCGAGCGCCAGCCCACGGTCGAGCACCGCGGCGAACTTGATCTTCTCGTTGCAGCGCAGGCACGGGTTCGGCGTCCTGCCTCCGGCGTACTCGGCCAGGAAGTCCTCGACGACGTCCTCGTGGAAGCGCTCGCTCATGTCCCAGACGTAGAACGGGATCCCGATCAGGTCGGCCGCGCGGCGGGCATCGTTCGAGTCCTCGATCGTGCAGCAGCCCCGGGCTCCGGTCCGGTAGGACTTCGGGTTGCGCGAGAGGGCCAGGTGGATGCCGGTGACGTCGTGCCCTGCTTCGGCGGCGCGGGCGGCCGCCACGGCCGAGTCCACCCCGCCCGACATCGCTGCGAGGACCTTCACGAGCCGGCCGGCCTCGAGATGCTGCCGGCCGCGCGAGCCCGCTCGACCACCGGGCTGATCGCCGCCAGCAACGCCTGGACATCGGCTTCGGTCGAGGTGTGGCCGAGCGAGAACCGGAGCGATGCCCGGGCCTGCTCGTCGTCACAGCCCATCGCGAGCAGCACGTGCGAGGGCTGCGCAACACCCGCGTTGCAGGCCGAGCCCGTGGAGCACTCGATCCCGCGGGCGTCCAGCAGCATCAGCAGCGAGTCGCCCTCGCAGCCGGGGAAGGTCAGGTGGGCGTTGCCGGGAAGCCGGTGCAGCACGTCGCTGACCGGATCACCGTTGTACGCCGCATCAGGCGCAGCCGCCTGCACCCCGGCCACCAGCTCGTCGCGAAGCGCGGCGAGGCGCACCGCGAGCTCGGGCTGGTACTTCACGGCCAGCTCGCAGGCCGCTGCGAACCCGGCGATCGCCGGTGCGTCGATGGTGCCGGAGCGGACGTCGCGCTCCTGACCGCCTCCGTGCAGCAGAGCAGTCAGCTGGACCTCGCGGCGTACGAGCAGGGCTCCGACGCCGTACGGGCCACCGATCTTGTGGCCGGTGACGGTCATCGCGTCGACCCCCGAGGCGGCGAAGTCGACCGGGACCTGCCCGACCGCCTGGACCGCATCGGTGTGCACCGGGATCCCGTACGCGTGCGCGATCTCCACGACCTCGGCGATCGGCTGGATCGTGCCGACCTCGTTGTTCGCCCACATCACCGAGACCAGCGCGACGGTCTCGGGGCTCGCGTCGACGGCGGCGCGGAAGGCGTCCAGGTCCAGGCGCCCGAGGTGGTCGACGGCGATCAGCTCGATGCCGGCGTCCTCCTCCTCGCCCAGCCAGTCCAGCGGGTCCAGCACGGCGTGGTGCTCGACCGAGGTGGTCAGCACCCGGGTACGGGCCGGGTCGGCCGCGCGACGCGACCAGAACAACCCCTTGAGCGCCAGGTTGTCCGCCTCGGTCCCGCCGGAGGTGAACACGACCTCGCCGGGACGGCAGCCGAGTGCGCGCGCCACGGTCTCCCGGGACTCCTCGACGACCCGTCGGGCAGCGCGACCGGAGGCGTGCAAGGAGTTGGCGTTGCCGACGCTGCTCAGCTGCGCCGTCATCGCGGCTGCGGCTTCGCTGAGGATCGGCGTGGTCGCCGCGTGGTCGAGATAGACGGTCATGACGGGTCCAAGCCTACGGCGTACCCGGGTACGGCGCCTCAGCGAGCAAGGCGAGCCACCAGGGCGCGGTGATCCGAGCCGTCGACGTCGTACGCGTCCGTGCTGACGGCCTTGAACGATCCGTTGGTGATCACGTGGTCGATCGCCATCAGGCCGAGCCCGCTCGGCATCCCCGGAAGCAGCAGCGAACCGCTCGGCCAAGTGGGCTGCCAGCCCGAGTTCGCGGTCCGGGCCGCATCGGAGAACCCGTTCCCGAGCAGCTGACGCATCGGGCCGTGGAAGACGGTGGTGTTGAAGTCGCCGGCGACCACGACCGGGCCCTTCAGCGTCGGCAGCAGGTCGTTGAGCACTCCCCAGCCGGCGCGCCACTCACCGGGGGCGTCGAGGGGCTGGGCCATGTGCACAGCAACCAGCCAGAACGGCCGGGGTGCCTGGACCCGGATCGCGTAGGAGTGGTGCCGCAGCGGCACCGGCACCCCCGCGGACAATGGGTACGACGAGAACACCACGGTGCCCGCCGAGCCAGCTCCCGGCGACCCCGCCGAGTACGGGAGCGTCGACCGGATCCCCGCAGCGATCAACCGCTGGAGCTCGGCCGGGGTGACCTCCTCGAAGGAGGCGACCTGGGGCTTCTCCCGGCGTACCAGGGCGACCGTCTGGGTCGCGTCGCCGTGGCCGAGGCGGAGGTTGAGGCAGAGCACGGTCAGGTCCACCGGACCCGAGGAATGGCTGCCCAGGTACAGCGGCCCGATCACGAAGGCCTGAAAGCCCGTGGCGGCCAGAACCAGCGCGATCGCGCCGGTGACCCAGCGCTTCAGCGCCTGCTCGGTACGCCGGCGCAGCACCGCCAGCAGCACCGCGGCCAGTGGCGCGAGCAGCGTGGCGAGCGGGATGAAGCTGGTGAACAGCACGAACCAGTACGAGTCCGGGTGCAGCAGCCACAGCAGGGTGAAGACGACCGAACCGGCCAGGGCGCCTGCCGCAACAATCGCGGTGACGACCCTGACCGGTCCGGATGCCGGCACCGTTTCCGGTCCGACAGTGTCGTTCAGGTGGCTCAGCCCTTGCGGGCGGTGATCTGCTCGGTGGCGGCCGGGAGCACGGTGTGCAGATCACCGACGACACCGAAGTCGACCAGCTCGAAGAGAGGAGCCTCTTCGTCCTTGTTGATCGCGATGATCGTCTTGGAGGTCTGCATGCCGGCGCGGTGCTGGATCGCACCGGAGATGCCCGCGGCGACGTACAGCTGCGGCGACACGGTCTTGCCGGTCTGACCGATCTGGAACGCGTGTGGCTTCCAGCCGGAGTCGACGGCGGCACGCGAGGCGCCGACAGCGGCACCCAGCGAGTCGGCGAAGTTCTCGATCGGCTCGAAGTTGCCGCCGGTGCCACGACCACCGGAGACCACGATCGCGGCTTCGGTGAGCTCGGGGCGGCCGGAGGACTCACGCGGCTGCGAGGCCACGATCTGAGCCTTCTTGGCCGAGTCCGAGACGGTCACAGCGACGTCCACGACGGTGCCCGCGCCAGCGGACTCCTCGGGAGCCGCCGAGTTCGCCTTGACCGTGATGATCGGGGTGCCCTGGGTGACCTTCGCGGTGACGGTGAAGTTGCCGGCGAAGACCGACTGCGTGGTCTCGGGGCCCTCCTTGACGTCGACCGCGTTGGTGATCAGGCCCGACTCGAGCTTGACCGCCAGGCGACCGGCGATCTCGTTTCCCTCGGCGGACGCGGTGATCAGGATCGCGGCCGGTTCGGCCTGAGCGGCGACCTGCTGCAGGGCCTCAGCCTTGGGAGCCACCAGGTAGCCCTTGATCTCGGAGTCGTCGATGACGTAGACCTTCTCGGCACCGTACTTCTTCAGCGACTCGACAGCTGCTGCTGCCTTGTCGGCGCCGCCGATGAAGACCGCGGACGGCTCGCCGAGGCGCTTGGCGATGGTCAGCAGCTCGTACGCCGGCTTGCGGACGGCGCCGTCGATGTGGTCGACGAGGACCAGAACTTCACTCATGTTCTCTTCAACCCCTCAGATGAATTTCTTGGACGCGAGGAACTCGGTCAGCGCCTTGGCGCCCGAGCCGTCCTCGTCGGTCACGATGGTGCCTGCCGTGCGCGGCGGGCGGGCCTCGGTGTTCTCCACGGCGGTCCAGGCAGCCGACAGGCCGACCGAGCCGGCATCGACCTCGAGGTCGGCCAGCGAGTAGGTCTCCAGCGGCTTCTTCTTCGCCGCCATGATCCCCTTGAACGAGGGGTAGCGAGCCTCCCCGGTCTGGTCGGTGACCGACAGCACCAGGGGTGCCACCGCTCCGATGACCTCGGTGGCGGTGTCGCCGTCGCGCTTGATCCGGAACTGGTTCCCCTGCGACTCGATCACCGAGGCGAAGGTGATCTGCGGCAGGTCGAGCCGCTCGGCGAGCATCGCCGGGACCACGGACATGCCGCCGTCGGTCGAGGCCATCCCGCAGACGACGACGTCGACGTCGCCGATCTTCGTGACGGCCGCCGCGAGCACCTTCGAGGTGGCGAGCGCGTCCGAACCGGCGATCGCGTCGTCGACCACGTGGACGCCCTGGTCGGCACCCATCTGCAGGGCCTTTCGGATCGCGTCCGCAGCCGAGGCGGGGCCGACGCTGAGCGCGGTCACGGTCACCGACTCAGGAGCCTCGTTCTTCTCCTTGAGCTGCAGTGCCTGCTCGACCGCGTACTCGTCGAGCTCGGAGAGCAGGCCGGGGACGCCGACGCGGTCCACGGTGTTGTCGGATTCGAAGGCCTGGTCGGCGGTCGAGTCCGGTACGTATTTCACACAGACGACAATGTTCATGCTGGTTACGGCCCCGGGGGGCCCCTCCTGAATCGATGCGTTGAGTTCGACTGAGACTACTAGCGAGTCACCCCGGACTCACACCGTGTCTCAGGTGGGGTCGATCACAGGGCTCCCGAACGCCGTTCAGGCGCGGGAACGGGGAGCGAGCAGGCGCTGCAGGTAGCGACCGATCGCCAGGTAGACCAGTGCGGCGATCCCCCAGTTCACGACCGCGTCCTTGGTCTCGGCCTTGGATCCGTGGAAGCTGAAGATCCCGTTCGAACGGCTGAACGGGCCGTCGATCGCGTCGGCCATGTGCAGGACGAACTTGACGAGCACGTTGTTCTGGCTGACGTTGTTGTGCGCCGCCACCAGGAAGGCCCCGAGCGCGAGCACCACCGAGAACAGCAGGAACACCACACGCAGGATCTGCGCCATCGTGTGCCGGATCAGGTCGTTCTCGGCCTGCTTGGTCCGGGCGCGTTCGGGGAACGGCTCGTCGGACTTCACAACTCTGGCCACCAGGGCTCCTCGGGATTCAGCTCGGCACTACTGGGACAAACCTAACCGAACCGGCGCGGTCAACGGCCCTCGAACTGCGCCTTGCCGGGGCCGTTCTCGACGAACGAGCCCATCCCGATGGTGCGGTCGCGGGTCGCGAAGAGCGCGGCGAACTGCTGGCGCTCGATCTCCAGACCGGTCTCCAGGTCCACCTCGAGCCCGCGGTCGATCGACTCCTTGGCAGCCCGTACGGCGTACGTCGCGGCGTTCGCGAACTGGCTCGCCCAGGCCACTGCCTCGGTGTAGACATCGGCGGCCGGGACCAGCCGGTCGACCAGTCCGATCGCCAGCGCCTCGTCGGCCTTCACGAACCGGCCGGTGAAGATGATGTCCTTGGCGCGGCTCGGGCCGACCAGCCGGGAGAGCCGCTGGGTGCCACCGGCACCGGGGATGATCCCGAGCAGGATCTCGGGCTGGCCCAGGGTCGCGTTGTCCGCCGCGAACCTGACGTCCGCACACAGCGCGAGCTCGCAGCCGCCGCCGAGCGCGTACCCGGTGATCGCCGCGATCACCGGCTTGGGGATCCGCGCGACCGCGGTGAACGCCGAGGTCAGGCCGGCGGAGCGCTTGATCATGTCCGGGTGCGACATGTCGGCCATCTCCTTGACGTCGGCGCCGGCCGCGAAGACCCGCTCGCCGCCGTAGATGACCACGGCCTTGATGTCGTCGCGCTCGCCCGCCTCGCCAGCCAGGGCGCGGATCTCTTCCTGCATCTGGACGTCGAGGGCATTCATCTTCGGTCGGTCCAGCCGCAGGGTCGCGACACCGTCGGCAACCTCGAGACGTACGTACTCACCCATGACAGATCCTCTTCTCGCCGTGTTCTCACCGGGCCGGTCGTTCGGTCCGGCACAACCTACGACACGAGCACCGCAACCGGACTGCGATGATTCTCGGGTGGCAGTCGACATCTGGAACTGGACGGACCCCGCGCAGAGCGCCCCGGTGTGGCCCGGGCGCAGCTGGCCGCTGGGGGCGACCTGGACCGAGGAATCCACCAACTTCGCGGTCTCGGCCCCGGCGGCGACCGCGATGTGGGTCTGTCTGCTGGGCGACGACGAGGTCGAGCAGGCCTACCAGCTGACCGAGCACTCGCTCGGCATCTGGCACGGCGCGATCCCCGCGGTCGCCCCGGGAACGCGGTACGGCTACCGGGCGGCCGGCCCGTGGCAGCCCTCCCAGGGCCTGCGGTTCAACCGGAACAAGCTCCTCCTGGACCCGTACGGCCGGGCGATCTCCGGCCGGGTCAAGCCCGGCCCGGAGATCTTCGCCCACGACTGGGAGCACCCGGAGAGCCCGAGCGAGCTCGACTCGGGCCCGTTCATGTCCCGCAGCGTCGTGGTGCGCAACGAGTTCGACTGGGGTCCCGACGGCGACCCGCCGCAGCGCCGCCGGTGGCGCGACTCGGTGATCTACGAGCTGCACGTCAAGGGGTTCACCGCGCTGCACCAGGAGATCCCCGAGGAGCTGCGCGGCACGTACGCCGGCCTCGGCTCCCCCGAGGCGATCCGGTACCTGACCGACCTCGGCGTGACCGCGGTCGAGCTGCTTCCGATCTACGAGTACATCTCCGAACCGCACCTCGCCGAGCTCGGGCTGAAGAACTACTGGGGCTACAACTCGATCGGGTTCTTCTCCCCCGACGGCGGCTACTCGTCCTCGGGCGACCGGGGCCAGCAGGTCACCGAGTTCAAGCAGATGGTCAAGAACCTGCACGACGCCGGCCTCGAGGTGATCCTCGACGTGGTCTACAACCACACCGCGGAGGCCGGCGCCCTCGGGCCGTCGTACAGCTTCCGGGGACTGGACGACCGCGGTTTCTACCACCGGGTCGGCGCCACCGACGAGAACGACGAGGTGCCCGCGCACGCCCTGTTCGACGACACCTACTGGGACGTCACCGGTTGCGGCAACACCGTGGCCGCGCAGAACCCGCAGGCGTTGCGGCTGATCCTGGACTCGCTGCGCTACTGGGTCACCGAGATGCACGTCGACGGCTTCCGCTTCGACCTGCTCTCCGCGCTGACCCGCTCGGGCTACGAGGTCGACATGGCCGGGCACCTGCTCACCACGATCGGCCAGGACCCGACCCTGCGGCACGCCAAGCTGATCGCCGAGCCGTGGGACGCCTCCGGTGACGGCTACAAGGTCGGCGAGTACCCGCCGCCGTGGGTCGAGTGGAACGACCAGTTCCGCGACACCATCCGGGACTTCTGGCGCGGCCACTCCGATGGGATCCGCACCGTCGCGACCCGGCTCGCCGGCTCCTCGGACCTGTACGCCGACGACGGCCGCTCGCCGTACGCCTCGGTCAACTTCATCACCGCCCACGACGGCTTCACGCTGCGCGACCTGGTCTCCTACGAGAACAAGCACAACGAGGCCAACGGCGAGGAGAACCGGGACGGCACCGACAACAACCGGTCCCAGAACTGCGGCGTCGAAGGCCCCACGGACGACGCTGAGATCATCGCGCGGCGGCAGCGGATCGCTGCGAACCTGATGGTCACGCTGTGCCTGTCCAACGGCGTACCGATGATCACCGCCGGGGACGAGCGCGGCCGCACCCAGGGCGGCAACAACAACCCCTACGCCCAGGACAACGCCACGTCCTGGATCGACTGGCAGCCCGACGACGCCTGGCTGGGGATGTGGGACATCACCCGGACCGCGCTCAAGATCCGCCGCGAGCACCCGGCCCTGCGGCAGCGGCACTGGTTCGAGGGCCGTCCGGCGATCAAGGGCGGGCCCAAGGACCTGGCGTGGATCCATCCGACCGGTCGGGAGATGACCGGCGAGGACTGGCACGACCCGGACCTGAAGGTGATCGGGATGTTCGTCTCCGGCGACCCGCTGCGCTCCCCCGGACCGCGCGGCGAGCAGCAGCGCGACGCCTCGTTCATGCTCTGGTTCAACGGCTCCGGCGAACCCTGCGAGGTGTGCCTGCCGGAGAACCAGTGGGTGCAGAAGGGCAGCGTCGTGCTGTCCACCGACCCCGAGGTCCCGATCGGCCAGGAGCTGCGTGCCGGCGGCCGATGGAACCTGACCGGCGAGTCCGTCGTCCTACTCCAGGGAATCTAGGAGTACGTCGAACGGAGCGGACATGACCAGCACCCGAACGCGATCCGCGGGAGCGGTGCTGGCCGTCGTCGCGGCGCTCGCCGTTGCCGCGTGTTCCGCCGGCCCGGTGCCGCCGGCGTCGCACGGGGCTGCGATCGTGACACCGCCGTCGACCACGACACCGTCCGCGCCGTCGAACACCGACGCCGACAACCGGAGCGTCGCCCTGGCGGCTGCGCGGCGAGCGCTGCGCCGGCTGCGGTTGCCGCCTGGATCCGCGCGGCTCGCGGGGCGGCCGCACGGCCTCCCGCGCGACACCGGATACGGCACGTGGAGTGACGGGCCCACCGCCTGGTTCTCGGTACCCCTCGGCCGGGGTGCCGTGAGCGCCTACGAGCATGCCAAACCGCCGCTCGGGTGGTTCTCGGACGGCTCCGGCGAGAGCCCGGCGACAAGCTCGATCGAGTTCGACCCGCGGCGGCAGGCCAGTCCCGCGAGGTTCACCGGACCGAGCCTCGAGGTCGTCTGGGGCGATTTCGAGGGGCACGCGGTCCTGGAGGCTCATGCCGAGGCGGAGGCACGGCACGTGCGACCACCGCAGTCGCTCGTCGGCACGGCCGTCGGCAGGGTCGAGGTCAGCCGGGTCGCCACCCGGACCACCGGCACGGCAGGACCGTCCC
>JAOPXD010000119.1 GCA_025965315.1 Marmoricola sp.
AAGCTCGGCTCGCTGCCGTGGCTCAGCAGAGCGTTCGGACCTGCGTGATGACGACTTGTATTCCACCGCGAAAGACCCGCCCGCGATCCGATCACAGCTTCGCACCCATTTGCCAGACTCGCTCGGAGCCGTGTCCCCAATCGGGAGGGTGGTGAACGCTGAGCTGCGATCAGTGCTGCTCGTGGAACTCGATCAGCGCGTAGATCAAGCCGCCTGGGAGAACCGGCGAACACTCGGGACATTCGATCAAGCCGCCTGCCTCGGGCATGACTGCGCCGTCTGCAGGGCAGTGCCACGTTCCACCCCCCCCAGCGACTCTGACTGGGCTCGGGACTGTCGTCCGCTGGATTCTCAGCGAGAGCATGCAATTTTTTCGGCGCGTCCACGGAGAAGTCCGCGGCGCTGGAACTGCATACAAGATGGTCGCCATTCCAGGTCAAGGCTGCGGAACAACGAGGGCAGAACACATTGCCAGCGTACGGCGATTAACGAATGGCAGCGCGAAGCAGACCTGAGCGCAAAGGGACGATTCTGAACGTTGCCAGCGATCTAGGATCGACGTCTTCGTAACGAAGTACGGCGATTCGTTAGACCTGCTAGAGAACGCCGTTGACCTGGTGCACGTCGCCGCATGGCACACCGACTGCTTCGTGGTGCTTCCTGATGGCGTCCTCGTCGGGTCCTTCGAGCAGGCAGTAGACCTTGCCGTCCGCGTTGTGGAACAACTCAACTTGCCGGACGCCGAACTCGTCCACCGCGCCGTCGCGGGTGCCCTGGCCAATCTGATCGATGGCCTCCGCCGGTAACTTCAGGTCGTCGTGGAAATCCATGAACGTCGGCATCGCGTATTCCTCGCCTCAAGAGTTGTTCCATTGTGTGGCCTCGGACAGTCAGCGGCACCCCGAGGCGTCTCCGATCCCGGCAAGTCTCGACCTGTTGGTTCCCCCTGGCAATGGGCCACACGGAAATAGCCACCCTGAGCGAGTTCTGGTCGCGGTGGACGTTGCCCTGGGTCCGTCCGCAATCGGCCGTTTGTGGATGCGCGCCTGATGAGCCCGTAGTACGACCAGCCGTCCCATTCCTCAGTCCCTCAAGCCCGGCCGCGAGGACACCCAGGGAAACCAGGACGATGGCCGCAGGCGCGCCAGGTCCACAGCGACGACCTGGGTGAATCGACCCTCATACCCCCAGCGACCTTGTCCACCCTCGCGAGCGTGGGTGCAACCGGGAGGCATCACCCGTGCAGAGGGCCGCTATGAATGGACGGAGGCGGTAGGGCATTCGAAACGCCCTAGCCCCCTCAGACGGGAACGAGTTCCACGGCCCCGACGGCGTACCGGGCCAGGATCGTCCGGGCGACCTCGGGGTCAGCGCCCAACGGCTCGGACACGGCAACCGCGCCGGCTTCCAGGGCGAGCTCGGCAGCACGGTCCGGAAGGAAGCCCGGTGCCAGGAACATCGACGCGACGGCGACGTGGCGACGACCTTCGGCGCGGAACGCCCGTACGGCTTCACCAGTGGCCGGGGGAGTGCTCGATGCGAACGCAGCCGTGACCGGGAGCTTGTGGTGCGCGCCCCACACGCGGGCCAGCCGTGCGACGGCCTGGTTGGCGATCGGGTCGGACGAGCCGGCAGCAGCCAGGACCAGCGCGTCGAGCTCGCGGACGCGGGCTGCGCTGAGGGCCTCGCGCAGGCGCTTGTCGAGAACGGCGAGGAACGCGTGCTCGAGCCCGAGCACCTTGGTCGCACGGATCTGCAGACCGGGGTGGCGCTCGACGGCCTCGGCGATGACCTGCGGCACGTCGACCTTGGCGTGGAACGCCTCGCTGAGCAGCAGCGGAACGACCACGATCTCGTCGAACCGAGCCCGGACGAGCTTGTTCACCGTCGTCTCGAACGAGGGCCGTACGTGATCGAGAAACGCCATCTCGACCCGAAGATCCGGTCGCATCTTGCGAGTCTCGGCCACGAGGGCGTCGATCGTCTCTTTCGAGCGTGGGTCCTGGCTGCCGTGGGCAAGCGCGATGAGGGCTGGTGCGGTCACGTGACCGGCCTCCCTTCTCTTCGATCGCGGTTGACGCCGTTGTCACTGCGGGTGGGTTGGGTGAGTCTGCTTACTGGTGGATGCCACACTCGGTCTTGTTCTGGCCGGCCCAGCGACCGCTCCGGGCGTCTTCGCCCGGCGCGACGCGAGAGGTGCACGGCCAGCACCCGATCGACGGGTAGCCGTCGTACTGGAGCGGGTTCACGAGGACCCCGTTCTCCAGGATGTACTTGTCGATCTGCTCGTCGGTCCACCGCGCGAGCGGGGAGACCTTGACCTTCTGCTTCTTCTCGTCCCAGCCGACGACCGGCGCGATGACGCGGTTGTGGGTCTCGGCGCGTCGCAGGCCGGTCGCCCAGGCGTCGTACTTGTCGAGGGTGTCGGCCAGGGGCTGGACCTTGCGGAGCTTGCAGCACAGGTCCGGGTCAGTCTTGTAGAGATCCTTGCCGTACGTCGCGTCCTGCTCGGCGACCGACTGGATCGGCGTGATCGAGAGCAGGTTCACCGGCATCGTCGCGGCGACCGCGTCACGGGTGCCGATCGTCTCGACGAAGTGGTACCCGGTGTCGAGGAAGAGTACGTCGACCCCGGGCGCGACCTTCGAGGCCACGTGCGCGAGCACCGCGTCGCCCATCGAGGAGGTCACGCAGAAGCGCGCGCCGAAGGTGGCCACCGCCCATTCCACGATGTCCTCGGCAGGCGCGAGCTCGAGCTCGGCGCCGACCTGGAACACGATCGCCTTGAGCTCGTCGATGCTGCGGCCCTCGGTCGTGGAACCGCGGGCTGCGCGGGCAGCGAGCGTGGTCGGTGCGGTCATCGGGTGCCTCCCGATCCGGCAGATCCCAGCGCGGGTCGCTGGAGCTGCTTGATCATCGAGACCTTGAACGCGCGCAGGCATGACCGGCATTCCCACTCGCCGTGGACCGAGCCCTCAGGACCCTCGTGGGGCCAGAGGTTCTCGTCACCGCAGTAGGGGCAGTGGTACGGCACCGCGCGCGCGTTCATCAGATCGTCTCCAGGGCTTTCTCGCCGCGGAGCAGCTCGTCATCGGCTCGCTCGACCCAGACCGCGAAGGACTCGCCGTCGCTGCGGTCGGCCAGGTAGGCGGTGACGACGTTGGTGACGTAGTCGTCCAGCCCGGCGCTGGTGACCTTGTGGGCGCGCAGCTTCTTGCCGAAGGTGTGATGCATTCCGATGCCACCGCCGAGGTGGACCTGGAAGCCCTCGACCTGGTTGCCGTCGGCGTCCATGGCGATCATGCCCTTGAGCCCGATGTCGGCGACCTGGGTCCGGGCGCAGGCGTTCGGGCAGCCGTTGACGTTGATCGTGATCGGGACGTCGAGATCGGGGAACCGCTTCTCGAGCTCGCCGATCAGGGCGCGCGAGCGCTCCTTGGTGTCGACGATCGCGAGCTTGCAGTACTCGATGCCGGTGCAGGCCATCGTGTTGCGACGCCAGTTCGACGGCTTTGCGTCCAGCCCGAGCGCGAGCAGGCCTGCCACCACGGCGTCGACGTCGTCGGGCGCGACTCCCAGGACGACGAGCTTCTGCTGCGCGGTCAGCCGGGCCCCGGTCAGACCGAAGGCCTCGACCAGGTCACCGAGACCGGTCAGGGTCTCGCCGTTGATCCGACCGACCATCGGGGCGGCGCCGATGTAGAAGCGACCGTCCTTCTGGGCGTGGACGCCGACGTGGTCGCCGCTGTCGGTGGAGACGTCGGGGGACTCCAGGGAGATCAGCTTCTTCTCGAGGTACTCGTTCTCCAGCACCTCGCGGAACTTCTCCACGCCCCAGTCGGCGACCAGGAACTTCAGCCGCGCGCGCGAGCGAAGCCGACGGTAGCCGTAGTCGCGGAAGATGCTGGCCACGCCGGACCACGCGTCCGGGACCTCGTCGAGCGGGATCCAGACACCGAGCTTCTGGGCGAACATCGGGTTGGTCGACAGCCCGCCGCCGACCCACAGGTCGAAGCCGGGTCCGTGCTCGGGGTGCACCACGCCGACGAAGGAGACGTCGTTGATCGCCGGGACGGTGTCCAGGCTCGGGTGACCGGTCAGCGACGTCTTGAACTTGCGGGGCAGGTTCGAGAAGTCCTTGTTGTTCAGGTAGCGGCGCTTGATCTCGTCGAGCGCCGAGGTGCCGTCGATGATCTCGTCGGCGGCCACGCCGGCAACCGGCGAGCCGAGGAACGGCCGCGGGCCGTCACCACAGGCTTCGAGGCTGGACATCCCGACGGAGTCGAGCAGCTCCCAGATCGCAGGGACGTCCTCGATCCGGATCCAGTGGTACTGGATGTTCTGCCGGTCGCTGATGTCGGCGGAGTTCTGGGCGAAGTCGGTGCCGATGCTGCCCAGCGCGCGCAGCTGGGGCGCACCCAGGAGGGCGCCGTCACTGCGGACCCGCATCATGAAGAAGCGGGCGTCGAGCTCTTCTTCTTCCATGGAGCCGGTCCGGCCACCGTCGATGCCCGGCTTGCGCTGGGTGTAGAGGCCCATCCAGCGGAAGCGGCCGCGGAGGTCGGCGGGGTCGATCGAGTCGAACCCCTTCTTGGAGTACGTGTAGAGGATCCGGTCCCGCACGTTCAGCGGGTCGTCGTCCTTCTTGGACTGCTCGTTCTTGTTCAGCGGCTCGCGCTGGCCCAGCGACCACTGTCCCTCGGCCCTCTTGGGGCGGGGGATCTCGGTCGCACGAGGCGGACGGGAGTCGAAGCGCTGGTCAGGCATGTGTGAAGTGAGTCCTTAGCTGGAGGGACGCACGCGTCTCGGCGTGCTACGTGCGGCATCCGTTGCGAGACGGATGCTCAGCGCGTCCAACACATCATGCTGCTGGTACGACCGAGGTCCACGTGACGACGGGTCACGAGCCTGGTCGAGGTGGCAGCACTGAACATGGGGTCAAGTCTCAGGTTCCGGACACTGGTTCCACAAACCGGAATCTCATGTCATGAGACGCCTGTCCGTCATTTGGTACGGCGCTGGGTCCTCCCGGCGTCCCGGTCACCCGGCTCTAGGCTGTGCGCATGAGCGCCGAATCCCTCGCCAAGACGACCTCTACCGCGTACGACGCCATTCTCGAGGTGATCGCCTCGGTCGAGCCTCGTGTGGCCGATGCCACACGCAAGGAGCTCGCCGACCAGCGCTCCTCGCTCAAGCTGATCGCCTCGGAGAACTACGCCTCCCCGGCCGTGCTGCTGACGATGGGGACCTGGTTCTCCGACAAGTACGCCGAGGGCACCGTCGGCCACCGCTTCTACGCGGCCTGCCAGAACGTCGACATCGTCGAGGCGCTCGCTGCCGAGCACGCGCGCGAGCTGTTCGGAGCGCCGTACGCCTATGCCCAGCCGCACTCCGGCATCGACGCCAACCTGGTCGCCTTCTGGTCGATCCTGGCGCACCGGGTCGAGACCCCCGCGCTGGCGAAGTACGGCGTGAAGAACGTCAACGAGCTCTCCGAGACCGACTGGGAGCAGCTGCGCCACGAGTTCGGCAACCAGCGCCTGCTCGGGATGGCCCTGGACGCCGGTGGCCACCTGACCCACGGCTTCCGCCCGAACATCAGCGGCAAGATGTTCCACCAGCAGCAGTACGGCACCGACCCGGAGACGGGGCTGCTCGACTACGACGTCGTCCGGGCCAAGGCCAAGGAGTTCAAGCCCGCCGTCCTGGTCGCCGGCTACTCGGCGTACCCGCGTCGGGTGAACTTCGCGAAGATGCGCGAGATCGCCGACGAGGTCGGCGCGACCCTGATGGTCGACATGGCGCACTTCGCCGGTCTGGTCGCCGGCAAGGTCTTCGTCGGCGAGGAGAACCCGGTCCCGTTCGCGCACATCACCACCACGACGACACACAAGTCGCTGCGTGGTCCGCGCGGTGGCCTGGTGCTGGCCCAGGAGGAGTTCGCGGCCGATGTCGACCGCGGTTGCCCGATGGTCCTCGGTGGCCCGCTCTCGCACGTGATGGCGGCCAAGGCCGTCGCTCTGGCCGAGGCGCGGCAGCCGTCGTTCCAGACCTACGCGCAGAACATCGCCGACAACGCAAAGACGCTGGCCGAGGGCTTCCTGACCCGCGGCGCGAACCTCGTCACCGGCGGCACCGACAACCACATCGTGCTGCTCGACGTCGCCTCGTTCGGCCTCACCGGTCGTCAGGCCGAGTCCGCGCTGCTCGACGCGGGCGTCGTCACGAACCGCAACTCGGTCCCCAACGACCCGAACGGCGCCTGGTACACCACCGGCGTCCGCCTCGGTACGCCGGCGCTGACCACCCGCGGGTTCGGTGCGACCGAGTTCGACAAGGTCGCCGAGATGATCGTCGACGTCCTCGCCAACACCTCGGCGGGCACCAACAAGGCCGGTGCCCCCTCGAAGGCGACGTACAAGCTCGGTGAGGGTGTCGCTGACCGGGTCAAGTCACAGTCGGCCGAGATGCTCGACAAGTACCCGCTGTACCCGGGGCTCGAGCTGAGCTGATCGGGTCCACCGGCCTCGGAGTCGACCTCGTCACACCGGTCGGCTGGCTTGCCCGGTTCCCGACCGCCCGGGCCCTACGGTTGACCCATGGTTGCGCAGAGCAGTGCCCAGGTGCCTGCGCGCCGTTGGACGGCTGAGAACGTCGGGCGGGCGCTGTGGCGCCTGACGGTGCAGACCACGAGCACCTGCCTGCGCCACCGGGTCACCGGCCTGGCTGCGGAGGCGGCGTTCTTCGCGATCCTCTCGCTGCCGCCGCTGATCTTCGCCCTCGCCGGCTCGATCGGCTTCGTCTTCGCGGAGTTCAGCCACTCCCGGATCGACGACGTCCGCCAGACGGTGATCCACATCGCATCGCACGCGCTGACACCGGACACCGTCGACAGGATCATCAGGCCGACCCTCAACGACGTCCTGCGCGGCGGTCGGTACGACGTCATCTCGATCGGGTTCATCCTGGCGCTGTGGTCCGGCTCGCGGGCCCTGAACGTCTTCGTGGACACGATCACGATCATGTACGGACTGGGTGGGCACCGCGGGATCATCCGGACCCGGGCGCTGTCCTTCCTGCTCTACATCCTGGGCATGCTCACCGGGGTGATCACGATCCCGCTGGTGGTCGTCGGTCCGCGGGTGGTCCACGACATCCTGCCGCACCGGTTCGAGATGCTCAGCGACCTGTACTGGCCGATCGTGATCGTGCTGTGCACCTGCTTCCTTACCACCCTGTACCACGTGTCGGTCCCGGTCCGGACCTCGTGGCGCTACAACGCACCCGGTGCGGTCTTCACGATGTTCTGCTGGATCGTCGGGTCCGAGCTGCTCCGTCTGGTGCTCGTCGGGACCGCCCAGGGATCGACGTCGATCTACGGTCCGCTCGCAGCTCCGATCGCCATCCTGCTGTGGTTGTACCTGCTCTCGATCGCTGTCCTGATCGGTGCGGCGCTGAACGCGGCGTTCGACCAGATCTGGCCGCAGAAGGAGACGACGAAGGCACGCAGCGAGCTGCTGGGGCGGCTCAGCCTCGACGCTGTGCTGCCCTGGCGCAATCCGACTGAGCTGCCGAGCAACGAGCAGGTCGATTAATCGCATGCACCCGGCGGCCGCCCTGCGTACATTGAGGGGGTGAATTCGCCCAGCAAGCTCGGCGCTCGATGAGCGCGGAGCGCGTCTCGAAGCTCGACCCGTGGGTCGGGTGCGTGGTCGGCGGTGAGCCGGGTGTGGCTCGCGTCCTGACCGATGCCGGAGAGGTCCGGGCCAGCTACTGCGGCGGCATGCTCGCGCGGATCGCCCGGGACCGGCGCTGCGTCCCGGAACCGGGGGACTGGGTGGTGCTGCGCCGCTGGATCGACGACCGCGTCACCATCGAGGACCTCTGGCCGCACGGGGATCGCACGAACAACGTCATCCAGCTCCGCCCCCGCTGAGCTCTGCGCGGCCCCGTCTTCTGGACCCTGACCCGGTGCGTGCCATGCTCTGCGTGTGGGAAACGTGAGCCTTCCGACCCCGGTCGTGATCGCCGGGGGCGCTGTCTGCCTGGTGGCCGGCTACCTGATCGGCGCCGTCGCCGGTCCCAGCACTCCGCATCCGACGACCGCCACCGTGGTGAGCTTCGAGGCGAGGACCTCGCACCTGTGCCTGGAGGGCAAGGCGGTCAAGGACGAGAAGGCCGTCGACAGCGACGGCGTGCTCTGCGGCGTCTGGAGCCACACGACTGGCGCCACCGTCCCGAAGAAGGGCGACAAGTTCCAGTTCGTCGCCCAGGACACCGCGACCTCGAACAAGCTCCAGCCGCGCTACAGCACGGTCCTCTACGGCACCGTGGTCAAGTAGGCATCGGACAGTGCCCGACATCGAGTCCAAGGTCGTTCCTGGCCAGCTGAAGCTCCCCGTACCGACGCACTCGCCCTGGTGGCAGCTGATCCGGCGACTGCTGATCGCGCTGGGCATCCTGGTCTTCACCGTGATCGTGGTCTACGTCGACCGGCACAACTACCGCGACACCGCTCACCCGCGCCGCAACGGGATCACCTTCGTCGACGCGATCTACTACACGACCGTCACGCTGAGCACGACCGGGTACGGCGACATCGCCCCGATCACCACCCACGCCCGGCTCATCAACGCCTTCGTGATCACCCCGCTGCGCATCGCCTTCCTGGTCGTCCTGATCGGCACCACCCTGGAGGTCCTCGCCAGCCAGGGGCGCGAGGTGTTCCGCAACGCTCGCTGGAGGAAGAACATGGATCAGCACGTCGTCGTCATCGGCTACGGGACCAAGGGCCGCAGCGCCGTGGACACCCTGGTCAAGAACGGGATCGCCAAGGACAGCATCATCGTCGTGGACCCGAGCAGCGTCGCGCTCGGCGAGGCGCACGCGGACGGGTTCGCCGTGGTGACCGGCGATGCGAGCCGGCGCGAGGTCCTCCGCCGGGCCGGCGTGGAGAGCGCCAAGCAGGTGATCATCACGACCCCGCGCGACGACACCACCGTGCTGGCGACGCTGACCGTGCGCCAGCTCAACCCGACCGCGCACATCGTCGCCTCGGTCCGCGAGCAGGACAACGTGCCGCTGGTGCGTCAGAGCGGCGCGAACGCCGTCGTGACCTCGTCTGATGCCGTCGGACGACTGGTCGGGCTCTCCTCGGTCTCACCGCCGCTCGCCGCGGTGCTCGAGGACCTGCTCACCTACGGGGAGGGCCTCGAAGTGGCCGAGCGCGACCTGCTCGTCACCGAGGTCGGCAAGGCACCGCAGACCCTGCCCGACCAGGTGATCGCGGTGCTCCGCGACGAGAAGGTCTACCGGTACTTCGACCCGACCGTGACCCAGCTCGCGCGCGGCGACAAGCTGGTCGTCGTACGGCCCTCCAAGGAGCTTCCGTGGGCACCCCGTCCGGGAACGCACGGCGAGGCGACCGCCGACGACGAGCAGGACTGAGCCCTCCCGGCGGCTCCAAGTGGGCTGGACCAGCATCGTCACACTGACCCATCAGGCCCCACCAGGTGCCCCACGTCACTGATCTGACCCGCGGACTGAACAGTTCCGAAATTCATACGAGCATGCACAGGGTCTCTGGTTACCGTCTTGATCATGGGTGTGGGGATGACCGCTGTCAGGCGACGTATCGGTCGCGGGCACGCCGCTGCGCCCTTGGTGCCGACCCAGCGGGAATCGCCGGAGAACGCCACCCGCAACCGGCACCGGGCTCCGTCGCTCGGCGAGCTGATCGACGAGACGATGGCCTCCATCCGGCACGGCAAGCTGGCACCGAGCGGGTACGTCGTGGTCCAGAGCAAGGGTGCTGCCAAGCACCACCACGCCGTCTGGCAGCTGGGGCCGTTCGCGCTGCTCAACGACGGCTGGTTCGGCCAGGTGCACGGCCTCGACCGGGCGAGCGAGTCCCCGTCGCGGTGGTTGCGTCGCCACGAGCGGCGCTGCCGTGCCGAGCACTGGACGCACTTCGCGTGGATCGACCCAGCGGTGATCCAGAACGGGTGCGGGTCCGCGAACACCGGCATCGGACTCGGACCCGACGGGCCGACGTACTGCTCGGGGCGCGTCCCGGGGACCACCGAGCACGCACCGCACGTCCCGCTCGAGCAGATCCTGCAGGCGGGGCTGCGAGAGCTCACGCAGCGTCGTCGCTGAGCGACTCCTAGGTCGTCCGCGGCTCCTGGACGTGGCGGCGTACGGGCGGGGCCGAGAGCGCCAGCAGCGGGACCACGAACCCGACGAACATGACGGTCAGTCCGTGCTCGTGCGAAACGCCGGGCAGGTACAGGATGGCGCCGAACACCGAGACCACGATGATCACGCCGTGGGCGAAGGCGCTGCGGCGTACCTGGACAAGCATGAGCAGTCCGAAACCGATCAGGAACCAGTACGTCGGGGGACCGAGGATGGTGCTGTGGTAGCCCATCTCGACGACCTGCAGGGCTATCCCGGCGAAGGCGATCAGCACCAGCGGACCGACGTACGGCGCTGCGCCGCACGGCGGGGGTCTACGGACGCGTTCGGCCCTCATGTGTCCCACGATACGACCGGGGCAAGGCAAAAGGCCGGTCCCGTTTCCGGAGCCGGCCTCAGACCTGCGTGACTTGTGTGGGCGATACTGGGATTGAACCAGTGACCTCTTCCGTGTCAGGGAAGCGCGCTACCGCTGCGCCAATCGCCCGGGTGAAGATCTTTACTTTGTGAAGTTTCGAGGTGGGTACGGGATTTGAACCCGTGTAGACGGATTTGCAGTCCGTTGCCTCGCCTCTCGGCCAACCCACCGCGGAGGTTCGGCTGTGCTTACTCCGAGCGGACAACGAGACTCGAACTCGCGACCTCAACCTTGGCAAGGTTGCGCTCTACCAACTGAGCTATGTCCGCATGCAACATCCGTGTAACCGGCGGTGCGAAGAGAACAGTAGCGGATGCCCACCCAGCGTCCAATTCGACCCCCGTTGTCAGCAATGCCCAGGTGCCGACGTCCTAGGCTCGGCCCATGCGTGTCTGGTTCAACGGTTCCTTGCTGGACGATCCCACGGCTGCGGTGATCACCGTGGACGACCACGGGCTGACCGTGGGTGACGGCGTCTTCGAGGCACTCAAGGTCGTCAACGGGGTTCCGTTCGCCCTCAGTCGGCACCTCGAGCGTCTGCTGGGCTCGGCTGCTGGGCTCGGTCTGCCGGCTCCGGACGTCGAAGTGCTGCGCAGTGGTGTTACCGCAGTCCTGGAGGGGCAGGAGATGCCCGTGGGGCGCCTGAGGATCACCTGGACCGCCGGCCCGGCGCCGTTGGGCTCAGGACGCGGGGGAGGGCCACCGACGCTGGTCGTCGTGGCGGCACCGATGGCTCCGGCGGAGGACTCGACCGCCGCCGTGCGGGTGCCGTGGGTCCGCAACGAGCGCAGCGCGGTCGCCGGGCTGAAGACGACGTCGTACGCCGAGAACGTGGTCGCGCTGGCCTACGCCCGCGAGCGCGGCGCTACCGAGGCGGTCTTCGCGAACACGGTCGGCAACCTGTGCGAGGGCACCGGCTCGAACATCGGGTACGTCGTCGACGGCGAGGCCCGTACCCCGACGCTGGCGTCCGGGTGCCTGGCCGGTGTCACCCGTGCCCTGGCGGTCGAGTGGGGCGGCATCCGGGAGATCGACGAGCCGGCCGACGTCCTCGACCGGGCCGAGGAGGTCTTCCTGCTCTCCACCACGCGCGACGTGCAGCCGGTACGACGCCTCGACGACCGGGAGTTCGCCGTACCGGGTCCGATCACTCGACAGCTGATGGAGACCTGGAAAGCACACGAGGCCCAGGGGATCGACCCCTGAGCCTCGTTGTTGTGCCCCCATTGACTGCAGGCGCCCGGCGCCACCCCACCCCCGACGACCGGGGCCTGCAGACGGTCAGGCGCTGAGCAGCTCGACGAGCTCGTCGTCGAACTCGACGAGGTCGCCCTCGGTGCCCAGCGGTACAGCAACCAGGATCTGCTGGATGAAGCCGGTGAGCTGTCGCGAGCTCACCTGGACGAGCACCTCGCCACCGGACGAGTTCAGCTCGAGGATGACCACCGCGCTGCCGTCGGCACTCAGACAGGGCCAGACGTGGACGTCGCCGTCTCCGGTCGGCTCGTAGAAGCCCTCGATGAGCAGGTCGCGGGCGAACGTCCAGCGGACCGGAACGGGCTCGGACTTGAACAGGACGTGGACGGCGTACGGATCGGCCGGGTTGAACTCGAACTCCGCCTCGAGGGGAGTCGATGTCCCCTGGTCGTCAACGAACTCCATCCGCATCGCTTCGGTGATGGCCGGAGCAGTGATTTGCTTCTGCATCGGGGGGCTGCCTTTCAGATGGTCACGTCTGATGGAGCAAGCCCTCCCGCAAGCTCCCAGCGCAACTCCCTGAGGGTGTGCGACGGGTCACGTCGTTGGCAAGGCCGAAAGGCCCGAAACGCCCCTTTTGGGGATGGTGGTCTACTTAAAACGAGCGGCTGGTCTAGTAAAATACGTCATTGGACTAGACCACGACCATGGGCCGATCGGTCAATTCTGGCCGCGAAGGTTGACGGACAGTGGTGGCGTCTGAGCGTGAAACCCAGGGCTTGGGGCAGTCGGCAAGCAGGCGGGTGTGAAACGGGAAGTCCGAATGGGCTACTGTTTCCCGCGCACAACAGGTACGACGTCGGGCGATTGGCGCAGTGGTAGCGCGCTTCGTTCACACCGAAGAGGTCACTGGTTCGAACCCAGTATCGCCCACCCGAGAACATGCAGGTCAGCGGCACAAAGAGGCCCTCGATCGCAGCAATGCGACTGAGGGTTCGCTGCTTCTTGACACAGTTTTGACACAGCACGACTATCGGCACCGCCCGACGCGGAACGTCCCTACTAGTTGTCATATGGCGTAGTAGGGCCTCCGAACCGTGCGCGGCCCGTAGAACGGCGTTTCTACGCGTTCTAGGCGTTGATCGTCGACACCTCGACCAGCGACCGAGCTGCATGCCCTCTGGCTTGACGGGCACCCTCAATAAAATCCCGACCCACCCCCCTTGCACGAACGCTCTTCGCCCTCGCCGTATGCAACAGATTTGCCGAGGCCGGAACGAGGTCATCTGCCTTGGACCGCGGCGGCTGACGTGCCAACGATCCCGAATCGGAGGGTGTCGGCTAACCCAAGACGCCGGTCTTGCTAGCGCCACCAACTCGGTTTGCCGCGCAGCCCTGGGTGCCACGGACTGCGCTGCACCGGTTGCGGATCAGGCTGTTGGGAGCGAGCCGAGTAGTCCTTCTGCGGACCAGTCGGGCTCCAACCGTCCATGAATGGGCGCAGGTCATCGTCAGAAGGCGCGACGTCAAAGTCGATCGCGTCCAAGCGGTCGATCTGCCGGGTTGGGTCCAGGTCGTCGGCCTGAGCACGAGCCCACTCGATCCAACGCCGAACGTTTGGCTTGTCCGTCTCGGTGCCTGCGCCGAGGGCGTCCTCAAGGGAGGTACAGAACGCTCGGAGTTCGTTGGCCTGCCTCCACGCGTCAATGGTCTCTGCGACGACGGAGCCGCGGACGGCCTCCCTCGCCTTCTTGACTGCACCAGCACGGAGCTGCTCCCAAGCCTGCCGCTCCTCGGCCTGCTGCCGCTCCCACCGCTCAGACGCTTCCTGTTGGGCTTGGAGCTGGCGCTCTCGGGCGTCGTGGTCGTCGACGATGCCTGCCTTGATTGCTAAGGCGATCTCGCCGATTCGGCTCTTCAAGCGGGAACCCGGAGCCTCGACCCACTCATCGAACTCGTTCCACTTGTCCCTCGCGACCTTAAGTCGGATGTTGCCCGAGGGCACCTGGTCGGTCTTCGGATAGGTCTTCCAGCCGTAGCGCCGTGACTCACGCTCCTCAGCTGGGGTAAGCACGTGTGGCACTTCCTTAGTCGCCTCCTCGAGGACGACGTCGCGACGCTTCGTATCGATCTGCAGGTAGAGCTTCGGGGTCTTGAGCTTCGTGTTCACCCCGAGCCGCAGATCGTGATCGCGCAGCGCATCAGCAAGTCGAACGACAACCTCGACCGCTCGATCTCTCAGGTCGTCGCTGACCTTGAGCACCTCGGGTGTCTGCTCGACCGCTCGCCGCACGGCATCCAGGTTGGTGGTGATCCGACGAGACGTGGTCCGGATGCGCAGCCAATCAGACGTCGCCTCGGCCGACCCGTCGGACAGTGCGATCACGATGTCCCCGGCGTCCCTACCGGTGAAAAGCAATTCGTGCCCGCTTGGGACGAGTGCGTGAACCCGGCACGCGTGCAGCACGCGACGGTAGTGCGCCCTTGTGGACTTGGCCGGATCGTTGATCGTGACTCGGCCCTCGTCTTGGAGCTGTGTGATCAGGGCTTGTGCCTCGGCCATGGTCTTGGAGGCACCGTCGCCTAGCGCGAGCGCCTGGCGCGACGACTCATCACGTTGGTCTACGCGTGGCCGCGTCTGCGTCGTGGCGACAGTCCGATAGCCGGGTGGGTAACCGTCGTGCTCGAGGTAATGAGTCCCGACGTCGGTGACCGTTGCCGACCAGGTACGCGCGTGCCCCTTGATGGTCACGAGCCCTCGACCCTTCAAAGCTTTCGCGCTCGTCTTGTAGCCGAACTCGTCCGGAGACCAATGGCCTTCCGGACACCCATCTGCTATCCATCGCAGCACCTCAAGCTGGCGCGCGTTGAGCCGAGCGACCACGGCCTCACGCTAACGGCCAGATCAAGCGCCGTCACCGTTCGTATCGTTCGCAGCCGATGTTCGTAGTTGCCCGACCCAAACCCGCAGGTCAGCGCATATGCATGTGTGTTGTTACGAACAATACGAACGTGCGAAGGGATTTGACCCCCTTGGGCGGTACGAGGACCGTCCTACCCATCGCACGTTCGTAGGTTCGTAGTTACGCGGCCAGCGAGAGCCCGAGAGGGGTCAGGCGGAAGCACTTGATCTTTCGGCCACTTGCCTTGGTGTGCTCGTAGGTCTCGACGAGCTCGCCGTCGACCATGGCATCGATCGTCTCGGTGTAATGGCGTGCCTGCCAGCCGGTCTTGTTCACCGTTCGCTGGACCTGGGAGATGGGCGCGTGTCCTTCGTAGTCGGGCGACCCTTGCAACTTCAGGCACGCCTTCGCTATGCGGACCCAGACTTGGTCAATGTCTGTCGTCTCCAGGTTTTCAACTAGTTGCTGATAGCACTCGATCAGATAGTCGAGAAGCGCGAGAGCGCTCTGCACATGTTCAAGTTGGATGGACGAGCTGCGGTTGTTTGCAGCGAACAGGAGAATCAAGCGCTTCATCGTGAGATCTAGGCGGCCAAGGATCTTGTTCCAGCGCCTATCACGTTGCAGGGGCTCGACCTTGAGTTCGAACGCCTCTTTCCACAGCGCGTCCGCGTCGTCAGCCCAGTCTTCGATCTCGATGCCCTGAGCGGACCAGTCAACGATGCGGTTGAGGTGCTCATGCGCGTCCGTGAGATCCACTGGGGTCGCGCTCCGGTGGGACCTCTTGACTGGCTCGCCCGGAACGAAGATGAGACGGTTCATGAAGCCGGTCACCATGTCCTCGTCGCTAAACAAGGTGGGAACGACCTCCGGCTGAGTTGCACCTAAAAGAACGCCGAAACTGTCCAACGCTTCGAAGTTTCCTCCAGTCTTCGAGCCGTGGTGCAGACGACGTTTTCCGTCCAGCAACTGAAGTACAACCTCGCGGACACCATGGTTACTTTCTCTGCTATTTCCCTTTCGGATCAGGCTGCTTATTTCATCCTGAGATATGAGGATCTTTACGGGATGTTGCAGGGAAAGACTCCCACTAACCTTTTCGTCGTCGACGAGTTCTTCAATCAGATATGGCCCGGAGCCCGGATTCTGGCGGATCTTGACCCCTAGTTCGTTGCCTGGATGCCAATGCAGTCGAGGGTCCATGCCAAGCAGGTCCTCGACATGCCGCATAGAGCGGCTCTTGCCAGTGGCAGTCATCCCGATCAAGCAGATCCCGAGGTTGGCAGTGACTGGGATCGAGTCGACGAGCGTCACCCTTCGCCCGATCGCAACAGCCAAGGCGACTAGACCGCACCACAGTTGGTACTCGGAGGGCGTCTGGTCAACTGATGTCGCGTCGTAGTAAGCACGCAGGAAACTGTCCCCGTTCGGCAGGACATCCTGGATCTTGTAACTCGGCGCCACCCGCACCGGCTCGGGTAGCGCAGTCTGAGGTGACTGCGGTTGGGAGGTGGCCGGGGCAGTAGTCGGAGCGGATACTTGCGGTCGGTTGTACGCGACTCCGCGGAACTCCTCGGCCATGCGTACCTTGATCTCCCAGAACTGTCCGCCTGGCTTTGGGTCGAGACCGTATGCGTACCCGGCGATTGTGTACTTGTTGCCGCCCTCACCGCACCGGTAGCACATCCAGACCTGCTTGACCTTGTTGATCGCTGCAGACGGATTATTGTCGCGGTGCCCCGGGATCGGACAACTGATCTGGATGCCCTCATCGCGGGTCGCGATCGACCGGGGGTTGTCGTACTGCCCCTTCGACAGCCGGTCGTACACCTCAAAGATCGTGATCGAATCGCATGCGTCATCCACGGCCTGTGCTGACTCACTCGGCGCGTAATCGCTCCGTAGGTCAGGTAGGAGCACATCTGCTGGCCATACCGGTTCAGGAGGCCCGTCGCGCTCGAGGCGGATGGCTGCAATCTTAGCCTGCAGGTCGGCCGCGAGCTGGTCGCTTGCGACCCGCTGCTCGGGCGTAAGTGGCGGATCGGGAGGGAGTACTGCCTTGATCCAGTCTTCAAGATCTGATTCGGGAGTGGTCACTGAGCAGGGCCTTTCCTTACGTGCACGCTGCACTGGTCGCTGCACTTGGAACAAAGTTCATCGAGCAAAGCGGGACTTCCACCACCCAGAGGCACGAAGTACATCCTGAACTCGTACTGTGCCGACCCTGCCCACAGGACCAGGTCGAAAGTCTGATCGACAGAGCTGCAGCCGTCCGAGTGGTGCATGCGTACCGTCGAACCCGGTTCGGCAAGGATCATGCAGGTCATGTCTTTCGCGTTGTAGCTCATTTGGCGACCTGAGCATCGATCCACTCTTGGATGTCAGTCTCGCGGTAGTAGACGCGCTTGCCGATCGAGATCCGACGAGGGGCCGTACCCGAGCTGTTCCATCGAAGTACGGTTTCACGGGTCACATCGAATCGGTCGGCGAGTTCGTCGATCGTGCTGAGGTTGGGCGGTTCCGCAGAGTTCGTCATCGCGTTTCCTTGTCGTTCCGTGGGTCAATATCTAGGTCGGGAACGCGGAACACTAGCCGGTTCGTTGGTGCCGTGAAAAGCACCATGGTCGACGCGAATTGCGACCAATGCCATCACGCCTTTTAGATCAAGACGTGCGATTGTTCCGATAGTCCTTGGAAGGTTATCGGGACGCTCGTACGACTTTTCTAGTGCGCGACTGGACCGACTTGCAACTATCAATTTTCAGAGCAACACTCCTGCTCCCAAACAAGTTTGGAGCAGAGGATGGCATCGGTCGAGAGACGCTCGGGTAAGCGTGGAGACGTCTACGTAGTGCGTCTCCGCGACGACCAAGGCAGGTCACGCTCGAAGACCTTCGACAGCCATGCCGAGGCTGTTCGGTACGCCAACCAGTCACAACATCGACTAGACACTGGAGACTGGCTCGACCCGACCAAAGGACGTGAGAAGTTCGGTGACTTCCACCGGCGCTGGGGTTGCAGCTCGTGAAGTTTCGCCTTCTCGCACTGCGACCGAAGCGTCGCAAGCGAAGAACCACATCCTGCCGACCTGGGAGCGAGTCGCACTGAGCGGAATCCGACCGCTCGACGTGGACAGGTGGATCAAGAATCTCGACGCGGGAACGACAACCAAGCGCATGGTCCTAGCCCAGTTCAAGCAATGCCTGAGCGCTGCGGTTCGAGAAGGCGTCTTGCGCACGAATCCTGCGGCTGAGACCAGGGGACCGGCGCAGCGACGCAAGCGCGTGACGCTCTCCGACGTCTTAGATGCCCACGAAGTGGATCTATTGACGAAGGCGACGCCCGACGATTGGAAGGCCCTCGTCTTCCTTTCCTCGTGGCTGGGATTTCGATGGTCCGAGGCGATGGGTCTGCGATGGAAGGACGTGGACCTCGAGAACAAGGTCGTCTACGTCGGCAACGAAACGATCGTCGAATCTCAAGGTGTCCTGCACCTGCGCGTGGGCGGGAAGACCGACGCCGCGACGCGGGTTGTTCCGCTCCCGGACATAGCCGTAGACGTGTTCCGGTGGCACCGTGAACGATCCGCTGTAGATGTGGCGGGGGATCGGCGGGTGTTCCTCACAGCACCGTGTCCTTCGAAAGGAAGGCACGCAGCATCGGGTCGCAAGGGTGGGTGCAAGGTTGACGGTGCATGCGACGGTCACACACCTCTCCGGTCGAATTTCCGTCGCGAGTTCGTCAAGGCCGTGAAGGCTGCCGGTCTCGAAGGCCGAGGCATCAACGTGCGTCAGCTACGGCACACTGCCGCAACCTTGATGCTCTCCAATGGGCTCGACGTTCTCGACGTCCAGGACAGGCTGGGGCACTCCCGTGGCAGCGTCACCCTGGACATATATGGGCGCGTATTGATTGGCCGCCGGAACTCGAGCACAGAGTTGCTCAACTCGGTCATGGCCGGCTCGGACCTGTCGTTCGCCAGCGGCGCGGATCAATCGACTATCTGAGCTTCAGCGTCGTTCAGCGCAGCAAATGCGGAATCAAAAAGACGTAGCTGCATGACCTGCAGCGACAGCAGAGACCCTTACACATTCGGGTTCCCGTAGGCGAGGTTTGTCCCTACAAGTTGGCTAGCCAAGTCGTGTCTGGATCGGCAGTCAATTGCGTCAGCAGCGTCAGATTGACAGCCTCTTGCGGGATCCTGATACCAGCTACTAGAAGCTCAGCCGCCCGTTCCGCGATGAGTGTCCCGCTGTCCTCGGCCTCTTGGCCGCAGGACGAGCCGCTGAGCCATCGTGTCAGCGTCTTTGCCTGTTCGGGGGCTACTGGCACTTGGCCCGGGATGTGCGCTCCGGTCGCCAGGAGAGATTCGTACAGTCGCGTCGTCGGCGACACGGGAGGGAGTCCCTCCCGGGCCGCCGTTTCCGCTGCACTCGTTGGTATCCGAAAACCGTCTGCGTCCAGGTCTCCGAAGTACGAGACTCGCTCGACCCCTGGAAGGTCGCCGCATGTGCGGACCGAGGCCTCAAACGCACCGCCAGAACCCCACGCAACGTACCCAACAAGCCCGGGTCCGTGCGCCAGTCGCGTCAGGACCTCGCGAATGCTGAAAAACGTATCGTCGTTCTCGACGACGAGCAGCACCGGTCCGTTGCCGAGTTTCACCGACGCCAACGGCGGGTGGGTTCGGAAGGTCCGCAGGTGCTTCAGTGTCAACCGGCCCTCGGCGAACACACCAGTGGTCAGCAGTCGGTCGAGCGCCTTCTCGTTGCCAAGCACTTCCAGCGACCTTTCCCGGAGCGGCAGCACGTCGGTATCGGTAGAACGGTCTCGTAGCCACAGGTTGACTCGCTGCATTTGCTCTACTTGTCCCAGGGTTAGCCGTGTCCCGGGAACCCATGCCATCTCGGGCCGCCATGCGATGCCGAGGGCGATTGTGGCAGCCGACGCCGTTGGCGCCGTGGCAGGCAAGGTGAGCCGGACCGGCAGGTGGGGCTTCGCTGTCGTGTCCCTTTTCACTGAGGGCTTCACCAGGTCCAACGCAGCTAGTTGTTCTATAGCTTTCGCCAAATCAGCACGCCGTGCTGGCGAGCCTGCAGAAGCGGGGTCCGCCTGCGCCCACAGCGACCACAGCTCCTCCAACGTGACCGTCCGTCGCGGCGCAGCCTCGAGCAACCCAGCCAATCTCAGCGCTCGCGGCCCTAGTTGCACTCCCAACGCGCCCGACAGTCCGCTGGTCACGCCTGCGTCACCGGCGCTGATTCGGTACCTGGAGCAG
>JAOPXD010000156.1 GCA_025965315.1 Marmoricola sp.
CCGAGGACGTAGGCGCCGTCCTCGTGCTCGTGGCCGCAGGTGCTCGCCGGCCCGCTCGTCGGTTCGCTCGTCATGCGCCCACTCCCATCTCCTCCAGGGCGAGCCGGAGGGCTCGCAAGGCGTAGTGCGTCCGGCTCTTCACGGTGCCCTCGGGGACGCCGAGCCGTCGCGAGGCCTCGGCCACCGAGCGGCCGCGGTAGTAGCACTCGAGCAGGACCGCGCGGTGCTCGGGCGAGAGCTGGGTGAGCGCGTCCGCGACGAGCCAGGACTGCAGGAGCGTGTCGGTGTGGTCGACCGCGTCCCCGGGCTCGGGGAGCTCGCCGGTGCTCCGCTCGTTCTGGAACCTCTTGCTGCGCCACTCGTCGATGACGATGTTGCGGGCCACCGTGAACAGCCACGAGCGCACCGAGCCGCGGGACTCGTCGAGCCGGTCGTGGTGCTGCCAGGCGCGGAGCAGCGTCTCCTGAGCGACGTCCTCGGCCCGCACCGGGTCGCTGGTCAGGTGCAGGCAGAAGCCCCACAGCGCGCTGGCGTGCTCGTCGTGCAGCTGCTGCATCATCGCGGTCGGGTTGTCGGTCATCGCTCGGTGTGCACCTCCGTAGAGGACACGAACGTGGACCGCTTTCGGTTCACCAGGACAGTGTGCGCCGGCCCACCTGGTCCGTGGGCCGGGCCATCCGGGCTGATCGCCCCTACATTGGGAGCATGAACCGTTCCCGCGCCGCCGCCGCCATCGCCACCTCCGTGCTCGTCCTCGGCGCATTCGTGGCCGCGGGTGGGCCCGCGGCAGCGGCGCCGGCCAAGAAGGCGCAGACGATCCACTTCACCAGCACGCCGACGGACGTCCGGTACGACGAGGACGGCTTCTACATCGCGACCGCGACCTCGACCTCGATGCTGCCGGTCACCATCGCGGTCGACCCGGCCTCGGCCGCGGTCTGCTTCGGCAGCGCCGGCCCCGACGGCAGCCTGGCGGTGAACTGGTCGCGGCCCGGCACCTGCACCCTCGACGCGACCCAGGCGGGCAACACGACGTACGCCGCGGCGACGCCGGTGACGCAGTTCTTCCTGGTCGGCAAGGACCCGACCGAGTTGACCGCGGCGAAGGCGTCCAAGGGCCTGCTCGGACTGACGCCGAGCGCGTTCCGGGCGACCCTCACCCACACCTCCCGCTTCGGTCCGGGCGTCGTCGACGGTCCGTACGCCGGCCAGCCGATCTCGTTCACCGTTGCCGGGAAGGTGGTCTGCAAGGCCACCACCAACTCGTCCGGGGTGGCGACCTGCTTCCACGCCCTCGGGTACAAGGTCTCCGCGACGGCGACCAGCTACACCGCGACCTTCGCCGGCACCGACTTCGACGACGCCGCCACCGCGACCGGCGTCATCGGCTGACGCTCGGCGTTCAGGCCCCGGTCAGGCCGCAGGTGCGAGCCTGTACCTGACCACGAGCACGGTCGCTCCACGGTGCGGTCCGAGTCCACAGCGGGCTCACAGAACGCCCACACCTGGCGCAGGGAACTGGCAGTGACACTCGAGGTCAGCAACCAGTCCTGGGGGAATCGTGATCGACCGAAGAACCACCGGAGCTCCGTCGTGACGACGGTGTCCTCGACCCGCTCCGCCGACCTCGTCGGCGTACGGCGCGCGCCGCGGCTCGGCGACCGGGCGCGGCTCGACGCTGCTGTCCGCATCGCCACCATCGCGGTCCTCTGGTCGAGCCTGACCCTGGTCACCTCGTGGTGGGTCGCCGACCGCGGGATCCAGGACCTCGGCGGGTGGGTCACCGGGCTCACGTCCGTCGGTCGGCTGACCGGTCTGGTCGCCACGGTGCTGCTGCTGGCCCAGGTGGTGCTGATGGCGCGGGTCCCGGTCCTCGAGCACGCCTACGGCCAGGACCGGCTGGCCAAGCTGCACCGGGTCGTCGGCTTCACCTCGTTCACGCTGATGCTCGTCCACGTCGTGACGATCACCTGGGGGTACGCCGGCGGCGGCCTGCCGGCGGTCCCGAAGACGTTCTGGAACCTGACCGTCGACGACCCCGGGATGCTGCTCGCCCTCGCCGGCACGCTGGCCCTGGTGATGGTCGTGGTGACCAGCGTCAAGGCGGCCCGGCGCCGGCTGCGCTACGAGTCGTGGCACCTGTTGCACCTCTACGCCTACCTCGGCGTCGGACTCGCCCTTCCGCACCAGCTCTGGACCGGCCAGCAGTTCACCAGCTCGCCGACCAGGACGGTGTTCTGGTGGACGACCTGGGCCGTCGCCGCCGGGATGGTGGTCGTCTGGCGGCTGGGTCTGCCGGTGCTCACCAACCTGCGTCACCAGCTCCGGGTGACCTCGGTCCAGGACGAGGGTGACCAGGTCTGGTCCGTCTACGTCAGCGGCCGACGCCTCGACAGGCTGCGGGTCGAACCCGGGCAGTTCTTCAGCTGGCGGTTCCTGACCGGACCGGGCTGGTCGCGGGCGCACCCGTACTCGCTCTCGGCGGCTCCGGACGGCCGCGACCTGCGGATCACCGTGCAGGGCGTCGGTGACGGCAGCACGGCGACCCGCCGCCTCAAGCCAGGAACCAGGGTCCTGGTCGAGGGCCCGTTCGGCCGGCTCAGCCCACGGGCACGGACCCGCGCCAAGGTCGCCTTCATCGGCGCCGGCGTCGGCAGCACCCCGCTGCGTGCCCTGGCGGAAGGTCTGGGCTACGCACCTGGTGACGCGGTGTACCTCGAGCGCTTCACCGACCAGCCGCTCTTCGGTGCCGAGCTGGACCGGATCGCCGCCGAACGCGGCCTCCGTGTCCTGCGCCTGCCCGGGAGGCGCCGTACGTCGGACTCGTGGCTCGGCGACGGAATCGGTCGCGCCGACGACGTCACGGCGCTGCTCTTCTGGATCCCCGACGTCGCCGAGCGCGACGTCTACCTCTGCGGCCCGGAGCCGTGGACGGACCTGGTGATGCGCAGCCTCGTTGCTGCTGGCGTCCCCGACGACAACATCCACCTCGAAACGTTTGCCTGGTGACCAGAATGAAACGCATCAGCTTCTGGGCCCTCAGCACCGTCTCGGCAGTCGTACTGCTGTTCAGCTACCACACGTCCACGGCCGGCTCGTCGGGTGCGAGCACCTCGGTGCACTCGCAGCAACCGGTGGTCAGCAGCACCGAACCGACGAGCACCGCGACGAGCTCGGCGACGAGCTCGGCCGGCACATCGACGAAGAAGAGCTCGTCCGCGTCGACCGCTCGTACGGTCACCGGATCGGTGGCGTCTACGCAGTGGGGCCCCGTCCAGGTCGAGCTCACCGTCGCCGCCGACAAGATCACCAAGGTGACGGTGCTGCAGTACCCGAGCGGCAACGGCCGTGACGGCCAGATCAACGCCTACGCGCTGCCGATCCTGACCAAGGAGACCATCGCCTCCCAGAGCGCGAGCATCGACATGGTGAGCGGCGCCACGGTCACCAGCGGCGGGTACCTGCAGTCGCTGCAGAGTGCCCTGGACCAGGCGAACCTGTGATCACCGCGGAGCTGGACGTGCCGCGACCCGAGACGCACCGCCGCGTCGAGCAGGTGATGGGGATGCCGATCAGTCTCGCGCTGCGCGGTCGCCATGCCTGCGACGACCGTGCGGATCGTGCGTGGCACGTAGCGCTGGCGATCCTGCGTTCGGCCGACGAGGTGTTCAGCACCTATCGACCCGACTCGATGATCTCGCGACTGGGTCGCGGAGAGATCGACCTCGCGGAGTGTCCGCCCGAGGTCGCCGAGGTGCTCACGATCGCGGAGGTCGCCCGCCACGAGTCCGGTGGTGCCTTCGACGTCGAGCGCGCCGGGCCGGACGGCAGCGTGGTGCTGGACCCGAGCGGGATCGTCAAGGGCTGGGCGGTCGAGCGTGCCGCGAAGGCCTTCGACGGGCTCGAGGACACCGATGTCTGCCTCTCGGCAGGCGGCGACCTGGTCTGCCGGACCCGGATGCCCGGGTCCGACGGCTGGCGGATCGGCATCGAGGACCCGCACGCTCCGGGGCGGATCGTCGCGGTCGTCCCGGTCCGCGACGGGGCGGTGGCGACGTCCGGCCTGGCGCACCGGGGCGCACACATCACCGATCCCCGGACCGGCGCGGTCCCGGACGCACTGGCATCGGTCACCGTGGTCGGGCCCGAGCTGACCTGGGTCGACATCGAGGCAACGGTGGCGTTCGTCCTGGGTCGGGACGCTCGTGGCTGGCTCGAGGGACGACCCGGCCGCTCAGGGCTGATCGTCCACGCCGACGGGAGCGCCGAGACCTTCGGTCAGTAGGTCAGGGCCTGGACGTCGTCGGCCAGGATCGACTCGGTGAACACCGTCGCCCCGGCGATCCGTGCTCCGGGAACGAGATCGGCCTCGGTCAGCTCGCGTCGCGCGGCGCACTGGGCGCAGACGATCAGGGTGCCCTGCTCCAGGATCAGGTCGCGGGCTTCGGCGAGCGAGGACGACAGCGGCAGCTCGAACGCCTCGGCCCGGCCCGGTACGCCGAACCAGGCGGCCTCGCCGCTGAGCCACATCGTGACCTCCGCACCGGAGGCGATCGCCGCCGAGGCGACGGTGAACGCCTGGTTGCAGCGCTCGGGTTCGTCGGCTCCGGCCGTGCAGGTGATCACCAGGCTGCGCATGCCGCGAGCCTAGATCAGGCCTTGGCAAAGGGAGTCACTTGTGCAGGCCGAGCCACTTCAGGATCGTCGCCAGGGTGTTCGGGATCAGGGCCGCGGCGTCGGAGGTGGTCAGGCCCTGGACCTTGCTGGCGCACTTCGCCTTGGCGGCGTTGAGCAGGTGCAGCGGGTCCGGGATCTTCGCGAACTGGTCGCCGCAGAAGCCGAGGGCGGACGTCAGCGTCGCCAGGGTGTCCGTGACCGGCTTGGTGATGCCCTGGGTGACCGTGGTGACGGTCGTGCTCAGGCCGTCGGTGACGCCCTTCAGCGGGTTGGCGGGCTTGGACGGCGGGGTCGGGGTGGTGCCACCGCCGTCGCCGGTGGTCGGGTCGGTGGTTCCGGTCGTCCCGGTGTCGACCGGGGTGCTCGACGTGGTCGAGCCGTTGGCCTTCGCGTGGTGCCGGTTGCGGATCGCGCTGGAGTAGCTCGGCGTGAAGACGGTGCCGCCGTAGGTGCCCGACGGGATCGCGCTGTAGTCGCCCTGGCTGTAGGCCTGGGTGATCCGCAGCACCAGGTCGACGTACGCCTGGCTGTGGTTGTAGCGGTAGACCGAGGCGACCTGGCCGGCGTGGCTGGACAGGTCGTCCTTGCCGGAGCAGAGGTACACCCCGGCCGCGAGGGCGGCGTCGTCGATGTCCTGCGGGTTGCGCTTGCCGTCACCGTCGGCGTCGACCTTGACCGAGGACCAGGTCGAGGGCAGGAACTGCATCGGGCCGACCGCGCGGTCGTAGACCGGGTCGTGGTCGAGCAGGCCGCCGTCGGTGTCCATCACTGCCTGGGTGCCGTTCTGGCCGTTCAGCTCCGGGCCGTAGATGCCCGGGCGGCTGATGCCGTCGCTGCCCAGCGTGTTGCCGCCGAACTGGCCGTGGTCGGACTCGACCCGACCGATCGCGGCGAGCAGCTCCCAGGGCACGTTGCAGGTCGGGTCGGCGGCGTCGATGATCTGCGCACCGCGCTGGTACGCCGACAGGGCGGCGGACGGGATGCCGTTGGTCGAGGCGCCGGCGACGACCGCGTCGGCGGTGCCGTCCGGCACGCTCGGGGCGATCTGACCGGGGACCGGGACGCTGGCCGGAGCGTTGATGGCCTCGCTCGGAACGGTCGCGCCGCCGGGAAGGCTGTGCTTGTGCACCTGGGCCGCGGACGCCGTCGGATCCGCACCGGCGAGGCTGGCTGTCCAGGCGGCCGAGATCAGTGCCAGGGGGACGAGCGTGGCCGCCTTGCTCTTGCGGGTCTTCAGCTTCATGGACATGCGCGGGTCTCCCTGGTAGCGATCGGTCCGATAAGCCATGAATCGGACAACACCCTTTTCAACGATTGTGCCCCCAAAGGGGTCACGGTAGAACAAATGTCTATTTTTGGCCGTCTTGTCGACCGTTGGTCCGGGTGCGGTGAGTGCGTTACCTCTAGGAGACGGAGGAGCGGCGATTTCATGGCGCGGGTTTCGACGAATTCCTTATCCGAATTTCAGGGCCCCGGGCGCGGTGGTCCGGGGGTGGATTCGTCGCCGCTGGGAGCCGTCAGCGAGAATGCCCTGTGCCTTCGTCCTCCGAGCAGTGGTTCGCCCGAGCGCGCGCGGTCACGCCCGGCGGCGTCAACTCCCCGGTGCGTGCGTTCGCCGCCGTCGGTGGCACGCCCCGTTTCATGGCCTCAGGGGCGGGCGCCTGGCTGACCGACGTCGACGGCGCCTCGTACGTCGACCTGGTCTGCTCGTGGGGACCGATGCTGCTGGGGCACGCGCATCCTGGTGTCCTCGAGGCTGTCGGTGCCGCGATCAGCCGCGGGACGTCGTACGGGACCCCGACGACCACCGAGGTCGAGCTGGCCGAGGAGATCGTCGCCCGGACGCCGGTCGAGAAGGTGCGTCTGGTCAGCTCGGGCACCGAGGCGACCATGTCGGCGATCCGGCTGGCACGCGGCTTCACCGGCCGTGAGCTGATCGTGAAGTTCGCCGGTTGCTACCACGGGCACGTCGACGCGCTGCTCGCGTCGGCCGGCTCCGGCCTCGTGACGTTCGGGCTCCCGGACAGCGGCGGCGTCACCGGGGCCATGACCGCCGACACGATCGTCCTGCCCTACAACGACCTGCCCGCGCTCGAGGCCGTGTTCGCCGAGCTGGGCGACCAGATCGCCTGCGTCATCACCGAAGCAGCCGCCGCCAACATGGGTGTCGTCCCGCCCGCCCCCGGCTTCAGCCAGGGCCTCCGGGACGTGACCGCTCGGCACGGCGCGCTGCTGATCAGCGACGAGGTGATGACCGGCTTCCGCGTCTCCCGCGCCGGCTGGTTCGGGCTCGAGGGCGTCGTACCGGACCTGTTCACCTTCGGCAAGGTGATGGGCGGTGGCCTGCCCGCCGCGGCGTTCGGCGGCCGCGCCGACATCATGGGCAAGCTCGCCCCGGTCGGGCCCGTCTACCAGGCCGGCACGCTGTCCGGGACCCCGCTCGCGGTCGCCGCCGGGCTGACCACGCTGCAGCACTGCGACGACGCCCTCTACGCCCACCTCGACAGCGCCGCCGAGAAGGTCGGCGCCATGGCCAGCGCCGCGCTGTCGGCCGCCTCGGTGCCGCACCAGCTCAGCACCGCCGGCTCGCTCTTCAGCATCTTCTTCACCGACCAGCCGGTGACCGACTACGCCAGCGCCACCACGCAGAGCGTCGAGCAGTACAAGGCGTTCTTCCACTCCCTGCTCTCCCAGGGCGTCTACCTCCCCCCGTCGGCGTACGAGGCGTGGTTCGTCAGCGCTGCGCACGACGACGACGTGCTCGACCGGGTCATGGCAGCGATGCCGAAGGCCGCGATGGCAGCGGCGGCGGTCCGATGAGGACCACCGTCCACCTGCTCCGCCACGGCGAGGTGCACAACCCCGACAAGATCCTCTACGGCCGGCTGCCCGGCTTCCGGCTGTCCGCCGACGGCGAGCAGATGGCCGTCGACGCGTCCCTGGCCCTGCAGGGCCGTGACGTCACCGAGGTGGTCGCCAGCCCGCTGCTGAGGGCGCAGCAGACCGCCGAGCCGATCGCTGCGGTCTTCGGCCTGGGCATCACCACCGACGACCGGCTGATCGAGAGCGAGAACCACTTCGAGGGCACCCGGTTCGGTGTCGGGGACGGCGCGCTGAAGAGCCCCGCCAACTGGCCCTACCTCTGGAACCCCTTCCAGCCGTCCTGGGGCGAGGACTACCTCGCGGTCGCCCGCCGGATGCTGCACAGCGTCGAGGACGTCCGCGACCGCAACCTCGGTCACGAGGCTGTCTGCGTCAGCCACCAGCTGCCCATCTGGACGCTCCGCCGCTTCGTCGAGGGCAGACGGCTGTGGCACCGCCCGGACCGCCGGCAGTGCGGCCTGGCGTCGCTGACCTCGGTGACGTGGGAGGACGAGCAGCTGGCCTACGTCACCTACACCGAGCCCGCGGGCGAGCAGGGCCGACGGGCGGGCAAGGGAGCCTGATGTCGCTGGCCGGCGACCTGGTGACGCTCCGCACCATCGAGCGCGAGGACGTCGAGGTGCTCGCCGCCTGGGACCTGGCCTACGCGACCTGGCCCGAGCTCAACGACAAGCCCTACCTGCCCAAGACCGTCGCCGACGTCCTCAAGGAGTACGACGACGGCAGCGAGACCGGCTACCGCGCGGGTGACGCGTTCGCGCCGTTCGCCGTCGACGCCGAGGGGGAGCTCGTCGGGGCCGTCTGCCTGTGGGGCGTCGACCTGCACAACCGCCGGGCTCACCTCGGCATCGTCATCGGCGAGGACTTCCGCGGCCATGGCTACGGGACCGACGCCTGCCGCGCGATCCTGCGCTACGCCTTCGTCGACCGCGGCCTGCACCGGGTGCAGCTCGAGGTCCTCGACACCAACACCGGGGCCCTGCGGGCCTACGAGAAGGCCGGCTTCCGCCGCGACGGGCTGCTGCGCGAGGCGGCCTGGATCCGCGGCGGCTTCCAGGACGAGGTGGTCATGAGCGTCCTGACCAGTGACCCCTCCGCTCCCTGAGACCCTTCCCCTGTACGACGAGCAGGACGTTCTCGGCGACATGGACGACAATGGAGGGGCTGCAGGTCGCAGCCGTCCCGTCCCTGTCGAGAAGGTCCTGTCGTGCGCCGCTCCCTCGTGCCCGTGCTGCTGCTCGCGGCACTGCTGTCGGGGTGCACGGGCAGCGGCGCCGCCGACTCGGGACTGCCGTCCGGGGTGTTCCCCATCGACAACCGTGACCAGGCGCCCAGTCTGTCCGGCACCACCCTCGAGGGCACCTCGCTGGACCTCAGCAACATGCTCGGCAAGGTCGTGGTGGTCAACTTCTGGGCCTCCTGGTGCGGGCCGTGCAAGGCCGAGGCGGAGAACCTCAACGCCGTCTACTCCGCCACGAAGGGGCAGGGCGTCGCGTTCGTCGGCATCGACATCCGTGACGAGAAGGTCGCTGCCCAGGCCTTCCAGCGCGCCAAGAAGGTCGCCTACCCGAGCCTCTACGACCAGAGCGGCGTGCTGCTGCTGAAGTTCCGCGGCCAGGCTCCGCAGAACCCGCCCAGCACCCTCATCTTCGACCGCAAGGGCCGGGTCGCCGCGCGGTTCCCGACGCCGCTGACCGAGACCCAGCTGCTCATCCCGGTGCAGACCATCGCCAAGGAGACGGCGTGAGCGTCACCGACACCGTCACGACGGGGCCGCTGGTGCTGTCGATCCCGATCGCGGCGGCGGCGGGGCTGGTGAGCTTCCTGTCCCCGTGCGTCCTGCCGCTCGTCCCGGGCTACCTGTCCTACGTCACCGGCGTCACCGGGGTCGACCTCGCCGCCGACCAGGAGGACGACGGCGTTAAGGTCCGCGTCGTGCTCGGGGCACTGCTGTTCGTCCTGGGCTTCAGCCTCGTCTTCGTCAGCGAGGGCGCCCTGTTCGGCAGCCTGGCCGGCGAGCTGCAGCTGCACCAGAAGCTGGTCGAGCGGGTCCTCGGCGTGATCACGGTCGTCCTCGGGCTGGCGTTCCTGGGGCTCATCCCCGGGCTTCAGCGGGAGGTCAAGCTGCACCGCCTTCCGCGCGCCGGGCTGGCCGGGGCTCCGCTGCTCGGGATCGTGTTCGGCGTCGGGTGGGCCCCCTGCACGGGACCGACCCTCGGTGCCGTCAACGGCCTGGCCTACAACGGCGCCACCGCCGGACGAGGGGCCCTGCTGACCCTGGTCTACTGCCTCGGACTCGGCATCCCCTTCCTGCTCACGGCCCTGTTCTTCCGCCGCGCGCTGGGCGCCTTCGCCGTCGTCAAGCGTCACTACGACTGGGTGCTCCGCCTCGGCGGCGGCCTGCTCGTCGTCACGGGACTGCTGCTCGCGAGCGGCCTCTGGAACGAGATCTCCGTGCACCTGCGCGTGTGGGTCTCGGGATTCAGCACGGGCCTGTGACCACCTCGGAGACCACCTCAGGGACGACCTCGGAGGTCGACGAGGCGACGCGCCTCACCACGCAGCCCAAGGCCGTCCAGCAGCCGCGCAAGGGCGACCCGCTCGGCCCCCTGCGACTGGGCTGGCGGCAGCTGACCAGCATGCGCACCGCCCTGCTGCTGCTGTTCCTGCTGGCCCTCGCCAGCGTCCCCGGCGGGTTCCTGCCGCAGCGCCGCAACAACCCGATCCGCGTCACCACCTACCTGCGCGACCACGGCACGCTCGGGCCGCTGATGGACCGGCTGCAGCTGTTCGACGTCTTCAGCTCGACCTGGTTCAGCGCCATCTACCTGCTGCTGTTCCTGTCGCTGGTCGGCTGCCTCGTGCCCCGCACCCGCCTGCACCTCAAGGCCCTGACGCGCCGGCCGCCGAAGGTGCCGCGCTCGTTGTCCAAGCTTCCTGCCTCGGACCGCTGGGACGTCGCCTCAGCTCCTGACGACGTACTGGTGGAGGCTCGCAGGGCACTGCGAGGGTGGCGGGTCGAGCGGCGCGGCAACGAGCTGTCGGCAGAGAAGGGCTACCTGCGCGAGACCGGGAACCTGGT
>JAOPXD010000170.1 GCA_025965315.1 Marmoricola sp.
GCACCGTGGTGCGGCGAGGCGATCACGAGCTGGTCGGCGACGACCGAGAGCCGCGGCCGGGATCTCGACCCGGGATCTCGACTGGGCTCGACCTCCTCGCAGCCCTCGGACAACCACTCGACCGGGACACCGGCGCGACCGTCGTGGACCACGATCGATGCTCCGAGCTCGGAGGAGGCGTAGATCCAGGAGATCCGGGCTGCCGGGAACACGGCCCGGAGCTGGTCCAGGATCGCCTGGTCGACGGGCTCGCCGCCGAGGGTGATCTGCTCCAGCGGCACCTGGCCGATCCGGTCCTTGTGTGCCATCAGGCTCTGCCGCCAGAACGTCGGCGTACCCGACGCAGCCGTGACGCCGTGGGTGATCGCCGCGTCGACCCAGCCGTCCAGCGACGCCGGATCGACGACGACCAGGTCCTGGCCGGGCGACCCGAGTGCCAGCGTGACCACCTGCCACCAGGCATAGGTGCCGGGCGAGTACGGGCACAGCCAGCGGCGCGGCGCGAGCTCACCGGCCACCGTGGTCAGCGATGCGAGCGTGTGCCCGATCCGCTTGGGCCGACCGGTGGATCCCGAGGTGAGCAACCAGAGCCGGCCCTCCTCGGCGGCTCGCGGGGACGGGGTCGGGGTGGTGCCGTCGTCCTCGACCAGGTTGAAGCCACTCGCGAGGAGCTCGTCGCGCAGGTTCTGCTCCATCCGGCCGGCAGCCACGACCAGGAACTCGGCGCCCGTCGAGGAGTGCGCGCGGGCCCAGGAGAGCGCGTCGAACGAAGAACTGACGACGATCGCGGCGGGGGCCGGGATGGTCCGCTCCGGCAGGTCCGCCCAGGTCGTCTCGAGTCCGGTCCGTACGTCGACCAGCCGGCCGAGAACAGCACTCATGGCGAGGAGACTACCGGTGGCGCGTCCGCGGCCCGTCGCCCAATTCCGATCTGGTCTCGACGGTGCCGGCGAAGGCGGCCTCCCCACGCCGAACCAGCCACGGACGGTTCTTGGCGTTGTGGAAGCATCCTCACCATGTCCGCGGCCGCTCGCCTCTCCGATCGCGGCGTTCGTTGGGTGCTCCCGCCCGCGATCGCGTGGGTCGCAGCGTCGATGATCAGCTGGCTAGCAGCCCACCAGTCGCACGTGCACTACTGGTCGATCGCAGCCCGCGAGCACTGGGACTCAGGGAACTACCTCAGCATCGCCCGGAGCGGCTACGCGCTGTACAAGTGCCCCCACTGGGTCCCGATCCCGCACGCGTACTGCGGCAACTCCGCCTGGTTCCCCGGGTACCCGCTGCTGGTCCGGGCACTGTCTGCGCTCGGACTCCCGACCGATGGTGCCGCAGTCCTGATCCCCGAAGTGATGCTGTTCGCGATGTTCGTGGTGCTCTGGTGGCTCCTCGAAGGGCGCTGGACCGTCGCGACCGGCCTGACGATGGCGATCGGAGCGGTATTTCCGGGCGGGATCTACTTCCACGCGGCCTTCCCGATGTCGATGGCGGCACTGGCGCTCCTGGTCGTCCTGGTCGGGTTCAAGCGCAGCTCCTGGGTGCTCGTGAGCGCCGGAGGTTTCGCTGCGGTGCTCGCTCATCCGAGCGGTCAGGTCGTGCTGCCCGTGCTCGTGCTGAGCATCCTGTTTGCCTGGCGCGCGGACCGGTGGCCGGTACGGATCCTCAAGGGCGCATCTGCGGCGGCGGTCGCGGCCTCCAGCATCGCTCTGACGCACTGGATGCAGTGGCGCGGGACCGGGCGCTGGAACGCGTACACGATCCAGAATCGTACGTACTTCCACACGGGTGACCTCCGGAACCCGATCACGGCGTACTTCAAGGCGCTCCACTACAACTTCCTCGACTACTACCACCCGCACCTGAACCACACCTGGCTGGTCGACCACAGCATCAGGGCACACCAACCTGAGCTGCTCGTGAACACCGTGTTCCTCGCCGTCGTCACCCTCGCTGTCGGCTGGCGCCTGTTGCGAGATCGGGTGCTCCCGCCCGAGGAGTGGGCCGCGCTCCTCATGACGTGCGGGATCTTCGTGCTGCCGTTCCTCGGCGGGGTCCAGTCCTGGTACCGAGGGCACGCGCTGATGTTCGTCGCGCTGATCCTGGTCAAGTCCGTGCCGCGCTGGCTGCAGGTGCCGCTACTGATGCTGCTGACTGTCCAGTACGTGTTCCTCGCGTCGATGTTCTTCTCCAACGTGCTCGTCTGACCGGTCACCAGCGCCCGGACCGGGCTGTGCGTGGCCGGATGCAGATACGGCCCCGAACCCTGGCACTGACCAATTGCCAGTCGCCGTGCCTGGCCGCTTACCCTTCTGGTGCCCGTCCCCCGAAGAAACGAACGCATGACCACCACCCCGAGCTCACCGACGTGCGCCGTACGCGCCGACATCCAGGGGCTCCGCGCGATCGCGGTCTCGCTGGTCCTCGTCTACCACCTGGCGCCGAAGTCGGTCACCGGCGGATTCGCCGGGGTCGACGTCTTCTTCGTGATCTCCGGCTTCCTGATCACCCTGCACCTGCTCGAGCACATCCCCACCGGGCCGCGCGACCTGGTGAAGTTCTGGAGCCGGCGGGTACGCCGGTTGCTGCCCGCCTCGCTGTTGGTGCTCAGCGCCATCCTGATCGCCTCACGGCTCGTCGCGCCCGACACCCAGTGGGCCGACACCGCACGCCAGGCCCGGGCCGCCGCCCTGTACGTCGTGAACTGGCTGCTGGCCAACAACGCTGTCGACTACCTCGCTGCGCAGAACGCCCCCTCGCCGGTCCAGCACTTCTGGTCGCTCTCGGTCGAGGAGCAGTTCTACCTGGTCTGGCCGATCCTGATCCTGCTGCTCGCCGCCCTCGCCCGCCTGATCGGTCGGAAACCACTGCCGGTGGTCCTTGCCGGCCTGACCGTGATCGTCGGCGCCTCGTTCGCCTGGTCGGTCCACCTCACCAGGACCAATCCCGCGGCGGCGTACTTCGTCACCCCGACCCGGGTCTGGGAGCTGGGCATCGGCGGCATCCTGGCCGCAGTGACCCTGCTCAGGCCCGGTCAGCTCAGACCCGCGATCGCCACTCCTCTGGCCTGGCTGGGCCTCGCCGCGATCGGCTGGACCGCCTTCACCTACACCGGCAGCACGCCGTTCCCGGGCTGGCAGGCGGCCGTGCCCGTCCTCGGCACCGCGGCAGTGATCGGCGCGCACGCCCGCGCCGGCCGGATCGCCCCCGGCCCGCTGCTGGGCCTGCCCCCGATCCAGTGGCTCGGCAACATCTCCTACTCGGTCTACCTGTGGCACTGGCCGCTGGTCGTGCTGGTCCCGGAGGCCACCGGCCACCCGCTGACCTGGACCGACCGCGGCGCCATCGTCGCCGTCACCCTGCTGCTCGCCACCGCCACCAAGGCGCTGGTCGAGGACCGCTTCCGCAACGCGTCCTGGGGCATCCCGCTGCCCAAGCCCTTCGCACTGGCAGCCGTCGCCATGGCCGTCGTCGTAGCCGGCGCCGGTATCCAGCTCGCCGAGGTCGACCACCGGGTCTCGAGCGCCCGCCTCGTCCTGGCACACGCGCTGGCCACCGACGATCCCTGCTTCGGCGCACGCGCTCTCGATCATCCGAGCAAGTGCCCCGACGTCCCGTACAACGACCTGGTGCCGGATCCGATCGCGGCTGCCCTGGACCGTTCCGACGACTACAACAAGCAGGCGAACGGCTACGACTGCCGCTCGTACCAACCGTCGTACAACGAGAAGCGCTGCACCTTCGGTCGCCGGCACAGCACCGTGAACGTCGTCCTCGTGGGCAACTCGCACGCCGGTGAGTGGTTGCCCGCTCTGCAGCAGGCCGCCAAGAAGACCCCGTTCAAGATCACCACCCTGATCGCGAACCGCTGCGCCTTCAGCGAGATCCGCCAGAACCTGCCGGCCGCGCACGACTCGCTCACCTGTCTGGCCTGGGTGAAACGCGCGGTGACCTCGATCATCGACCTCCATCCGGCCATGGTCGTGATGAGCGACCGGATCTCGGTCACCGCGACCGGGTACGACGCCACCGGGAGCGTCCCGGTCTACGGATCCGGTTACCGCACCGTCCTGCAGGCGCTGTCCGACGCCGGGGTCAAGGTCCTCGTCCTCCACGACACCCCGGCCCCGAACACGCTGATCCCGGAGTGCATCGCCGCCGCGGGCAAGGGCTACCACCGCTGCGACGGGACCCGGGCGCGGTGGTTGCCGCCTGCGCCCGAGGAATCCGCGGTCCGGGCCGTCGGTGATCCGAACATCAGGTTCGCCGACCTCACCGACCACATCTGCGGCCCGGTCGTCTGTGCCGCCGTCAACGGCGGGGTGATCACCTACTTCGACGCGTCCCACCTGAGCGCGACGTACTCGACCACGCTCGCGCCGTACCTTGCGGCCGCGATGGCGCCGCTGATGCCCGCAGGATTCACGCCCTGACCGGTGCTGCGGATTGGGGTTCCCGTCCGGGCGCACGTACCATTCTGGTGTACTTTCCCGACACGAGATGAACGGATGTCCACGACAATCCCCGGTACGTCGAAGCGCGCCGTGCGCGCCGACATCCAGGGGCTCCGCGCGATCGCGGTCTCGCTGGTCCTGATCTACCACCTGGCCCCGCAGGCCCTGACCGGGGGCTTCGCCGGGGTCGATGTCTTCTTCGTGATCTCCGGTTTCCTGATCACGCTGCACCTGCTCGAGCACGTCCCGACCGGCCCGCGGGACCTGCTGACCTTCTGGAGCCGCCGGATCCGCCGGTTGCTGCCGGCCTCGCTGCTGGTCCTGAGCGCGACCCTGGTCGGATCACGACTGGTCGCCCCGGACACCCAGTGGGCCGAGACCGCACGCCAGGCGCGGGCCGCGGCCCTGTACGTCGTGAACTGGCTGCTCTCGAGCAACGCCGTGGACTACCTCGCCGCCCAGAACGCCCCGTCCCCGGTCCAGCACTTCTGGTCGCTCTCGGTCGAGGAGCAGTTCTACTTCGTCTGGCCGATCCTGATCCTGCTGCTCGCCGGCCTCGCCCGCCTGCTCGGCCGCAAGCCGCTGCCGATCGTGCTGGTCGGCCTGACCGCGATCGTCGGCGCCTCGCTCGCCTGGTCGGTGCACCTGACCGCGACCAACCCGGCGGCGGCGTACTTCGTCACCCCGACCCGGGTCTGGGAGCTCGGCACCGGCGGCATCCTGGCCACCTTCACCCTGCTGCGCCCCGGTCACCTGCGGGCGGCGTTGGCGACCCCGCTCGCCTGGCTCGGTCTGGCAGCGATCATCTGGTCGGCCACGACGTACGACGCCTCCACGCCGTTCCCGGGCTGGCGGGCAGCCGTGCCCGTCCTCGGCACCGCGGCCGTGATCGGTGCGCACGCCCGCGCCGGCAAGATCGCACCGGGTCCGCTGCTCGCGCTGCGACCGGTGCAGTGGCTCGGCGGCATCTCCTACTCGGTCTACCTGTGGCACTGGCCGCTGGTCGTGCTGGTCCCGGAGGCGACCGGCCACCCGCTGACCTGGACCGACCGCGGCGCCATCCTGGTCGCCACGCTGCTGCTCGCCACCGCCACCAAGGCGCTGGTCGAGGACCGGTTCCGCAGCGTCGGCTGGAGCGTCTCGCTGCCGAAGCCGTTCGCGCTCGCCGCCGTCGCGATGGCCGTGGTCGTGGCCGGATCGACGGTGCAGCTCGTCGAGGTTCAGCACCAGATCGACAGCGGGAAGGCCCAGATCGCCACGGTGCTCGCGTCGAAGAGCCCGTGCGTCGGCGCCCGTTCGCTGGACGATCCTTCCGCCTGCCCGCCGGTGCCCTACTCGAAGATCGTGCCGCCGGCGATCGACGCGCACTCCGACGAGTCACCGGTCTACCAGACCCAGGCCGACGGTGAGGACTGCTCGGCGCAGCTCCCGGACTTCTCCGAGCGCGAGTGCTCCTTCGGCCCGAAGAACAGCACCCTGCACGTGGTGCTCGCCGGCAACTCGCACGCCGCCCAGTGGCTCCCGGCGCTGGAACGGCTGGCACCCCAGGAACACTTCCGGATCACCACGATGGTCTCGCTCGCCTGCGCGTTGAGCGACACCGGCCAGGACCTGGGCACGGCGGCCGAGTCTGCCGCGTGCTCGACCTGGGTGAGCCGGACCACCCGGGCGCTGATCGCCGCACATCCGGACCTGGTGGTGTTCTCGAACCGGATCTCGGTCCCGGCCACGGGCCACACCAGCCTGGACGGCAGCGCTCCGGAGTACCGCGCGGGCTACGCCGAGGTCCTCGACAGACTGGCCGGTGCCGGCATCCCGACGCTGGTGCTCCGGGACACCCCGTACGCCGGGTTCGGCGTCCCGGACTGCGTGGCGGAGAAGCCGACCGACTACGACCGCTGCGACGGGACCCGGGCGGCGTGGCTGCCCCCCGCCCCCGAGAAGACCGCGGTCAGCGAGGTGGACGACCCGGACGTGCGGTACGCCGACCTGACCAACCACATCTGCCAGGGCAACGTGTGCCACGCGGTCACCGGTGGGGTGATGACCTACTTCGACGGCTCGCACTTCACCGCGACCTTCGCGACCACCCTCGCCCCGTACCTCGGCGAGGCGATGGCTCCGCTGCTGCAGCGGGCGCGCACCTCCTGACTACCGCAGCTCAGCTTTCGTCGTTGATGCGATCACCGCGTCGACCACCCGCTCGCAGCAGCGACCGTCCCGCGACGGGAAGGCTTCCCGGATCCGGTCCCGGTACTGCGGCTCAGGCTCGCGCGCACGTGCTGCCTGGATGATGGCTGCGACTGCCGCGTCGTGGTCGAGCACCACCGGGCCGTACCCGTCCCGGTCGTAGTCGAAGTAGCCGCGGGTGCCGAGGTGCTCGCCGGCACGCACCCGCTCCTGGTCGAACTGGTAGTACACCAGCGGACGCTCGATGTAGGCCGCGTTGACGGCCATCGAGGAGTAGTCGGTGACGACGACTGCCGCGCGGGCGAAGAGCTGCTGGACGTCGTTGTCGACGAAGGTCAGCAGCCGCACCCCTTCAGGAAGCGGTACGCCGACGAGGGCGGCCTGCAGGTCCGGGTGCGGCAGGAACCCGATGGTGAGCCCGAGGTCCGCTGCCGCGGCCGTGATCCTGGGATCAGCGAGCAGGGCGAGCCAGGTCCTCACGAACTCCGAGTCGCCGAAGTCCGGGACCACCGAACGCGCGCGACCCCGGGTCGGCGGTGGGACGAGCCAGTTGCGCCACGTCGGCGCGACCAGGACCAGGTCCCGGTCACTAGGGGCGATCTGCTCACCGATCGACCTCAGCCTGTCGAACCGGGGCATGCCGGTCAGCTTCACCTCGCGGGTCGTGTACCCGTAGCGCGAGTGGTCCCCGACCACCGACTCGAGCTCGGCAGGCGTGCTCGTCACGAAGAGGTCGATCGGCTTGGGGTTGAGCCAGTTGGACAGGTCGTCCTTGATGACGCCGTGCTGCAAGAACGTGAACCGCCAGGACGGACGTACCCCGAGCTCGACCACCAGCTCCCGGGGTTCCACGACTGCGTGGTCGACGTGCGAGGAGAGCAGGTGAGCGGCGTTGAGGAGCAGGAGCTTCCACCGGTGCGAGCCGTGGGCCACGATCCTCCGGCCGTGGACCCGGCGCAGCTCGGCCCACTCCGCGGAGTCCCGGCTCAGGACGAACCACGCGTTGATCTCGGGGCGCTCGGCCCGTAGGTGTTCGAAGAGACGCTGGGCGTTGTCGCCGGCGTCGCGGATCCGGTCCATCAGGACCCACGCGTCGGCGTACCGACGGCGCACCGGCTTGCTCCCGGCGAGCCGGAGCAGGGCGCGACCGGCAAGAGTCGTCGCGCCCCCCGGGGGTCGCGACGGCTTCGCTCGCTTGTCGCGACGAAGACTGGAACGGTCCAGGCTCTCCCGGATCAGGACCGGGCTGATCGCGTACCGAGGGCGGGGCGGTGGTTCCAGGGCGAACCGCTGCAGGACCCCGTCGAGCCGGAGGCGCAGGGCTCTGGTCGAGGGCACCCAGATGATCCGCTCGTGCATCAGCACCCGGCCGAGGAGCTCGATGTCACGCACCTTCGCGTGCACCGGGTCGATCGCGCGGCCGCCTGAGAGGACGACCTCCTGCGGCGCAGCGCCGACGTACCGGTACGTCATCCGGACCAGGCGCTGGGCTCGGTCGTGCCGGGTGAGCTGAACGACGTCGGTGTGCCACGTCCGACCGGACCACGAGTTCAGCAGGACGTCGCGCCACACGCGCGAGAGGCTCGTCACGGGCGAACCGTCGATCGCTTCCGGGTCCAGGTAGCCGACGATCTCCTCGAGCAGCTGGTGGAACCGCTCGCCGGCCCCGCTCACAGCAGCCGACGACGACGCGACTGACTTGCTCTGGATGCGGATCAGCCAGGACAGCTCGTAGAGAACGAGATTCTGCAGCCAGAACGGGATCTCGCCGTCGCGGTCCAGCTTCGCGCACTTGAGCAGACCGAGGTAGCCGAGCTCGGGCACGGTCGTGTAGCGCCCCGGATCGGTGACGCTGGCGCCCAGCATCGAGCTGGCGTCGGTGCGCTGGCGGTACCGGTAGTGCGCCCCGGGGACGAATCCGACCAGGGGCCGCGGGAGGGCGAGCAGGTACCTGCCGGCGAAGTGCCCGTCCTCGAAGGTCGGCCGGACGGCCGGGTCGAAGCGAAGCCCCTGCGCATCGATCCGAGTACGCCGGAAGAAGGCAGCATTCGCGCTCACGAAGAAGTGCCCCGGGTGAAGGTCGAGATCGCGGAGACGCGCTCGGCCCTTGAACCGCTCCCGCAACGGGTGCGAGTCCACGACCTCCCCGGTCGAGTCGTGGAGGACCATCACGTTGCCGGCGATCAGCTCGCTGGTCGGGTGTCCGGCGATGAAGGTGGATATCCGCTGCAGGTAGGGCGGATTGAGCTCGTCGTCGGGGTCGGAGAAGGTGACCCACTCACCTCGGGCGTGCTCGAGACCAAGGTTGCGAGCCGTCGAGACCCCGCCGTTCTCCTTCGTCAGCACCACGACCCGGTACGCGGCCCTGGCGGCCCACGCCTGCAGGATCGCCAACGAGCCGTCCGTCGAGCCGTCGTCGACCGCGACCACCTCGAACTCGTCCACCGCCATGGTCTGCGCATCGACGGAGGCGATAAATCTGTCGAGGTAGCGATCCACGTTGTAGACGGGCGTGACGATCGAGAACCGACGGTCGTGGTCGTGACGGGCGATAGGTTCGGGCTGCAAGAAGTGGCCAATCTCAGACGATCGATGACCGCGGCAGACTATCCGAGAAGATCCCGCCCCGCTGAGCCGCTAGCGTTGTGGACCAGTCGTCGAGAGAGGTCCGATTCATCCATGACTCAGCCGAGCCAGCCACGTTTCACGATCATCAGCGCGGTCTACGACGTCGCCCGGTACCTGCCGGAGTTCATCGCCTCGATCGAGGGCCAGGACTTCGACCTCTCCCGGGTCGAGGTGCTGATGATCGACGACGGCTCGACCGACGGGTCGAACGCGGTCCTGACCGCCTGGGCCGAACGCCGCCCCGAGCTGGTCCGGGTGATCAGGCAGGAGAACGCCGGACAGGGACCGGCTCGCAACGTAGGCATCAGCGAGGCCCGCGGCGAGTGGGTCACCTTCCCGGATCCCGACGACGCGATCGGGCGGGAGTACCTGAGCTCGGTCGAGGAGTTCCTGACCCGCAACCCCAGCGCGCACATGGTCGGGACGAACCGGCTGATGTGGTCCGAGGCGGACGGCACGATCACCAACACGCACCCGTTGCGCAGGTTCTTCAACCTCACCCGGCTGGTCGACCTCGAACGTGACGAGATCACCTTCCACGGCGCAGTGAACTGCGCGTTCTTCCGCCTCGACCTGCTCCGAGAGTTCGGGGTTCTCTTCGACAAGAGGATCCGTCCCAACTTCGAGGACGGGCACTTCTGCTCCGTGTACCTGCTGCACGTCGAACGGCCCGTGGTCGGGTTCGTGAAGGGCGCCCACTACCACTACCGCCGCCGGGCGGACCTGTCCTCGACACTGCAGCTGAGCACCGTCCAGGCAGCGCGGTACACCGACGTCTTCGAGCACGGCTACCTCGGGATCCTCGACGAGGCTGAGCGCCTGCGCGGAACCATCCCGCTGTGGCTCCAGCACTTCGTCTGCTACGAGCTGATCGGCTACATCCGGGTCTACGGGCGCGGACAGGCACAGATCATCCACTCGGGTCCGATCGCCGACGCGTTCCACAGCCGGATGGGTGAGGTCGCGGGGCGCCTCGACCTCGCCGAGGTCCTCGACAACCTCGACTTCGGAGTGCTGGAGCAGTATCGGCTCGCGCTGAAGTGGGGCTACTCCGACGAACGCTGGGTCGAGGACCGGGTCTGCATGGACCTCTACTCGCCCGGACAGCGGCTCGCCCGGGTCCGGTACCGCTTCACCGGCGAGGTCCCCGCAGAGATCGTCCAGAACGGTGACGAGCTTGCCGGCCCCCGGCACGCCAAGACCGTCGACCACACCTTCTACGGCAGGACCCTCATCCGCGAACGCATCCTCTGGGTGCGCTACCACCCGGACCTGCGGATCTCGGTGGACGGCAGGTGGCGCCAGGTCGAGTTCGAACGCAGCCTTCCCCAGTTCTCGCGGATCGGGCCTGCCCGGATCCGCCGCCGTACGGGGCCGATCCCGATCCGCGAGCAGGATCGGGTCGCCACCCTGAAACCGCCGCCGGCGTCGCCGTGGCGTCGGCTGCTCTCAGCTCCACGCAAGCGGCGACTGGCGAAGCGCTTCGCCGGGGCCTGGGTGCTGATGGACCGGGTGCACAACGCCGGGGACGGCGGCGAGGTCCTCTTCCGGCACCTGCGGACGAAGCACCCCGACATCAATGCCTGGTTCACCGTCGAGAAGGACACGTCCGACTGGACCCGCCTGCGCAGCGAGTTCGGATCCCGGGTCGTCGCCCACGGATCGTCCGAGTGGCTGGTGCTGATGGCGAACTGCCTCAACCTGCTGAGCTCGCACGCGGACCACCCGGTCATCCGTCCGCATGCGTTCGTCGAGCGGCAGGAACCGCAGTGGCGCTTCGTGTTCCTCCAGCACGGCGTGATCAAGGACGACCTGTCCCCGTGGCTGGGCCCCAAGCCGATCGACCTGTTCGTGGTCAGTACGCCGGCCGAGCTCGCCTCGATCGCCGGTGACGGCTCGCGCTACCCGTTCACGACCAAGGAGGTCCAGCTCACCGGACTTCCCCGGTTCGACCGTCTGCTCAGCGTCGGTGAACGATTCGGACCCGACCAGCGCGACCTGATCCTGATCGCGCCGACGTGGCGCGAGTGGTTGGTCGACAACCTCGAGCAGGGAAGCCAGCGCCGGACGCTGCCCCAGGGCGTCCTGGACTCGGAGTTCGTGCAGTCCTGGCTCGCCGTTCTGGGTGCACCGGAGCTCGCCGCGCTGTGCGCCCGGACGGGGCTGCGGATCGGTTTCCTGCCGCACCCCAACATGCAGCTGCTGCTCGACCAGATCCGGCTCCCCGACCACGTCGAGGCGCTGCGCTACGAGGGCACCGACGTCCAGGAGTACTTCGCGCGGGCCCGGGTCACGGTCACCGACTATTCCTCGATCGCCTTCAACTCGGCGTACCTGGACCGCCCCACGGTCTACTACCAGTTCGACGCCGAGCAGGTCCGCAACGGCGGTCACGTCGGCCGGCCGGGCTACTTCGAGTACGAGCGCGACGGCTTCGGACCGGTCACCGCGACCCACGCCGAGGTGATCGCTGCGATCGTCGATGCCGTCGACGGCGGACCGGACCCGCAGTCCCCGTACGCCGAGCGGATCGCAGCGACCTTCCCGGACCGCGACGGCGGCTGCTCCGAGCGGGTCGTCCAAGCGGTGCTCGCCCTCGATCTCCGGGACACCGGACCCGGGCAGGTTCCGACGCCGGTGGCAGGGGTCTCCGCCGAGGTGCACCCGGAGCACGCAGCGCGGCTGGGCTGAGGCCTCAGCGCCGGAAGCGGCGGGTGGCCCTGCGGCCGACCTCCCGGAGCAGGTCCCGTGCGGTCACCGCAGCCACCGGCCGGCCGGCCAGATCGCCGGCGAGCGCGGCCGCCTGTGCGTCCTCGGTCGCGCGCAGCACCGCGGCCGCGACGGCCTGGCGACGGGAGTCCTGGCTGATCGCCTCGGCGTCCGCGAGCAGGGCCGCGTAGCGTGCCGCGAGCTCGTCCAGCGCCGCCGACGCACCGGCATCGGCACCCCCGGCGTCGGCGAGCACCTGCAGCTGGTCCCAGACCTGCTGGGCGAGCTCCTGCAGGTCGGCGGGGATGTCCAGCTCGTCCCAGGTCACCGCGTGCCGGCGCAGGTCGGGGTCGATGAAGTCGTCGACCGGGTGCGAGCTCCCGGGAGCGAGGTCGGAGTCGAGCTCGAGGCCGAGCACGTCGCGCAGGCGCGCGGCCACCGGTCGCCAGTCGGTGAGCAGGTCGGCGTACCGGACGAAGGCGCGGGTCTGGCCCCGGGTCCCGCGCTCGTTGACCAGCGCGCAGTTGATCCAGCTCGCCACCGCCAGGACGGCGTACCGGCGTTCCTGGAGCCCGTCCTGGGAGGTGCCCGCGTAGTACGTCGTCCGGCTGCCGACGACCTCCGCCGGGTGCCGCAGCATCGAGATGTAGCGGATCTGGAGCCCGTGCGCAGCGGCCGCCTGCTGCCACAGGTCCTGGAACCACACCGACCGCGGGTCCTTCACGACCACCTGGGTCGCGGTCGCCGCCTGTTCGGCGACGAACTCGCTGAGCCGTTCCCGCGCCCGCGGGGTCACCGCGCCGTGCGCCTGCTCGAGCGCCGCAGGCCGGCTGTCGAAGATGCCGATCCCGGCCCGCTTGATCAACCGGTTGTGGAACCCGACCGACCACCGGGACTCGAAGAAGCCCTTCGGGTTCGACTCGTTCGCCCCCAGGTACGGGCCCGGGACGAACAGCCCGAGGTGGTGCAGGGTGCCGGACATCGTGCTGGTCCCGCTGCGGCCGGAGCCGGTGACGAGGACGAGGAGCGGGGCCATGGCGGTGACCCTACCGAGGGACCCTATCGAGGGTTGCGGCGTGGGCGGTTCGCGCTCGGCGTGCCGTTCGGGGGAGACTCGTACCCGCTGTCATCCGTCGAGAGGAGCTGTGATGAGCGCACGCATCGCCGTCATCCTGGCCGGCGGAGTCGGGACCCGGGTCGGTCTGGACATCCCCAAGCAGCTGATCAAGGTCGCCGGGCACACCATCCTCGAGCACACCCTGGCCACCTTCGACGCGCACCCGCTCGTGGACGAGGTCATCGTGATGATGGCCCGGGGACACCTCGACGCGGTCCGCACCATCGTCCGCGACGGCGGCTACGCCAAGGTCACCCAGATCCTCGAAGGCGCCGGGACCCGCAACGGCACCACCGAGCGCGCGCTCGAGGCGATCCCGAAGAACGGGCCCGCCGACGACGCGATGGTTCTCTTCCACGACGCGGTCCGGCCGCTGGTGAGCCCGCGGATCATCACCGACTGCTTCGAGGCCCTGGACGCCTACGACGCCGTCGACGTCGCGATCCCGTCCGCGGACACGATCATCGAGGTCGACGAGAACAACGTGATCCGCAACATCCCGGCCCGCGCCAACCTCCGTCGCGGTCAGACGCCGCAGGCCTTCCGTGCCGGGGTGCTCCGACGCGCGTACGTCGCCGCCTCCGCCGATCCCGGCTTCGTGGCGACCGACGACTGCACCGTGGTGCTCCGCTACGCCCCCGAGGTCCCGATCTGGGTCGTGGCCGGCGAGGAGCGGAACATGAAGGTCACCGACCCGATCGACGTGTACCTGGCCGACAAGCTCTTCCAGCTGACCACGAACAACCTGCCGCCCTCGCGCAGCGAGGAGGAGTACCGGGCAGCGTTCGCCGGTCGGACGGTGGTCGTCTTCGGCGGCAGCTACGGGATCGGTGCGGACATCGCCGCGTTCGCCCGCGACCACGGCGCCGACGTCTTCTCCTTCAGCCGGTCGACCACGAACACCCACGTCGAACGACGCGTCGACCTCCGGGCCGCGATCGCGACGGTGCTCGCGGCGACGGACCACATCGACTTCGTCGTCAACAGCGCTGCGGTGCTTCCCCGCGGTCCGCTGGTGGAGACCTCCGAGGAGACCGTGTACGCCGCCACCGAGATCAACTACCTGGCACCGGTGATGATCGCGCAGGAGTTCCACGAGCACCTGCGCCGCAGCAGCGGCAGCCTGCTCAACTTCACCTCCAGCTCCTACACCCGAGGGCGCGGCGGCTACAGCCTCTACTCCTCGGCGAAGGCGGCGGTCGTGAACCTCACCCAGGCCCTGGCCGACGAGTGGTCGACCGACGGCATCCGGGTCAACTGCATCAACCCCGAGCGCACCGGGACCCCGATGCGCACCAAGGCGTTCGGCGACGAGCCGGCGGGGTCCCTGCTCGAGTCGGTCGAGGTGGCGCGGCGATCGATCGACGTGCTGCTCAGCGACCACACCGGGCTGATCGTCGACATCCGCCGCGACGACCCGCTCGAGCCGGACGCCTAGGCATGCTGGGGGCAGCACGAGCACGAGTCCGTCGGATCGTGCGGGTCCTCGGCGGTCGCCGCCTGGTCAACTGGCTGCTCAGCCGGCTGCGCCCGACCCTGTCCGTGGTGATGCCGGTCTACAACGTCGCGGCGTACCTGGCCGAGTCGCTCGACTCGGTCCTGACCCAGAGCCTGGCCCGGCTGGAGCTGATCGCGGTCGACGACGGCTCGACCGACGAGTCGCTGGCGATCCTGCGCGACTACGCCCGCCGCGACCCACGGGTCCGGGTCCTCACCCAGGCCAACGCCGGTCAGGGCGCGGCCAGGAACCTCGGCGTCGGCCACGCGCGCGGCGAGTTCCTGACCTTCATCGACTCCGACGACACCCTGCCGCACCGCGCGTTCGAGCAGATGGTGGCGAGCCTGCGGGCATCCGGGTCGGACTTCGTCGTCGGCGGCGTACGCCGGTTCCGCAACCAGCAGTACACCCGGATGACCTGGCAGCGGACCGTGCACCAGGTCGACCGGATCGGCACCACGATCGAGGAGTTCCCGGCGGCGATGCAGGACATCATCGCCTGCAACCGGGTCTTCCGGACCGCCTTCTGGCGCGACCGGATCGGCGGTTTCCGCGGCGGGATCGCCTACGAGGACCACGTCCCGATGCTGGCCGCGTACGTGCGCGCCTCGTCGTTCGACGTGCTCGCCGCGGTGACCTACAACTGGCGGATCCGCGAGGACAACACCTCGACCGGCCAGCAGAAGTCCCGGCTGCGCAACCTCACCGACCGGATCGAGGTCAAGGAGGAGGCCCGGACGCTGCTGCTCGCCGAGGCATCCCCGTTCGTGTACGACGTCTGGGTCGCACGCTGCCTCGAGGTCGATTTCCCGCCGTACATCGCGCACGCCCTGGATGCCGACACCGTCTACCGGGACACGCTGGCCGCCGCGTACCGCACTTTCACCGAACCGGCGACGGACCGGTCCTGGGACCTGGTCCGGGTCTTCACGAAGGTCCGTGCGTTCCTGGTCGCGGCCGGGCGCTGGGACGACGTCGCAGCGGCCAGCAGCTACTTCCTCTCGGTCCACCAGGTACCCCCGACGCGGGTGGTCGACGGCGTGCTCGTCGCCGAGCTGCCGACAGGTCCCTCCTGGACGGTCGGTCTGCCCCGTCGTCTGACCCGGCTGGCGGCGCTGGAGAGCCACTTCGAGGGTGTCGTCCAGAAGGTCCGCTGGCTCGACGACGAGATCGAGCTCACCGGCTGGATGCGGCACCGGGGACTCGACGTCACCAGCCCGACTCCGGAGCTGACGCTGTCGCTGCGCTTCGGTGACCGCGAGCTCCGGCTGGCCGTCGAGCACCTGCACCTGCCCGAGGCCGACCTGTGGGCCCCGCTGCCGTACGCCGGCTGCGCGCCAGCGGGCTTCCGCGCCCGGGCACCGCTGGCCGCGCTGACACCCGACGGGCGCTGGCACCTGACCGGCGCGATCACGACCGACGGACTGGTGTCCTCGGGGACCTTCCACGACCGGGTCCCGGGGTCGTCGGGCGCCGACCCGGAGGCGCCTGCGTACTGGGACAGCGAGGTCGGCTTCGCCGTCGACCTGCGACCCGGCAAGCCGAAGCGCCGGGCGGCCCCGGTCCACGGACCGCGGATCGTCGGTGCCGAGGTGGACGGCGACCGGATCGTGCTGCGGATCCTCGGCGGTTCCACGACCGACCTCGCCGGGCTCCGGCTCGACGACGGTCGGACCTTCCTCGACCTGGTCGAGCTCGAGGCGGACGGTGACGGCGTACTGGCCCGGTTCTCCACCCTGGTGCGTGCCTTCGGGAGCGACCCGCACCCGGCGCCGAGCGGGAGCTACCTGCTCCGCCTCGGTGACGAGCCGGTCGGGCTCGACGGGGACTTCCGCGGACGCCTCCCGCTCCGGCTGCGGACCGACGGCCTCGGCATCACGATCCAGGTCGGATCGCCGGTCCGGGTGGTGCTCGCGGCGCCGCTGGCGGACGACGAGCTCGGCCGCTACCGGCAGCGACGGCTGCAGGACACGTACGCATCCTCGCGCCCGGACCTGCGGGACGCGATCCTGCTGGTCAGCGACGCCGGTCGTTCGGTCGGCGACAGCCAGCTCGCGCTCGATCGTCGGCTGGCTGCCGAGCGGCCCGGGATCGAGCGCATCTGGGGGGTCGCCGACCTGTCGGTCGTTGCTCCGTCCGGTGCGCGTTCGGTCCTGATCGGCAGCCGCGACTGGTACGCCGCGGCCGCCACCAGTCGCTGGGTCGCAGCGAGCAGCGACCTCGGTCCGTGGTTCCGGACGCAACCGGGACAGGCGTCGCTGCAGACCTTCGGCGGCCACCCGTCCGAGGCGATGGGGCTGGGCCTCTGGCGCAGCGAGGCCCGGTCACCCGGGACCATCCAGCACGCGCTCGCCGTCGCGCACGGCGAGTGGGACCTGGTGCTGGCTCCTAGCACCGAGGTGGAGGGCTGGTACCGCGAGCAGTTCGCGTACGACGGACCCGTGCTCGTCGCCGGCGCACCTCGCACGGACGTCCTGGTGACTGCCGACGCGGCCCGGGTGCGCGCCGACGTACTGGCCCGGCTCGGAGTGCCCGCCGATCGCACCGTCGTCCTGGTGGCGGTGGCTTCCGCTGCCTTGGATCTGCCTGCGCTGGCGCGGCACCTCGGCCCTGGTTGCGTCCTGCTGGCTCGGGGGCTCGATCCGGTGGCGAACCCGTCCGACTCGGTCGTGGACGTCACGCTGTACCCGGAGCTCCACGACCTGGTCCTCGCTGCGGACGCTGCGGTCCTGGACTACTCGTCGCTGCGCTTCGACGTCGCCCTGACCGGGCATCCGATGGTGTTCTGGGTTCCCGACCGCGCTACCCGGTTCGTCAACCGCCCGCCACTGGTCAGCTTCGAGGAGTCCGCACCCGGTCCGTGGGCGGCCAGCGCGACCGAGGTGGCCGACGCTCTCGGTGACCTGCCCCGGCTGCGGGCGGAGTACCGCGATGCGATCAGCGCCTTCAACCAGCGCTTCAATGCTCTCGCCGACGGCCACGCGACCGAGCGCGTCCTCGACGTGCTGCTCGACCCCAGCACACCCTGGCGGGGTTAGCCCAGCAACGGGCCGAAGAAGTCCGTCACCACGCGCTCCGATGCGTGGCCGTCGTTGAGACGGTTGTAGCGCTCGTTGAACGCGGCCAGGTCCGGCGCCCATCTCGTGCCCAGCCCGTCGAGGTCAGCCAGCGCGGCGACCACCTCGGCGGTGGTGGCGACCAACGGGCCGGGGGCCGTCTCGCGGTAGTCCCAGAGGAACCCACGGGTCGAGGATCCGTAGGTCTCCAGGTCCGGGACCAGGAACACCATCGGACGCCCGGTCAGGGCGAAGTCGAAGCGCAGTGACGAGTAGTCCAGGACGGCCACGTCCGCCGCGAGGATCAGGTCGTTGATGTCCGGGTACGCCGTCACGTCGATGACCCGCGAACCCTTCGATCCTGTCGGGGCGTGGAACCGGTGCCCGCGCAGCAGCAGCACGTAGTCGTCCCCGAGCGCCGCCGTGGCCGCCTCGACGTCGAGGTGGTGGACCGCCTCGGCCGCGCGGAAGCCCGTCGCCAGGTTCTCGCGCCAGGTCGGTGCGTACAGGACGGCCTTCTGCCCCGCAGCGATCCCGAGCCGGGCACGGACCGTTGCCCGGGTGCTCGCTGCGACCGGCAGCACCAGGGCATCGTTGCGCGGGTAGCCCAGCGGCAGGATCCGGCCGTCGTACGCGTAGTCCCGGCGGTAGTACTGGTCCATCTCCGGGTCCGGGGTGAGCAGCGCGTTCCACGTCCGTGACGTGTGCTCGAGCTGGCTCTCGATCTGGCTCGGCAGCAGGCCGCGGGGCCGCCAGAGCCCGAGGCCCATCGCCTTGGACGGGTAGCCGTGGAACGTCTGCAGGATCTGCTGCCCCTCGCGCCGGCGGAACCAGCGCTCGAGTTCGATGTTGGTGACCAGGTAGGACGCCCGCGCCAGCACGTCGGACCACTCCCGGCTGCGGAACAGCACCGGTCGGGCGCCCGGAGGTACCGGGGCAGCCGCGTCGGCGACCAGCCAGCGCAGGTCGAGGTCCGTCCGGCGGTCGCCGAGCCTGCGGACCAGCTCGTCGTGGATCGCCCGCGGGTGGTCACCGGCCCACTCACCGGTGAAGGACTGGAAGTAGACGAGCCGGTCGTCGAGCCGGTCCTCGATCGCGCCGTACGCAGCGCGCAGCCGGCGTTGGGCTCGGACGCCGATCTCGTCCTCGGCCAGCAGCGGCTCGAGCCGTACGACGACTCCCTCGGGCGCCGCCAGCACCTGGATCCGGTGCTCCTCGGTGTGCACCAGCAACGGGAGCAGATCGGTCACCAGGTCCGAGACGACCACCGGAACGCGCTGGCCGCCGCGCTCCAGGCGCAGCCGGTAGCCACCGCTCACCAGCGGACGCTCGCCCAGGCCCCAGGCGTCCGCGGACAACGGAACGGTCCAGAAGCCTGCAGTGCCCGGACGGCCCTCGACCCGAACGCCCTGGCCCTCGAGCCAGACCCGGTCCACGGTCCCCGGGACGGTCACCCGCAGGGCCCCGTCGACCGTTTCGATCCGGCTCAGGGTGGGCTCGGGCGCACCGACCGGGATCCCCTCGGCCACGACGAGCGCCAGATGGCCGTGCCGGGCGAGCAGCCGGACCGTCCGGTCGTCGGGAAGCACCAGCGGACCACGTCCCGCCGAGCCCTGGGCGGCGAGCTCGGTCACCGGTCCGCTGCGACGCAGAGCACCGTCGGACCAGTCCAGGACGATCTGCCAGGAGCCGACCGACAGCTCGGCCAGCGGGATCCGCAGCAGCAGCGAGCCGGCATCGTGGTCGTGCTCGGCCTCAGCCATCCAGCGGGTCACCGCGGGATCCGTCGCGGTCTCGACCAGCACCGGACGGGACTCGGCGCCCGCGACCAGACGCGCCTCGACCTGCGGGGTGCGGACCTGGTTTGTGTGCTCGATGCCGACGAAGACCTCGACCACGACGCAGTCGCCCTGCACCAGCAGCCGGCGCGCCTGGGCCCGGAGCCGGGTCTGGTGCTCGCCGAGGACCAGGTCGTCCGGTCCTGGACCAGGACCCGGCTCGATCCCGAGATCGGCGACCACGGTGTCCCCGACCACCGACGTCGGGACGTCGGCGTCAGCACCGTGGCGGGCGCACAGGGCGACCAGGTCGGTACGACGACCGGCGACCACCAGCAGCGCCTGGGCCCGGACCACCACATCCACCTCGTCGAGCCGGTCCCGAGCGAGGTCGACCACGGCTCGAGCGTGCTCGACCAGCAGCGCCCAGTCGGCGTCAGCGGCGACCTCGGCGGCCTCGTTGAACGGCCGCAGTCCGTTGATCGCGCCGAGCGCACGCTGGGCGCGCCCAGCAGCAGGCAGGGCGCCGAGGGTCGCCCGGTCGACGGCGACGTGCGCTGCCAGACCGGGCAGCGGATCCCGGCGGGTCGAGAACGGCGCGGGCTCTGCATCACGGAGGTTCTGCCACGCGGCGTACGGGGTCGGGGTGAAGCCGGCACCGAGGGCACTCAGCGCGGGCAGCATGCCCTCGGGATCCTCGGGCTCCGGCGCACGTCCTTCGAGGACCACGAGCGCCCGCTCGCGGGGGAGCACGAGCCGACCGAGCACCGGGAACCTGGCCGCCTCCGGACGCACCGCCAGGTCGGCCGGCTCGGCATCGTCGACCCCGGTGCTCAGCAGCAGCGTCTCGCCGGGGACCAGCGCCGGGACCAGGTCGGCCAGCGCTCCGGGCGGGTACCGGTCGCCGGGCGATGCGACCAGCACGAAGCGACCCCGGGCGCGCCGTACGCCGCTCAGGCGTCCGTCGACGAGCGTGGCCGCCCGCAGGAACCGGGCCCGGGTGTCGTCCCCGGCGCCAAGCCGGGCGTTCACGAGAGCCGCGTCGTCACCGATCGCGACGACGACGAGCTCGATCGCCGGCGACGGCTGGTCGCGCACCGAGCTGAGCAGGTCCCGCACCTGGCCGGGGTCACTTCCGGCGGCGAGCACGACGATGCTGAGCGCGGGCCTGCCGTGCCGGAGCCGACGAACGGTCCGGGCGACGTGGCGTCGGACCACGTCAGGCGAGCTGGGCGTCCGGGAGCGCGTGCTTCCCGCTGGCTGCCTGGGTCGCTGCCTGGGTCGCCGCCTGGGCGACCTTCTCGTCGAAGGCCAGCAGGTCGTCGATGGATCCGGGGACGACCTCGCCATCGGCGACGGCCCGCTCGGCGTGCAGCACCTCGATCGAGCGTTCCAGCTCGGCGACCCGGACCAGGGCGCTCGCGTGCGCGGACTCGGCCGCCTCGGCACGGACCGCGATCACGGCAGCGTCCCGCTGGGCCGCGACCAGCTCCCCCTGGAGCTCGTGGACGGAGAAGTTGGACTCGGCGAGCCGGTCGGTCATCGCGGTGGTGAACTCGGCGTGCTCGGCGGCCCGCTCGGAGAACAGCGACTTGTAGGCACTCGCGGTCGCGGCGCGGTCGCCTGCGTTCTCCCGACGCGACTCCAGCACCTCGGTCCAGACGATCCGCAGGGCTGCCCAGCCGAGCACGATCGCGATCACCGAGCCGGCGCTCAGCAGAGCCGGCGACTGGGTCGGGAGGGCAGCGAGGACGGCGACCGTGGCCACCGCGAGCAGCGAGACCGCGACCGTGACGCGGACGCTGCGTTGCCGACGCCGGCGCGTGGTCAGCCGGACAGACGTTCGGGAACCAGCCATGGACTCAGGGTAGGTCGCCGCTGCCCCGGCCAGGGATCCGACACGCGAGCTCCAGCAGCAGCCCTGCGGCCAGTCCCGCACCGGCTCCGGCGGCTGCGAGCAGGGCGTGCACGACGATCCGCGGGGCGTTCTCGGCCCCGACGCCGAGGTTCGAGATCGCCACTCCCAGGAAGCCGCCCAGGGCGAACGCCCCCAGCCTGGCGATGGTCTTGCCGAGCACGAGCCGGGCGACGGCCTGGTGCGCGATCAGCGGGGTGCGTTCGCGGTGCACCGCACGCCAGGTCAGGTACGCCGTCCCGGCCGTGACCGCAGCCACGAACCAGGTCTCGACGATCGCCAGCGTCGGGATCGACGGGGTCGCCGAACCGTCCCGGATCGCCTGGCCGCGAGCGGCCCAGCCGAGCACCAGCCCGACCCCCCAGACGATCACCAGGACACCGGGACCGGTCGGTCGGATCCGGCCCGGCGGATCCGGCGGACGGTCCTCGGTCGGCGGCGGTGCGGAGACGTCGCGACTCATCGCTGCGCGGGAGTCCTGTCCGGGATCACTGCATCTCGAGGGGCAGGTCGTCGCGCCGTACGACGCCGTCCCGGCCGGTCTTCTCCAGCAGCTCCGCGACCGTGCCGTAGCCGGCGAGCTCGGCGTCCGGCTCGAGGTCGAACCACGGCACCAGCACGAAGGCCCGCTCGGCCGCACGGGGGTGCGGCAGCCTCAGGTGCTCGTCGTCGGAGTGCCGGTCGCCGACCACGATCAGGTCGACGTCCAGGGTCCGCGGGGCGTTGAGGACCACGTCCGGGCCACGATCACGGCCGTACGCCGACTCGACCGCGTGTGCGCGTTCGAGCAGCGTGCGGGCGCTCAGCGTGGTGTCCAGGGTGACCACGGCGTTCAGGAAGGTCTCCGAGCCTGCCGGAGCGTCCACCGGTTCGGTCTCGTAGACCGGCGAGACGCCGGTGAGCCAGACCTCGGGAGTGTCGGCGATCGCTTCCACGGCGCCCTGCAGGTTGAACATCCGGTCGCCGAGGTTCGACCCGAGCGAGAGCACGACGCGACGGATCGGGTGCATGTCACCGGTGAGGGTGTCGGTGTTGATCACAGCGGGATTCGGGGACTCGGTCATCTGCGGCTCCGGTTGATCGTGAGGGCGACGTCCGAGAACGTCGCCGCTATCGGGGCGTGCGGCTTGTGGACTGTCACGTCCACCCATTCGACGAGCTCGTTGCCCAGGCAGACATCGGCGATGCGCTGCGCCAGGGTCTCGATCAGGTCGACCGGGTCCTTCTCGACTGCGGACTTCACGTCGGCGACCAGCGTGCCGTAGTCCACGGTCCTGCTGAGATCGTCGCTGGCGGCTGCGGCACTCGTGTCCATCCCGAGCACGAGATCGATCACGAAGAGCTGCCCGTCACGACGCTCGAAATCGAACACACCGTGGTGTGCATGGATCTCGATGCCGCGCACCGCCAACTGGTCACTCATGCCTGGCCGACCTTACCCGTGGCTCCGGAGACACCAAACTCGCTGCCCATCCACCGAGCAGCGACCCGGAGCGCGTCCGCACTCGCCCGGGCCTCGTGGACGCGGACCGCCCAGACGCCGAGCAGGCCCGCCAGCGCCGTCAACGCGGTGTTCGCGTCCTCGCGGTCGTCGACCGGGCGCGGGACGCCGTCGCCGTCCGCGAGCAGCACGCCGAGGAACGACTTCCGGCTCGAGCCGAGCAGGACCGGCATCCCGAGGACGTCGAGCGCGGCCAGGCCGCGGAGCAGCTCCCAGTTGTGGTCGGCCGTCTTCGCGAACCCCAGCCCCGGGTCGATCGCGATCCGGTCCGGTGCGATGCCCGCGGCCAGCGCGGCGTCGACCCGGCCGGCCAGCTCGGCGGTGACCTCGGCGGCGATGTCCTCGTAGGTGGCGTGCTGGGCCATCACGGTCGAGTGCGCGCGCCAGTGCATCGCCACGTACGCCGTGTCGGAGTCGCCGACCACCGGCAGGATCCCGGGGTCCGCGAGCCCGCCCGAGACGTCGTTGACGATCGCAGCGCCGGCAGCGATCGCTGCTGCTGCCACCTCGGCACGCATCGTGTCCACCGAGACGATCGCACCGGCGGCGACGAGCTCGGTGATCACCGGGACCACCCGCGCCAGCTCCTCGGCGACCAGCGGCCGGGTAGCTCCCGGACGGGTGGACTCACCGCCGATGTCGAGCAGGTCGGCGCCGTCGGCCAGCAGCTGCAGGCCGTGCGTGACCGCGGCGTCGACCTCGACGTACCGACCGCCGTCGGAGAAGGAGTCCGGGGTCACGTTGACCACGCCCATCAGCAGCGGCTGGTCGAGGACCGGTAGCCCGCGGACGTGCCGCTCGGTGAGCCGGGTCAGCACTCGAGGCCCCGGGCTACCGGTGGACCGCGTTGATCAAAGCCATCGCCTCGGAGCGGGTGGCCGCGTTGTGCATGATCCCGCGCACCGCCGAGGTGATCGTGCGGGCGCCTGCCTTCTTCACCCCGCGCATCGTCATGCACAGGTGCTCGGCCTCGATCACCACGATCACGCCCCGGGCCTCGAGGAGCTCGACCAGCGCGTCGGCGACCTGGGTGGTCAGCCGCTCCTGGACCTGCGGGCGCTTCGCGTAGACGTCGACGAGCCGCGCGAGCTTGGACAGCCCGGTGATCTTGCCGGATTTCGCCGGGATGTAGCCGACGTGCGCGACCCCGGTGAACGGCACCAGGTGGTGCTCGCACATCGACCACAGCTCGATGTCGCGGACCAGGACCATCTCGTTGTGGCCGAGGTCGAACGTCGTCGTGAGCACGTCCTCGGCGGTCATCCGCAGGCCGGCGGTGAGCTCGGCGTACGCCCGCGCGACCCGGTCCGGGGTCTCGCGGAGACCTTCGCGTTCGGGATCCTCACCGATCGCGATCAGCAGCTCGCGCACGGCGGCAGCGGCGCGGTCGTGGTCGAAGTCGTTGATCGGCTTCAGCGAAGCGCCTGCCAGGACTCCCGACACGGGCCCGATCGTCACGGGGTGTTCCCGGGGTTCGGCGCCTCTCCGAAGGAGTCACCGTCCGAGCTCGGCGGCGTCAGGATCAGGCCGCCCTCCGGCTCGGCGTCCGGCGCACTGCCGTTCGAGGCCGACTTCGGGACGCTGACAGCGGGGATCGTGGACGGCGTACGGTCCGGGGACCCGGTCCAGGCGGGCCTGGCCGAACGACGTCGCAGCGGTTCGAAGACCTGGGCCACCTGAGCCTTGTCCAGGGTCTCCTTCTCGAGGAGCTCGAGCACCAGGGCGTCCAGGACGTCCCGGTTCTCCTCGAGGATGTCGAACGCCTCCTGGTGCGCGGTCTGCAGGAACTTCTTGGTCTCGTCGTCGACGATCGCGGCGACGTCCTCGGAGTAGTTCCGGCTGTGCCCCATGTCGCGGCCGAGGAACGGCTCGCCCTGGGTCTCGCCGAGCTTGATCGCGCCGAGGGTGTCGGTCATGCCGTACTGGGTCACCATCGCGCGGGCCAGCGAGGTGGCCTTCTCGATGTCGTTGCCGGCGCCCGTCGTCGGGTCGTGGAAGATCAGCTCCTCGGCAGCACGGCCGCCGAGCATGTAGGCGAGCTTGTCGAGCATCTCCGACCGGGTCTGGGAGTACTTGTCCTCGTCGGGCAGCACCATCGTGTAGCCCAGCGCACGCCCGCGCGGCAGGATCGTGATCTTGTGCACCGGGTCGGTCCCCGGGAGCGCTGCGGCGACCAGGGCGTGACCGCCCTCGTGGTACGCCGTGATCAGCTTCTCCTTCTCGCTCATCAGACGGGTCCGCTTCTGCGGGCCGGCGATGACGCGGTCGATCGCCTCGTCGAGCATGGCGTTGTCGATCAGCTTGCCGTTCAGCCGGGCCGTCAGCAGGGCGGCCTCGTTGAGCACGTTCGCCAGGTCGGCACCGGTGAAGCCCGGCGTACGACGTGCCACCGAGATCAGGTCGACGTCGGCACCGATCGGCTTGCCGCGCGCGTGCACCTTGAGGATCTGGTGGCGACCGTTGAGATCGGGGGCGTCGACGCTGATCTGCCGGTCGAAACGGCCCGGCCGCAGCAGGGCGGGGTCCAGGACGTCGGGCCGGTTGGTGGCAGCGATCAGGATGACGCCGCCGCGGACGTCGAAGCCGTCCATCTCGACCAGGAGCTGGTTCAGGGTCTGCTCGCGCTCGTCGTGGCCGCCACCCATGCCGGCACCACGGTGACGCCCGACGGCGTCGATCTCGTCGATGAAGACGATCGCCGGAGCGTTCTCCTTGGCCTGCTCGAACAGGTCGCGGACCCGGGACGCACCGACACCGACGAACATCTCGACGAAGTCCGAGCCGGAGATCGAGTAGAACGGGACCCCGGCCTCACCGGCCACCGCGCGAGCGAGCAGGGTCTTGCCGGTACCGGGCTGGCCGTAGAGCAGCACGCCCTTGGGGATCTTCGCGCCGACGGCCTGGAATTTCGCGGGTTCCTGGAGGAACTCCTTGATCTCGCCGAGCTCCTCGATCGCCTCTTCGCAGCCGGCGACGTCGGCGAACGTCGTCTTCGGCATGTCCTTGCTGATCAGCTTGGCCTTGGACTTGGCGAATTGCATCACCCTGCCGCCACCACCCTGGACCTGGTTCATCAGGAACAGGAAGATCACCACGATCACGATGATCGGCAACAGGGACGCGGCGAGGGTGCCGAGCAGGTTCGCGTGCGGGATCGTCGCGTTCAGCTTCACGCCCTTGGGATCGGCGTCGTGCTGCTTCTGCAAGGTGGCTGCGAGCGCTGCCTGCTGGCCGTCGACCCAGTTGGCGGTGACCTTCTTGCCGTCCTTGAGCTCGGCGCGCATCTCCTGGTCCCCACCGCCGACGAAGGTCATGCTCTTGATGTCGCCCTTGTTGATGTGGGAGACCATCGTGGTGGTGTCGATCTGGGTGTAGCCGCCGCTGTGCACGAACAGCTGGGACGCGGCGATGGCGCCCAGGATGGCGAGGGCGATCCACAACCAGGGACGGCGGAGAAATTGCTTCACGCCCTACATACTCTCAGGTGCGCCCAGCCTGCGCCGCCGGTGCTCAGGAATAGACGTGCGGAGCGAGCGTCCCGATGTCGCGCAGGTTGCGGTAGCGCTCCTTGTAGTCGAGGCCGTAGCCGACCACGAACTCGTTCGGGATGTCCCATCCGACGTACTTCACGCCGACCTCCATCTGCTGCGCCTCGGGCTTGCGGAGCAGGGTGCAGATCTCCAGCGAGGCGGGGTGCCGGGAGGCCAGGTTGGAGATCAGCCAGGACAGCGTCAGGCCCGTGTCGATGATCTCGTCGACCACGATCACGTGCCGGTTGGTGATGTCGGTGTCGAGGTCCTTGAGGATCCGGACGACGCCGGACGACTTGGTGCCCGATCCGTAGGAGGAGACCGCCATCCAGTCCATCTCGAGGTGCCGGTTGAACGAGCGGGCGAGATCGGCCATCACCATCACGGCGCCGCGCAGGATGCCGACGATCAGGATGTCGCGACCCACGTAGTCGGCCTCGATCTGCTTGGCCAGCTCGCGGAGCTTCTCGTGGATCTGCTCCTCGGTGTACAGGATGTTGACGAGATCCTTTTCGACATCCGCAGCGTCCATGGCTCGTAGCCTGCCACAGCACTCCCCGGGAAGTTTCCGCCGGGCGGCTGCGTTGCTGCCGGTATGCGCCTCTCGGTCCTCGACCTCGTCCCCGTCCGCAGCGACCAGACGACCGGTGACGCACTGGCAGCGACCAGGGCGCTGGCCAGGGTGGCCGACGAGGCCGGGTTCCACCGGTACTGGCTGGCCGAGCACCACAACATGCCGGCCGTGGCTGCGACCAACCCGCCGGTGCTGATCGCGATGGTTGCCGGTGCCACCGAGCGGATCCGGGTCGGGTCGGGCGGCGTGATGCTCCCGAACCACGCACCGCTGGTGATCGCCGAGCAGTTCGCCCTGCTCGAGGCTGCGTTCCCTGGCCGGATCGACCTGGGCATCGGCAGGGCGCCGGGGACCGACCCGGTCACCGGCTACGCGTTGCGGCACGGAGCCGGCGGGGTCGGCGAGGACGCCGTGAACCGGTTCCCCGAGTACGTCGACAACGTGATCGCGATGATGAGCCCCGGCGGGGTCGGCCTCCAGGTCGCCGGCCGGATGCACGCCCTGAACGCGACGCCGGCGGCGATCGGGCAACCTCCGGTCTGGCTGCTCGGGTCCTCGGACTACTCCGCCCAGCTCGCGGCGGACCGGGGGCTGCCCTACGTCTTCGCCCACCACTTCTCCGGCAACGGCACCGCCGAGGCGCTGGCGCTGTACCGGGAGAACTTCCAGCCGTCGGCGGACCTCGAGGCGCCGCAGACGTTCCTCACCGTGAACGTCGTGGTCGCCGCGACCCAGCAGGAGGCAGAGCGGCTGGCCGAGCCGCAGCTGCAGGCGATGGTGGCGCTGCGCACCGGGGCACCGCTGCGCGCGCAGCGACTCGTCGAGGAGGCCGAGGCCGCACCGGTCCCGGACGCGCACCTGCCGGTGGTGCTGGCGATGCGGCAGCGCTGGGTGATCGGAACCGCTGCTTCGGCCGCGGCCGAGGTCCGGGCGCTCGCGTCGACGTACGGGGTGGACGAGGTGATGGTGCACCCGGTCGCCGGGTCGTTCACCGGGACACCGGTCGACGCCTCCCCGACCCGTGAGGAGACCCTGCGGCTGCTGGCCGGTCAGTTTGACCTCTAGCTAGTACGGCAGGACCGGAACGTCCGCCACCCCGGCTTCGTCGTAGGTGCTCTCGAAGACGACCTCACCACTCCAGCCGCACACCGTCTCGCGGTACTCCGGCGTGTGCTGGTAGTCGCTGTGCCCGCGGACCACCGGATCGGGGTCGCCGCGCTCGTACGACGGCACCTCAGGCACGGGCCGGTCGATCGGGCTGTCGTCGTCGGAGAAGACCCGGAAGCCGAGCGGGTCGGAGCGGCGGAACAGGTTCACCCAGGATCCGCCCGCGCCGGCGAGGCGCTCGCGCAGGCTCTCCGGGTACGGCGGGAAGACCGGCATCCCGCTGCCGCCACCCACGTCCGGGAAGCCGTTGCCGAGGGTGGCCGGACCTGGCGTCGGGACGTACCCGATCGCGTCCGGACCGGCGACGGCCGGGAACACCCGCCCGTACAGCGCACGGATCTGGCTGCCGTAGGTGATCACCCGGACCCGGGAGAGGTGCCTCTCGTCCAGCCGGCTGGTCATCGCGGCGACGATCAGCGACCCCTGGCTGTGCCCCGACAGGATCACGACGTTGTCCGGGTCCGCCTCGAGCGCCCACCGGGTCCGGGTGTCGAGCTCGGGCACCACCCGCTCGGCGTAGCAGGGCGGAGCCAGCGGATGTGCTGCGCGCGGCCAGAACGTGGTCAGGTCCCAGATCACTCCGACCGCCTTGCGGGCCGACTCCGAGCGCCGGATGTAGGAGCCGAGAAGCACCAGTCCCGCGGCGGCGAGCACGGTCAGGTACATCGAGAGCGTCGCCAGTCCCCGGGTCCAGCCGGCCAGGTCCCACGGAGGCTTGCCGTTGGCCGACAGCACCACGATGCCGATCGCGATCGGGGCCGTCACCGCGCCGAGGAGATCGAGGATCCGCTCGGCACGGTGCGCGAGACCGGCCCGCGACCGCGCACCCGCACAGGCGATCCGATCGGTCGCCGGGATGGCCTGGTCACTGCCCGGACCGCCGCCGAGCAGGGTTCGTCTGATGCTGCTGCCGGCGCCCCGGGCGTACACGCCGCTGGCGATCGCGAGGGCGAGGGCGACGGCGATCAGCCAGGCGAACTGGCCCAGCGGGGTCCAGACCAGGACCTGCGGCACCACGATCGCCGTCTCGATCGTGCTCTGCGGTGCCAGGGTCACCCGGCCGGAAGGATCCGCGAGCGTCACGTCGAGCTGCCCCAGGTCGAGCTGGTCGGCCTCCTCGTACGTCGCGGAGTCCGGACCGCACCGGCTCGGGACCGTCGCGCCCTGCACCTGACAGCTCTGCTCGATGGCGACCTGTCCGCCAGGCACGATCAGCGTGGTCCTCGAGCTGAGCCGGGTCACGCCGACCCGGTGGGCGACGTCGGAACCGAAGATCTCCTTGGTGAAGCGTCCCGCCGTGACCGTGCCCCGGAAGACCGTCAGCCGGTTCCCGCTCAGCCGGTAGACGGCCTTGCTGATCGTCACGTCCCCCGATGCCCGGTACTCCTTGACGACCGGGTCCGACCGGAGGTTCACGTGCGTCACCAGGTCCGCGACCGAACGGTCCGGGCCGTTGAGGTAGTTCGCCGAGGCGATCACCGCGCTCGCGGTGAAGAGCAGGCCCACCCAGGCCGCGGCAGCGAGCAGGACCGACGCCCCGGCACCGTGCCAGGCTGCCCCGGGCCTGGCTCCGCTCCACCGGTAGTGCCACAGCTGGAGCAGCACCAGGCCCCCGATGACCAGGACCCCGGTCCCGGTCAGCACCGCCCGCTGGTGCCAGCCCTGCAGGTGGGCCAGCAGGGCGAACCCGCCACCGACGAGCACGGATGCGGCGACCACGCACGCCAGCGCCCGACCCGACATCCGTTCTCCGGTGAAGACGCTCAGGTGCAGGACGGTGAGGAGGACGAACAGCGCGATGAACCAGACGTTGTGGCCGTGGTAGTCGGTGGTCTCGTCGAGCGGCGACCGGTAGCGCAGCAGCGCCAACGACTGGACGGCGAAGAGTGCCAGGGCGGTGAACGCCAGACCCCGGGCCGCGCCGAGCGAGTTGCCCAGCCAGCCGCCCAGCCGGGACATCCCGGCCGAGGCCGTGTGCTCGAGGTCGCTGGCGTGGAAGACGCAGACCATCAGCACGCACGCAGCCAGAACCACGGATGCCAGCACGATGCAGAGCAGGATCGCTGAGGACTCGAGCATCGGAGTCATGCCGGCGAGCCGGTTGTGCCGCACGTGCGCGCCCACGAACAGGGTGATCGCCGCGACCGCAGCCGCGACGTGCAGCGCCTGGAGCCGCTGGGTGCGTTCGACCGCGGACCACATCGAGGGCCGGGCGAAGACCGGGAGGGATCGATCGGTCGGGCCCGACGCCCGGTCCACCGGGTCCGAACCGGTCACGGCCTCGTAGCTGCTCACCGTCTGGCGGGAGAGCAGCCACAGCAGGCAGACCACGAGCATCGGGACGAGACTGGTCAGCAGCAGCCGCTCGGTCGGTGTCCGGTCAGCGAGGAAGTCGAGCTGACCGGGAAGGTGCGAGCAGCGCGGTACTCCTGCGCGGAAGCACTGCCAGCCGACCATGTCGATGAACACCACGCACGGCGTGAGCACCATGAAGACGGTCAGCACGAGCCCGGACAGCCTGACGGCGCGAGCGCCCCAGCGCGCCCGCGCGCTGTCCTTGCCGACCTCCAACCGAGCCCAGTAAGCCAGGTTCGCCAGTGCGAACGGCAGCAGCAGCAGCCAACCCACCCGCTTGAGCCAGCCGACGGCCCCCTTCACCCCCGAGGTCAGCGATCCCCAGGAGTGCGCCTCGACGCTGACCCGGTCCGCCGATCCGTCCACGGTCCGCAGGGTCCGCAGCGGAAGCGCGACACCCTCCCTGGCCCGGTAGAAACCGGTGAGACCGTCGCCGGCGACCTGTCCGACCTCGTCGTCGGTGATCCCGAGCATCGAGGCGGGCGACGTCCCGTGAACGCCGTGGACGCGCAGTTCGAGGTAGTCCATCTGCCAGAACTAGCAGCGCGGCCGTCAGGGGCGCAAGGGTTCGTCCGTCCGGAACAGCAGCGAACCACCGACCGGGTACGCCGTGACGTGCCCCGGGAGCTGGATCTCCTTGCCGGTCCTGCCGACCACGGCGAGCACGGCGAGCACGTGCGCCCGGGTCAGCTCCGAGGTGATCGCCCCGGCCGCCAGGGCCGCCCGCCGGACCACCCGGCTGGCGAGAGCCGGCGCGAGCCGGCCGATCTCGGTCGCGTCCAGCCCGCCGTCGATCCGCATCCGCTCGTACGCCGCGTCCGCCAGCGCCTCGAGCACGTCCATGTCCTCGCCCAGCTGCTCGCCGGTCCGTGCGAGCGCCTCCGCGATCCCCGGGCCGAGCTCGCTCTCGAGCAGCGGCAGTACCGTGTGCCGGACCCGGGCGCGGGCGAACCCGGCGTCGGCGTTCTGCGGGTCGTCCCACCAGACGATGCCCTCCGCGCGGCAGGCCGCCTCGGTCTGCCGACGCGAGAGCGCCAGCATCGGACGGGCGAAGGCGACGTCGTCGAGCACGAAGCCGGCCCGCATGCCCTGCAGCGAACGGCCGCCGGAACCGCGGGCGAGCCCGAGCAGGACGGTCTCGGCCTGGTCGTCGAGGGTGTGCCCGAGCAGCACCAGGTCGACCCGGAAGTGCTCGGCGAGCTGTCCCAGCGCGACGTACCGAGCCTCCCGGGCCCCGGCCTCGATCCCGGCCGGACCGGGATCGACGGTCACCCGGATGGTCGCGGTCTCGTGGACACCGAGCGAGGCCATCTGCACCACGACCGCATCGGCGTGCGCGGCCGACCCGGCCTGGAGACCGTGGTCGATCGTCGCCCCGATCACCGCAACACCGTCGCGCTTCGCCTCGAAGACCGTCGCCGCGAGCAGGGCGAGCGAGTCGGCTCCGCCCGAGCAGGCGACCATGACCCGACCCGACGGACCCAGCGAACGCCGTACCGCCAGCCTGGTCGCCGCCACCGCCGGGTCGAGGGTCATGTCGACGAGCCCCTCAACCGTGGACGCGCTTCAACCACGCGTCGGGGTCGTGGATCTCGGACTTGCTCGGCAGGTTGGCCGCCTCGGCCCAGACGGCGTTGAAGCCCTCCATCCCGACCGCGTCGATCGTCGCCCGGACGAACAGCGCCCCGTCCCGGTACTGGGCCATCTTCTGGTCCAGGCCGAGCAGCCGGCGCAGCAGCTTGTCCAGGGTGCCGATGCCCTTGCGCCGCTCGGTGAACCGGGTCCGGATCTGCGCGACGCTGGGAATCACCTCGGGGCCGACGTCGTCCATCACGACGTCGGCATGGCCCTCGAGCAGGCTCATCACCCCGGTGACCCGGTCGATGACCTCCTTCTGCGCGGGCGTCGAGAACAGGTCCATCAGGCTGCCGTCGGTCTTGCCGGAGATGAGGTCGCCGACCCGGGAGAGCCCGTCGGTGAGGATCGCGGCCGGATCGGTGCTGACCTCGCCGACGATCTGGCTCATCAGGTCCTGGAGGTGGTTGCGCATCCACGGCACCGCGGTGAACTGGACCCGGTGGGTCTCCTCGTGCAGGCACACCCACAGCCGGAAGTCGTGCGGGTCCACCTCGAGCTCGCGCTCGACGTGCACGATGTTCGGCGCCACCAGCAGCAGCCGGCCGGCTGCCCCGGGTGCCTGGTGGAAGGGATCGAACTGGCCGAGGACCTTGCTGCCCAGGAAGCCGAGCATCAGCCCGAGCTCGGCGCCGGTGATCCGGGAGCCGATCGCCTCGGCCAGGCCGGAGGGCGCGCCCTTCTTCTCCTGGAGCTTGTCCACGATCGGGGCGATCACGGTCGCGAACCCGTCGGCGTTCGCCTGGATCCAGCCCGCCCTGTCGACGACCAGCACCGGCGCCGTGCGCGCCTCGGTCACCAGGCCGGTGAACTCGCGGACCAGCGGTGTCGAGGTCTCGGCGCCGGCGCGCAGCTCGGCAACGGCTTCACCGGCCTCGGCACGGCTCACCGTCGGTCCGTCGCCGGCGATCCGCGACCCCACGCGGACGGCGAGATCCCAGTCGATCATCGGGGATCTCGCCACGGTCACGGGGGTCGCGCCTAGTCCAGCCATGACAAGACCCTACGAGGCACGTGCGCAGCCGCACGCACCCAGTGCGCCCGCCATCAGGTCGAGGTCGTGCTGGGCGATGAAGTCGTCCGCCCCTCCGACGCGGTCGGCGACCATCACGAACAGCATCTGGCTGCCGTCCGGGGCGGTGGCGAGCCCGGCCAGGGCGTGCACCCCGGTCAGGGTCCCGGTCTTCGCCCGGACCCGGCCGCGCGCCTGCGGCGGCCCGGAGTCGAAGCGGTACTGCAACGACCCGGTGAACCCCGCCACCGGGAGCCCGGTGATCACCTCGCGCAGCTGCGGGTGGGCGGACGAGGTCACGACCCCGAGGACGTCGAGCAGGGTCAGCGGGTCGAGCCGGTCGTCGCGGGACAGGCCGCTGCCGTCGTACTGGTGGGCACCGGCGGTGTGCACCCCGAGCCGGGCAAGCACCTTCTGCACCGCAGCCGTCCCGCCGACGAACGACGGGTCGTGGTCGACGGCCGCACCCACGTGCCGGGCCAGCACCTCGGCGGCGTTGTTGTCGCTCAGCGCCAGCGTCTGCTGGACGATCTCGCCCACCGGCGAGCTCTCGACCGCGGCGAGGCGGGGATCGGCCGCGGGCGCCTTCTCCGGGACGGGTGCGCCCCGGACAGCGATCCCGGCCGTGCGCAGCGCGGCCGCGAAATCGTCCCCTGCGGCCTGCGCCGGGTCGGCCACGTAGCCGCCGTGCGCGTCGCGGCCCTCGTTGGCCCAGAGCGCAGTGATCGGCGGTACGACGTCCTCGCTCAGGTACGTCGCCGGCCAGTGCGGGTTCACCGCAGGCCCGGTGAAGAGGCTGGCGTCGTAGGCCAGGTGCACGGTCCTGATCCCCTTGGTGCGGAGGCTCGCCGCAGTCCTGGCGGCCAGGGTCGCCAGGTCGGCACGGGCCGGGTACTGCCGCTTCGCTGCGGCCTTGCTGATCATCAGGAACGGGTCTCCGCCGCCGACCAGGACGATCCGGTTGCCGGCACCGACCACCGTGGTCGTGAAGCGGGACATCGGCCCCAGGGTCTGGAGCGCCGCCGTGGTGGTGAGCAGCTTCATCGTCGAGGCCGGCGTCACCGTGCCGGTGCCGTGCCGGTAGACGACCGCACCGGTGCTGAGGTCGCTGACCCGGATCTCGAGGTGCTTGCCCAGTCGCGGGTCCCCGACGTACGGCGCCAGCGCAGCCCGTACGGCGGCAGGGTCGACCGCGACCCCGGCAGCCGGGCGCGCGATCGCCGGCGCCACCGGTCCCACCGGGAGATCGACACCGGCGACGACCCTCGCCGGACCGTCGTTGACCCCGGGAGCGAGGTTGGTGGTCAGCCCGAACCAGCGGTGACCGAGGTCGAACTGGGCGTTGGCCGCGGCCACCAGGAGCACCACCGCGATCACCAGCTCCGGCAACCACGAGACCAGTCCGGAGCGACCTCGGGAACGGCCGGACGGACGGTCGGCGTGGCGTTGCTCACGCAGCGCCATATTTCGTCCCTCCGGTTCGTCGTTCACGGGCATTGTGCGGGAGACTAACCGGGTTCGCTGTCGCGCCGGTCAACACCCTGGCGCCCGCGGGCCCCTCATCTGACCCAAAGCTTGCACGCGGAAGGAAACGCTGTGGAATTCGACGTACTCGTGGAGATCCCCAAGGGCTCACGGAACAAGTACGAGGTCGACCACGAGACCGGTCGCATCCGGCTCGACCGGATGCTGTTCACCTCGACGGCGTACCCCGAGGACTACGGCTACATCGAGAACACCCTCGGCCTGGACGGCGACCCGCTGGACGCGCTCGTGATCCTGCAGGCGCCGACCTTCCCGGGCTGCCTGATCAAGTGCCGCGCGATCGGCATGTTCCGGATGACGGATGAGAAGGGCGGCGATGACAAGTTGCTCTGCGTCCCGGCCAACGATCCCCGCCTGGAACACCTGCGCGACATCCACCACGTGCCCGAGTTCGACCGGCTCGAGATCCAGCACTTCTTCGAGGTCTACAAGGACCTGGAGCCGGGCAAGAGCGTCGAAGGCGCCAACTGGGTGGGCCGCGGCGACGCCGAGACGGAGATTCGTATCTCCTTCGGCCGGGAGACCAAGCGGCTGGCCGCAGAGGCCGAAGCTGCCGCCAAGGGCGAGACGCTCGCCCACTGACGCGAAGTCAGCAGCCCACGTCGGCTAGCGCGACTACCAGGACAACACTGCGCCCGGCCTACCCAGGCCGGACGCAGTTCTTTGTCCACTCGCAGTGCGTCGGACAGCACGCGTCGGTCGACCGGCTTCGGCCACCGTCCGGCCGGACTACCAGCGGGAACCGCGCTGCACCTCGCGCAGCTTCGGCCGCACGTCCAGCACGTAGACCAGGTCGCCGATGAGTGCGGCGAGCCACAGCAGACTGAGTGCGCCGAACGCGCCGTGGAACAGCAGTCCCAACACGGTGACCACCGCACACGCAGCAGTG
>JAOPXD010000177.1 GCA_025965315.1 Marmoricola sp.
ATCCCGAAGATGGGCACCAACATCCTGGCGTCCAGCCAGGTCTTCCTCGACGACGTGCGGGTGCCGGCCCACCGGGTGCTCGGCGAGGTCGACGAGGGCTTCCGGGTGCTGTGGGACGTGCTGAACCCCGAGCGAGTCCTGGCCGCCGCCGGCGGCGTGGGCGGGGCCGACGCCGCGCTGAAGGTGGCCGCCGACTACGCCCGCGAGCGCGTGGTCTTCGGCCGCCCCATCGGGTCGAACCAGTCGATCCAGTTCCCGCTGGCCCAGATCAAGGCCAAGACCGAGCTCGCCCGGCTGATGACCTACAAGGCGGCCTGGCTCTTCGACAACGGCCTGATGTGCGGCAACGAGGCCAATGTCGCCAAGCTCACCGGTGCCCAGGTCGCGTGGGAGGCCGCCGACCAGGCCTTCCAGACCCTCGGCGGGATGGCGTACTCGAAGGAGTACCCGATCGAACGGATGTTCCGCGACGCCCGGATCGGCAAGAACATCCCGGTCTCCGAGCAGCTGGTCCTTGCGCACATCGGTACGTCGATGCTCGGCTTGCCCAAGAGCTACTGATCCAGCCCGTTCGTCTCACCAGGTTTCGAGACGGTTGCTGCGCAACCTCCTCAACCACCGAAGTAGGAGAACCCATGACCGACGTCCTCGCCGAACGCGCCGAGATCGACTCCGAGATCGCGGGGCGCACCATTGCCAGCGCGTTCGCCGAGACCACGCTCGCGCAGGGTGACAACCCGGCGTACTCGGACAAGATCGGGATCGAGGCCGGCAGCACGGACTGGCGTACGACGACCTGGAACGAGCTCCGGGCAAACGGTCTCACCCTGGCCGCTGCGCTGGTCGACCTCGGCGTCCAGCCCGGCGACCGGGTCGCGATCATGGCGACCAACCGGACCGAGCACGTCCTCGCCGACATCGCCGCGATGCACGCCGGTGCGATCGCGGTGTCGATCTACAACACCCTCTCCCCCACCCAGGTCTCCTACGTCGCCGGGCACTCGGCACCGTCGGTGGTCTTCCTGGAGAACGCCGACCACGTGGCCCGCTGGCAGCAGGCGCTGACCGAGATCAAGCCGCTTGCCGTCGTGGTGATGGACGAGGACACGCACGTCGACGACGCACTCACCTGGACCGAGTTCGTCGAGCGCGGCCGAGCAGCGCAGTCGCGCCTGGCCGCCGAGGTGGAGCAGCGCTGGCAGGCGATCAGGCCCGAGGACCCGATCACGTTCGTCTACACCTCGGGCACGACCGGCAACCCGAAGGCCGTGGTGCTGACCCACCGCAACATCATGTTCGAGGTTGCCAGCACCGACAGGACCACCAAGACCCCCGGCGAGCACATCGCGCTGTCCTACCTCCCGTACGCGCACGTCGCGGAGCGGATGCTCGGCATCTACCTGCCACAGATCAACGGGGCCCACCTCTACCTGATCGCCGACCCGAAGCTGCTGGTCGCCGCCCTGGGCCAGGTCCGCCCGACGCGTTTCTTCGGCGTTCCACGGGTCTGGGAGAAGATCCAGACCGGCATCAACGGCCTGCTCGCGATGGAGACCGACGAGGCCAAGAAGGAGGCGGTCGCCACCGCGATGGCCACCGGCCTGGAGTACGTCACCTCGCTGGAGTACGGCAACACCACCAGCCCCGAGCTGCAGGCGCGGTTCGACGCCATGGATGCCGCCGTCCTGACGCCGATGAAGGCGATGCTCGGCCTCGACCGGGTCGACTGGGCGGGGAGCGCCTCGGCCCCGATGCCGCTGGAGACCGCCAAGTTCTTCGCGGGGCTCGGCTTCTCGATCTACGACATCTACGGGATGAGCGAGACCAGTGGCGCCGTGACGGCCTGCGGACCCGGCTCGTTCCGGCTCGGCACCGTCGGTCGGGCCCAGCCCGGCATCGAGGTCCGGCTGGCCGAGGACGGCGAGGTGCTGGCGCGCGGCCCGGTCGCGATCGAGAGCTACTTCGAGAACCCGGAAGCGACCGCCGAGCTCCTCGACGCCGAGGGCTGGGTGCACACCGGCGATATCGGCACCCTCGACGCGGACGGCTTCCTGAAGATCGTGGACCGCAAGAAGGAGCTGATCATCACCTCGCAGGGCAAGAACATCTCGCCCTCGAACATCGAGAACTACCTCAAGGAGAGCCCGCTGGTCGGGCACGCGCTCGCCTACGGCGAGGGCAAGCCGTACGTCGTCGCGATCCTCACGCTGGACCCGGACGTGGCGCCGATCATCGCCGGCAAGCTCGGGATCGACGAAGCCTCCCTCGCTGAGCTCGCGCAGAACCCCGCCATCCTCGGCATCGTCGCGCAGGCGGTCGAGAAGGCCAACGAGCGGCTCTCCCGGCCCGAGCAGGTCAAGAAGTGGACGCTGCTGCCGGTCGAGTGGTCGGCCGAGTCCGCCGAGCTCACCCCGACCCTGAAGCTCAAGCGACGCGTGGTGCACAGCAACTACGCCGCCGAGATCGACGCCCTGTACGCCGGCTGACGTCTCGATGGTCGAGCAAGACGGTGGTCGGGACCGGTTCGACATCGGCGACCACATGGCCGGCTCCGCCGGGATGCTGGGCGCCGCCGCCAACGCGATCATGCAGCTCGGCAACCCCGGCGTCGGGTACGGGGTCGTGGAGAGCACCGTCGACAGCGGCAACGTGATGCTGCACCCGTGGAAGCGGCTGCGCACCACGATCAGCTACCTGGTCGTCGCGCTGTTCGGCACCGAGGCCGACCGGACGGCGTACCGGCAGGCCGTGAACCGCTCGCACGTCCCGGTGCACTCGGGGCCCGACAGCCCGGTCTCCTACAACGCGTTCGACCCGGTCCTCCAGCTCTGGGTCGCTGCCTGTTTGTACGTCGGGTTCCGCGACGCCCGGACGCTCTTCCTCGGACCGCTCGAGGACGCCGACGCCGACGCGCTCTACGAGTACTGCCACCGGCTCGGTACCTCGTTGCAGGTCCCCCGCGAGGCCTGGCCCGCCGATCGCGCCGCCTTCGAGGAGTACTGGCTGGCCGGACTCGCGAACGTCTCCTACGACCCACCCGTGCGCGAGCACCTGATGGGTGTGGTGAGCCTGCGGATGCTGCCGCGTCCGCTGCAGTGGGGCAACGCCTCGGTGAACCGGTTCTTCACGATCGGGATGCTGCCGCCGGAGGTCCGGACGGCGATGCAGCTTCCGTGGGGCACGACGGACCAGTACCGGTTCGACCGCGCCGTCGCGGTCCTGCGGCTCGTGACCCGGCTGACGCCCCGGTGGGCCCGCAACCTGCCGATCCGGGTCCAGCTCGCCGACGTACGGCTCCGGATCCGGCGCGGTTGGAAGCTGGTCTGACCGCTTACCGCGCGACCGGAAGATCCGGCTGCCGCCGGCGCGCAGCGACCGCGATCTCCGGGAAGTCCGTGATCAGGCCGTCGATGCCGGCGGCGAACAGCAGCGCTGCCTCGCCGGCAGCATCACCGTGGGCGTGCGGGACCTCACCGATCCGCAGGTTCGTCGGCAGGTGCTGGTTCTCGGCCCGGTGCGTCCACACCAGGACGTCGAGATCGCGCTTGTGCGCCTTCTCGACCAGCAACGAGGACGCCCCGACAGCACCGTCGGCGTCCCGCGGCAGCACCGCCTTGCGCCGTACGCCGACCGCACCGGCGTACTCGGTGGCCCGGGTCAGGTCCTTCGACGACGGCGTCTCGTCGAAGAGCCGGACCGAACGGGTAGCCCCGAGATCGACCAGTGCTTCGCGGTCGAAGCTGAGCCAGGTCAGGTCCTGGCGCGCCAGCAGGCCCTGCTGGTCAGCCACGAGCTCGGGGAGCCACAGCCCCTGGTCGCGCAGGTGCGCCGGCGACTTGAGCTCGACGTGGACCCCGAGCCGCGAACCGATCCGCGCGGTCTCTCGGTCACGGAGGTCGATGACCTCGGCCAGCGTCGGGATGCCCCACCGCCCGTCGTACGACGCACTCCCGGCGCGCTTGCGCGGCCAGCGCTCCTTGATCGTGAGCTCCCGGAGATCCTCGAAGGTGAAGTCGTGCACGAACCAGCCGGTCTCCAGGACCCCGTCGACCTCGAGGGTCCGGCGGAGGTGCTCGAACTCGGGGTTCGTTGCGACGTCGGTCGTCCTGGACAGCTCCATGTCGTGCCGGCACACCAGGACACCGTCCTTGGTGGCGAGCACGTCGGTCTCGACGGAGTCGGCGCCGAGCCGGAAGGCGAGCTCGTAGGCAGCCAGGGTGTGCTCGGGCCGGTGACCGCTGGCGCCGCGGTGGGCGATCACCCGGGGCTGGCCGGTGCCGAAGGAACGGGAAGCCATGCGCCCAGCGTGGTCGTAGCGGGTGGACTGCGGGTGTCGGGCAACCCAACCCGCCGTTTACGGTGCATGGCATGTCCTCCGCCACCCACACCCTCGGCCAGCTGACCACCGTCCCTGTTCTGGACCGTCTCGACCTCGTCGCGGCCGCGGTCGCAACGCTGCTGCGCGGCTGGGAGTTCGCCGCGGAGGTGGGCGTGGTCCCGATCGATGCCTCGCACTCGGAGACCGCAGCGACCGTCGACGTGTACGGCGTCCCGCTCGATGCCGGCGCGAACTGCGTGGTCATCGCCGGCAAGCGCGAGGGGGTCGAGCGGATCGCGGCGTGCGTCGTCCGCGGGGACACCCGGGCCGACGTCAACAACCGGGTCAAGCGCCTGCTCGACGTGCGCAAGTGCTCGTTCCTCGACCACGACCGTGCCGTGACCGAGACCGGGATGGAGCACGGCGGCATCACCCCGATCGGCGTCCCGGAGGGGTGGCGGTTGCTCGTCGACAGCCGCGTGGTCGAGACCGACCTGGTGCTGATCGGCTCGGGCATCCGCGGATCGAAGCTGATCCTGCCGGGCAGGGTGCTCGGCGAGCTGCCGGGGGCCGAGGTCGTGACGGACCTGGCGCATTAACCGTTCGACGTGAGACACCCGGTTTCGTAACGTAGGGATGGTGCGCAGGCTCCCTCTCGACGAACCCGGTGTGGCGGACGCGCGTACCCCGTGGCGCTTCCTGGGTTGGATGCTGCGCGGCCAGTGGCAGACCATCGCTGCCGGGATGTTCTTCGGCGTCGTCTGGATGACCTGCTCGGCCGTGGTCCCGGCGATCATCGGCAAGGCCATCGACACCGGCATCACCGGTCGCAGCACCAGCGAGCTGTGGAAATGGGCCGGGATCCTGTTCGCGGTCGGCATCCTGCAGTCGACGACCGGGATCATGCGGCACCGGTTCGCGGTGACGAACTGGCTGACAGCGGCCTACCGCGTCGTGCAGCTGGTCAGCCGGCAGGCCACCCACCTCGGGGCCACCCTGGCCAAGCGGGTCGCCACCGGCGAGGTGGTCGCGATCGGCACCAACGACCTCTCCCACATCGGCAACGCGATGGACGTGCTCGCCCGGGCGATGGGCGCCCTGGTCTCGTTCATCGTGGTCGCGGTGATCCTGCTCCAGACCTCGACCACGCTGGGGCTGGCGGTGCTGCTCGGCGTACCGGTGCTGCTGCTCCTGCTCGGCCCGATCCTCAGCCCGCTCCAGGACCGCAACCTCAAGCAGCGCGACATGATGGGTGGTCTCGCGAACATCTCCACCGACATCGTCAGCGGCCTGCGGGTGCTGCGCGGGATCGGCGGCGAGCGGGTGTTCAGCGAGCGCTACCGGGTCGAGTCGCAGCGCGTGCGCCAGGCCGGCGTCGAGGTCGCGAAGCTGCAGTCGGTCCTCGACGCGCTGCAGGTCTTCCTGCCCGGTGTCTTCGTGGTCGTCGTGGTCTGGCTCGGCGCCCGGTTCGCCGTCCAGGACAAGATCACCCCGGGCGAGCTGGTGGCGTTCTACGGGTACGCCGCGTTCCTGGTGCTCCCGCTGCGGACGGCGACCGAGGCCGCGAACAAGTGGATCCGGGCGTACGTCGCCGCACGTCGGATCGTCAAGGTGCTCGCGCTCGAGCCGGAGATCGACGACGCCGCCGGCGCCTCGGCGATCACCGCGCCGCCCCTCGACAGCGAGCTGATCGACCTGACCAGCACCCTGGTCGTCGAGCCCGGACGGTTGACCGCGCTCGTCTCCGAGCCGCCCGCCGACGCGGCTCTCGTCGTCGACCGGCTCGGCCGGTTCATCGAGGGCGACGTGCTCTGGGGAGGCGTGCGGCTCTCGATGCTGCCCCGCGCCCTGGTCCGCGAGCGCATCGTCGTCTCGGACACCAACGCGCTGCTGTTCGCCGGCCATCTGGGCGACCAGCTCGCCGGGGTCCGTCGCGGTACCGCCGACATCGCCGACGTCCTCAGCCGCGCCCTGCACGCGGCTGCTGCGGCTGACGTGCTCAACGCTCTCCCCGAAGGGCTGGACAGCGAGGTGGCCGAGAAGGGCCGTTCGTTCTCCGGCGGCCAACGCCAGCGGCTGGTCCTGGCCAGGGCGCTCGCGCTCGAGCCCGAGGTGCTGCTGCTCGTCGAGCCGACCTCGGCGGTCGACGCGCACACCGAGGCACGGATCGCGGACCGGCTGGTCGAGATGCGGCGCGGCCGGACCACGGTGATCACGACCTCGAGCCCGTTGATGCTCGCTTGCGCGGACGTGGTCGCCTTCCTGGACGACGGCGTCGTCCGGGCCGTCGGGACGCACGCGGACCTGCTGGCCCACTGCCCGGCGTACAGGGCCGTGGTGACGCGTGCCGAGGTCGAGGACGCGGGGGTGGCGCGATGAGTGACAGTCGCAACCAAGCACTGCCGGTCGCCGACCAGCCCGCCGTACGCCGGTACCTGCGCGACCTGTTCCGCCGGCACCCGCGCCCGGTCCTGTTCGCCCTGGGCCTGCACGTGCTCGCGGCCGTCGCCGGGCTCGCTGCTCCCCGCCTCCTGGGTGGGCTCGTCCAGGCTGTTCACGACGGAACCACCACCGGCCACGTCGACCGGGTGGCGATCGTGCTCGCCGGGTTCCTGCTCGCCCAGACCGTGCTGACCCGGTTCGCCCGGCTCCGCTCGCAGGTCTTCGGCGAGCTGGTCCTGGCCGAGCTCCGTGAGGACTTCGTCGACAACGCCCTCGACCTGCCGATCGGCGTCGTGGAGAACGCCGGCAGCGGCGACCTGCTGACCAGGACGTCCCGGGACGTCGAGCAGCTCGGGTACTCGGTGCGCTGGGCGATCCCGGAGTGGGTGATCGCCGTGGTCACCGCGGTCACGACCTTGCTCGCCGCCGTCCTCGTCGGCTGGTGGGTGCTGCTGCCGTGCCTGCTCGGGGTGCCGCCGCTGGTGGTCGCGCTGCGCTGGTACCTGGCACGCGCGAAGGACGGGTACCTCTGGGAGGGCCGGACCTACTCGACGATCAACTCCTCGCTCACCGAGACGGTCGAAGGGGCCAGGACCGTGGAGGCCCTCGGCCTGCAGCAGCTGCGGATCGACCGGGTCGACGCCGACATCGCCGAGTCCTACCGTGCCGAGAAGTACACGCTCTCGCTGCGCACCCGGTTCTTCCCCAGCGTCGAGACCGCCTACCTGATCCCGACGGTTGCGACGCTGCTGCTCGGCGGCTGGATGTACCTGCACGGGCATGCCAGCCTCGGCGACGTCACCGCCGCGACGCTGTACGTGCAGGCGCTGATCGACCCGGTCGACCGGGTGATCTCGATCCTCGACGAGCTGCAGGTCGGTGGCGCGTCGCTGGCCCGGCTGCTCGGGGTGGCCCAGGTTCCCGAGGACCGCGTCGCCACCGGCCGGGTCCCGGTCGACGAGAAGATCGACGCGACCCGACGTCCGGTTCAGCTACGTCGAGGGTCGCGACGTCCTGCACGGCGTGGACCTGTCGATCGGGATCGGCGAGCGGATCGCGATGGTCGGACCGTCAGGGGCAGGCAAGTCGACCCTGGGTCGGCTGCTCGCCGGCATCCATCCGCCGCGCACCGGGTCGGTCACCGTCGGCACCGTCGGCCTGACCGAGCTCCCGCTCGGTGACCTGCGCGGGCACGTCGCCCTGGTCACCCAGGAGCACCACATGTTCGTGGGATCGCTGCGCGACAACCTCGCCCTGGCACTGGACGCGCACGGCACCGACGAGCAGCTGTACGACGCCCTGGTCTCGGTGGACGCCGCTGACTGGGTGCGAGCGCTCCCGGACGGCCTGATGACCCTGGTCGGCTCGGGAGGCATCGAGCTGTCGCCCGCCCGGGCCCAGCAGATCGCGCTCGCCCGGCTGGTGCTCGCGGACCCGCACACCCTGGTCCTCGACGAGGCCACCTCGCTGATCGACCCGCGCGCGGCCCGGCACCTCGAGCGGTCACTGGCAGCTGTCCTGGAGGGCCGCACCGTGATCGCGATCGCGCACCGGTTGTTCTCGGCGCACGACGCCGACCGGGTCGCGGTCGTCGAGGACGGCAGGATCACCGAGTTCGGCTCCCACCAGGAGCTCGTCGACGCCGGCGGCTCCTACGCCGACCTCTGGGCCTCCTGGCACTCCTGAGGTTCTCTGGACGCTGCGCCGATCCCGGGTTAGCGTGCCCGCGTGAGACGCGCCCCTCATGAGAACGTCGCGACCGTGCTGGTCGCGCCGCGAGCGCTGCCCGACCTCGAGCTCGCGCTGATGGCGCTGGACATGCGGGCCTGGCCGGTCAGGACCGCGCCGATCTGCGAGGACGGGCCGCGCCAGGAGTTCCAGATCAGGCGTCGGCTGGTCGAGAGCCATCACGGGGACTGGGACGTCGCGGCCGACTGGACCCCGGTCTGGATCGGCTTCGGGCCGACGTGGATCACCGGCGAGGAGCCGCTGCCCTGGGCGGCCCACGAGGCGCTGTGGCGGTTGCTGGCGTCGTACGGCGAGCACGTCCGGTTCCAGAAGCGGCTCAGCGGGATCAGCCCGATGCCGCTGCCCCGCGACGTCACCACGCAGGCCTGAGGCGCGGTCCAGGTCACACCGCCCGGAGGTGGCGCCATGACCGTGACAGTATTACTGTCACGGTAGTCCGCAAGGGCCCTCGCCGACCCCGAACACGAAGGCATCCGATGAAGATCTCGACCATGCTCATGTACGACGGAAACCCCCGCAGCGCCGCCGACCAGGTCACCGCCTGGGAGAAGGCCGGGCTGGACACCGTCTGGGTGGCTGAGGCCTACGGCTTCGACTCCCCCACCCTGATGGGCTACCTGGCCGCGAAGACCGAGACCGTCGAGATCGGATCGGGGATCATGAACATCTACTCGCGGACCCCCGGCGCACTGCTGCAGACCGCGGCCGGCCTGGACAACGTCTCCGGTGGACGCGCGATCCTCGGCCTCGGCGCCTCCGGCCCGCAGGTCATCGAGGGCTTCCACGGCGTGCCGTACGAGAAGCCGCTGGCCCGCACCCGCGAGATCGTCGAGATCGTCCGCTCCGGCATGCGCCGCGAGCCCCTGACGTCCGACGGCTTCTACAAGCTGCCGCTGACCAAGGAGCAGGGCGCGATCACCGGGATGGGCAAGGCGCTGAAGCTGCTCACCAGGCCCGAGCGGTCCGAGGTGCCGATCTACATCGCCGCCCTCGGGCCGAAGAACGTCGAGCTCGCTGCCGAGATCGCCGACGGCCTGCTGCCGCACCTCTACTACCCGGAGAAGATCGACTCGGTGATGGGCGCCCCGATCGCGGCTGGCAAAGCGAAGCGGGACCCGTCCCTCGGCGGGTTCAACATCGTCGCCGGCGGCATGCTCGCCATCGGTGAGGGGCCCGAGACCAAGGCGCTGCTCGACTTCGCGCGTCCGCTCTTCGCTCTCTACATCGGCGGCATGGGCGCGAAGGGCAAGAACTTCTACAACGACCTCGCCTGCGCCTACGGCTACGAGAAGGAAGCGACCGAGATCCAGGAGCTGTACCTCTCGGGCAAGAAGAAGGAAGCCGAGGCGCTGGTTCCGACCGAGTGGCTCGAGGCGGCCAACTTCGTCGGCCCGGCGTCGTACATCAAGGAGCGCGTGGCCGCGTTCGCCGAGACCGGCGTGACCAGCCTGAACGTCACGCCCGTCGGCGCCGACCCGGCCGCCCTGATCGCCGAGCTCAAGGGCATCGTCGGCTGACCGGGAATAGGCCAGGGCAATTCTCGTTGACCACTCTATGAGAGTTTTGCGCGCCGGAACCGATCGCTGGATAGCCTGATCACGATGAACGCAACGCCCCAGCAGATCCGTCGCGCGCTCGCCCGCGCCGAGCGCAGTGCTGCGCTCGACCAGGGTGAGGCCGTTGCCCTCCTCAGCGCCCGCGGCGAGGACCTCGAACGCCTCACCACGGTCGCGGCGCGGATCCGCGACCGCGGGCTCGAGGACGCCGGGCGACCCGGCGTGGTCACGTACTCCCCGAAGGTGTTCATCCCGATCACGAAGCTGTGCCGGGACAAGTGCCACTACTGCACGTTCGTGGAGACCCCCGGCCAGCTCCAGCGCAAGGGCCACGGGATGTTCCTCTCCCCCGACGAGATCCTCGAGATCGCGCGCCAGGGGGCAGAGCTCGGCTGCACCGAGGCGCTGTTCACCCTCGGCGACCGCCCCGAGGACCGCTGGCCCGAGGCGCAGGCCTGGCTCGACGAGGAGGGCTACGACTCGACGCTGGCCTACTGCCGGGCGATGGCGATCCGGGTGCTGGAAGAGACCGGGCTGCTGCCGCACCTGAACCCCGGCGTGATGTCGTGGGAGGAGATGAACCGGCTCAAGCCGGTCTCGCCCTCGATGGGGATGATGCTCGAGACCACCTCGCGCCGGATCTTCGAGACCAAGGGCGAAGCCCACTACGGGTCGCCCGACAAGGACCCCGACGTACGGCTGCGGGTGCTCGAGGACGCGGGCCGGCTCTCGATCCCGTTCACCACCGGACTGCTGATCGGTATCGGCGAGAACCTGGAGGAGCGTGCGGAGTCGATCTTCGCGCTGCGCCGGATCGCCCGTCAGTACGGCAACATCCAGGAAGTCATCATCCAGAACTTCCGCGCCAAGCCGGACACCGCGATGCGGCACACCGACGACCTGGGCCTGGAGGAGTACGTCGCCGCGATCGCGGTCTCCCGGATCCTGCTCGGCCCGAAGGTCCGGCTGCAGGCTCCCCCGAACCTGGTCGATCTGGCCGAGTGCGAGGCACTCCTGGGTGCCGGCGTCGACGACTGGGGCGGCGTCTCCCCGCTGACCCCGGACCACGTGAACCCCGAACGCCCCTGGCCCTCGCTGGACCGCCTGCGCGAGGTCACCGCCGTAGCAGGCTTCACCCTCAAGGCCCGGCTGACCGCGCACCCCGAGTACGTCCGCGCCGGCGAGCCCTGGATCGATCCGCGCATCTCCGGCCACGTAGCCGCCCTGGCCGACGACGACGGTCTGGTCAAGGAGAACGTCCACCCGGTCGGGATGCCCTGGCAGGAGCCCGACGGAGGCTTCGCCAGCGTCGGCCGTACCGACCTGCACACCGCCGTCGACACCGAAGGCCGTTCAGCAGACCGCCGCAGCGACTTCGCCAACGTGTACGGCGACTGGGACGAGCTGAAGGCCGGCATCGCCGAGCACGACGCGGCTCGGCCCGCAGGGCCGGTCGCCGATCCGCAGGGCCTCGCGGCTCTGCGAGCGGCGGAGCGAGACCCCGGCAACCTCTCCGACGAGCACGCCCTGACCCTGATGACGGCCGAGGGCGACCTCCTGCAGCAGGTCATCAGGCTCGCCGACAACCTCCGCAAGGAGGTCTCCGGCGACGACGTCACCTACGTCGTGAACCGGAACATCAACTTCACCAACGTCTGCTACGTCGGCTGCCGGTTCTGCGCCTTCGCCCAGCGCCGTACCGATGAGGACGCCTACTCGCTGTCCCTCGACGAGGTCGCGGACCGGGCCGAGGAAGCCTGGAAGCTGGGCGCCTCCGAGGTCTGCATGCAGGGCGGTATCGACCCCGAGCTGCCCGGTACGGCGTACTTCGACATCGCCGCAGCGGTGAAGAAGCGCGTCCCCGGGATGCACGTGCACGCGTTCTCACCGATGGAGATCGTCAACGGCTCCAGCCGGACCGGGCTGTCGTTCGAGGACTTCCTGATCAAGGCGCGGGAGTCCGGCCTCGACACGATCCCCGGGACCGCCGCAGAGATCCTCGACGACGAGGTCCGCTGGATCCTGACCAAGGGCAAGCTGCCGACGAAGACCTGGATCGAGATCGTCTCCACCGCGCACAGGGTCGGGATCCGGTCGAGCTCCACGATGATGTACGGCCACGTGGACAACCCGCGGCACTGGGTCCAGCACCTGAAGGTGCTCTCCGGCATGCAGCAGCACAACCTCGATCAGGGCATCCCGGGATTCACGGAGTTCGTCCCGCTCCCGTTCGTGCACCACTCGGCACCGATCTACCTGGCCGGGGTCGCCCGTCCCGGCCCGACCCTGCGCGACAACCTCGCCGTGCACGCGATGGCCCGGATCCTGCTGCACGGCCGGATCGACAACATCCAGACCAGCTGGGTCAAGCTCGGCCCCGACGGCACCCGCGCGATGCTCAACGCCGGTGCCAACGACCTGGGCGGCACCCTGATGGAGGAGACCATCTCCCGGATGGCTGGCTCCGAGCACGGGTCGGCCAAGACCGTCGCCGAGCTCATCGAGATCGGTACCGGCATCGACCGCCCGGTCGTCGAACGTACGACGACCTACGGTCGCCCGATCCCCCGCTGAGTCAGGAGCGGGCGGCCCGCTGGCGGGAGATGGCGTCGACCGCAGCGGCCAGGAGCAGCACCACGCCGGTGATGACCTGCTGCCACTGCGGGTCGATGCTGGTCCGCAGGCCCAGGCCGTTCGGGATGATCGCGATCACCAGGGCACCGAGGATCGCGTCCCGCGGCTTGCCCCGCCCGCCGAAGAGCGACGTACCGCCGATGACCGCGGCAGCGACCGAGAACAGCAGCACGTTGCCGGAGCCGAGGTCGAGCGAGGCCGAGGACTGCGAGGACGCGAGCATCAGACCGCCGAGGGCACCGAACGCCGAGCAGAGGATGAAGGCCGTCACCTTGATGTGGACGACGTCGATACCGGCGCGGCGCGCGGCCTCGGCGTTCCCGCCGGTGGCGTAGAGATGCCTGCCCCAGGTCGTCTTCGAGAGCATCAGCGTGCAGATGATCATCAGCACGATCACGATGACCGCAGGGATCGGGATCCCCTCGATGATCTTGAGGTCGGTGAAGTTCCGGTTCGTGTTGGCCAGCGCGGTGATCACGACGGCCAGCACAGCGAGCGCGCCACCGCGCAGCAGCACCAGGTTGAGCGACTCCCGGGCGAGATCTGCCTTCTTCGCCTGGAGCGACCCGACCACCCCGTAGGCGACGTAGCCGCCGACGACGACGGCGACGAACACCCAGCTCCAGGTGGCCGACAGGTTGCCGTAGGTCAGCTTGTGCCACAGGTCGTAGTTCGAGGTGTTCACCGGCTGTCCGTTGAGCGCGAACTGCAGCACTCCCTGCCAGGCGAGGAACAGCGCGAGGGTCACCACGAAGCTGGGGATGCCGACCTTGGCCACCAGGTAGCCGTTGAGCACGCCGATCGCGGCACCGATGCAGACGGCGGCGATCATCGCGGGGATCAGGTGCTGGGTCATGTTCGTGGCGATCAGGACCTCGCCGAGCGCGACCACGGCCGCGCCGGACCAGGCCCGGAGCCACAGCGCCAGGGCGATCGCGCACGCCATCCCCACGATCAGGCTCCAGAAGAGCAGGCTGGGCAGCGAGCCGTGCAGCTGCTTGTTGAAGACCCCGACCGCGGCGATCGCCGCGCAGGTACCGCCGGCAGTACCGGCCGACAGGTCGATCTCGCCGAGAAGGAGCACGAAGACCAGTCCCATCGCGATCACCGCGATGTAGGCACCCTGGCCGGGGATGTTGCCGATGTTGTTCTTCGACAGGAACCGGTTGCTGACCTGCATGAAGATGATCCCGAGCAGCACCAGACCGAGGACGGACGGCAGTGCTCCGGGGTCTCCGGTGCGCAACCGGTTCACCCAGTTGCGAGCCGCCCCCGCGAGCGAGATCTCCTCGACGTCGAGGGAGAAGTCGCTGGCTCGGTCGCTCGCAGGCACCAGGCCGGCGTCGACGTTGGTCTCAGGCGTGTGGGGTGTCATGGAGGCCTCAGATGCTCTGGTTGGCGGTCGACGGGTTCAGGCCGATGTCGCCGCTGCGTCCGGCGGTGATCAGCTCGACGATCTGGGTGGTGTTGCTGTCCTTGGTCATCACCTCGGCCGCGACCCGGCCCAGGTAGAGCGCGACCACCCGGTCGGAGACCTCGATGACGTCGTTCATGTTGTGCGAGATCAGGACGACGCCGCGTCCCTGGTCGGCCAGCCGGCGTACGAGGTCCAGCACCTGCCGGGTCTGGGCCACCCCGAGCGCGGCGGTCGGCTCGTCGAGGAAGACGACCTTGCTGTTCCACAGCACGGCCTTCGCGATCGCGACGGTCTGCCGCTGACCGCCCGAGAGGCTGGCCACGGACTGACGCACCGAGGAGACGGTCTTGACGGACAGCCCGGCGAGCGCCGCTCGCGCCTGGCGCTCCATCTCGCCGTCGGCGAGGATCGAGCCGAACCGGCGGAGTTCGCGACCGAGGAACATGTTCTGGGTGATGTCGAGGTTGTCGGCCAGCGCGAGGTCCTGGTAGACGAACTCGATGCCGAGGCCGGTCGCGACCCGCGGGTCGTTCAGCGTGACGGGCCTCCCCTCGAAGAGGACCTCACCGGAATCGATCCCGTGGATCCCGGCGATGCACTTGACCAGCGTCGACTTGCCGGCACCGTTGTCACCGACCAGTGCGGTGACCTCGCCCGGGTAGACGTTGAAGTTCACGTCGTGGAGCACGTGCACCGGGCCGAAGCGCTTGTTGAGATTCCGGATCTCGAGGACTGGTTCCGCCATGGTCTACCGCCGGTTCCTTGGTGAGCTGCGTGGATGGGTGATGCCGGGTCGATCGATGGGGGCGAGGCACGGACACCGGCCCCCGACAGGGCTCATGGCCGGGCGTTCCTCGGTGAGGAGGGCCGCCCGGCCATGATTACCCGAATGCGTGGATCAGGAAAGACCCGCCGCGGTGCACTGTGCTTCGATGCCCTTGCAGATCGCGGCAACCGTGAGGGCGCCGGCAGTGACGACGTCCTTGACGTTGGCCTTGGTGATCACGGCGGGCTTCAGCAGAAGCGCCTGGATGTTGTGCGACGGCAGCTTCGGGTCGTCGAACTTGGTCAGGGTGAGCCCGGCGCTGGAGACGTCGGTGCCCTTGGTCAGTGCGATCGCCAGCTTCGAGGCAGCGTCGGCCTCCTGCTTGACGTCCTTGAAGATGGTCATGCCCTGCAGGCCGGTGATGACGTTCTGCAGACCGGGGACCCCGGAGTCCTGACCGGTGATGACGACCTTGCCCGCCAGCCCGGAGTTCTTCAGGACACCGATGACAGCGCCCGCGATGTCGTCGTTGGCAGCCACGACGCCGTCAACCTTGCCGCCGTTGGCGGTCAGGGCCTGGGTGAACGCAGGAGCTGCGTTCGCGACGTTCCAACCCTTGACGACAGCTTCCTGGCTGATCACGAGTTTGCCGGCCGCGACCAGCGGGTCGAGGACCTCGTGCGCGCCCTTCTTGAACAGCACCGCGTTGTTGTCCACGTCGGTACCGCCGTCCATCATGATGATGTTCGGCTTCTTCACTCCCTTGGCCTTGAGCTGGTCGACCATGGTCTGCGCCTGCAGCCTGCCGACGAGCTCGTTGTCGAACGAGACGTAGTAGCCGGCCGAACCACCGAGGTTGACCCGGTCGTAGTCGATGACCTTGACGCCCGCGTCCGAGGCCGACTTCTCGACACCGGCACCCGAGGCCGCATCGATCGAGTCGATGATCAGGACCTTGACGCCCTCACCGATCATGCTCTGCGCGATGCTCGCGAACTTGCTCTTGTCGTTCTGTGCGTTCTGGATGTCCGCCTTGATGCCGGCGGTCTTGAACGCCGCTGCGAGCAGCGGCTTGTCGTAGGTCACGTACCGGGTCGACGACGTGGTGTCCGGCAGGATGACCCCGACCTGGACGCCCGAGGACGAACCACCGCTTGTCTTGGAGTTGTTGTTCGAGCTTCCGCACCCGGCGAGGGCGGTGACTCCGATGAGCGCTGCGACACCGGTGACGGCGACGCGACGAGTGAGTGTTGACACGGGTTTCCTCCTGGAGGGGGTGAGGGCTCTAGGCGGACAGCCAGACGCCCGTACGGCAACTCCGAGTGTGCTGGGTCACACGGTAGTCGTCAATAGTTGAATATAACTTTCCGGAAACGACGCCGAAACACCATCTAGCGCACATCTCTTGACGACTAGCGGAGGGTTGCCCCACAGTTCACACATGCCCCCCGACCCAGACGAGCAAACGCGGACCGCGCCCGGTTCAGCGGCCTCGTTGCGGGTCGCGAACCAGCGCCGGGTGCTCTCGCTGCTCCTGGGACGAGGCTCCGAAGCAGCCTCGCAGGCTGACATCGCCCGCGAGACCGGACTGGCCGCGGGCACCGTCTCGACGATCGTCCGCGAGCTCGCCGCCGCCGATGTGGTGAGCACCGTGGCCGGAGCCGGACGCCGCGGTACGTCGGTACGGCTGGCCCGCGGTGCCGGCCTGGTCGCCGGGGTCGACTTCGGCCACAGCCACGTCGCCGTCGCGGTCAGCGAGATGTCCGGCGAGGTGCTCACCGAGCAGCGCCGGCAGCTGACCCCCGGTCACAGCCACGTCGAGGGCCTCGGGCGGGCGCGCGAGATGCTCGAGGACATGCTCGGCGAGCTCGGAGCCGAGGTGAGCGCCCTGCGCAACATCGGGATGGGCCTGCCGGCACCGCTCTCGGACAACGTCGTGATGAGCTCGGCGATCCTGCCCGGGTGGGTCGGCGTGAACGCCCGCGACGCAGCCTCCAAGGCCCTCGGGGCCGAGGTGCTGATCGAGAACGACGCGAACCTCGGAGCCCTCGCCGAGCACCGCCACGGCCACGGCCGCGGTCACGCGAACGTGGTCTTCGTGAAGGTGTCCTCCGGCGTCGGCGCCGGTCTGATCCTGGACCACAAGCTCTTCCGCGGGACGTCCGGGACGTCCGGCGAGATCGGGCACCTGACCCTCGACGACCAGGGCCCGCTGTGCCGGTGCGGCAGCCGTGGCTGCCTCGAGGCGTACGCCGCGACCGGGACCGCGCTCTCGATGATGGGCGACCAGATGCCCGGTGCCGACGTCGACGCGATCATCGAGGCCGCGCAGCAGGGCAACGTCTCGGCGCTGCGGGTCTTCGAGGACGCCGGCCTGCACCTCGGGTGGGGCCTGGCCACCGTCACCAACCTGCTCAACCCCGGCGTGATCCTGGTCGGCGGCGACATGGCGCACGCCGGCGAGCTGCTGCTCGAGTCGGCCCGCCTCGGCCTGCGCCGGCACGTGCTCGCCGGGACCTCGTCGACCCCGGTCCTGGTCGCGGCGCTCGGCGACCGCGCCTCGATGATCGGCGCGCTGGTGCTCGCGATCGACGCGACGGACCTGCTGGCGGCCTAGGAGAGGCGGACCGGCAGGGATTCCAGGCCGTACACGATCGACTTCGCGTGGTACTCCAGGTCGTCGGCCTCCACCGCGAGGCGCATGTCCGGGAACCGCTTCGCGAGGGCCGGGTACGCCGCCCGCAGCTCCATCCGCGCCAGCTCGGCCCCGACGCAGCGGTGCAGACCGTGGCCGAACGCCAGGTGGTTGGAGGACTCCTTCATCGGGCAGAGGCCCTCGCCTGGCGTCGAGCGCGGGTCACGGCTCGCGGTCGGCAGGTGCACGAGCATCACCGAGCCCTTCTTGATGGTCTTGCCCGCGACCACCACGTCCTCCTTGGCGAAGCGCGGGAAGGCGACCTGGACGACGGCCAGCTGCCTCAGGAGCTCCTCGACGATGTCGTCGACGCTGTCCGGGTCCTCGGCGAGCGACTTCCACAGCTCGCGGTTCTGCAGCAGGACCACCGTGCCGAGCGCGAGCATCGAGGCACTGGTCTCCATGCCACCGTTGAAGGCGCCGTCGGCGAGGCCACCGAGGTCGAAGTCGTTGATCGTCCCGCCGTTGTCCCGGATGATCTGGCCGATCAGGCCCGGACCGGGCTCGTGGCGCTGGCGCGCGGTCTCGGCGAGCAGGAACTCCCTGGACGCCCCGATGGAACCGATCGAGCCTGCCCCGCCCGCAGAGACGTCGAACCGGGCGGCGCCGAGCTTGCGGAACATCTCGCGGTGCTCGTCGTCGAGGCCGAGCAGGTCGCAGATCACCTGGAACGGGACCGGGAACGCGAAGGTCTGGACCAGGTCGACGACGCCGTCACCGGCATCGGCAGCCGCCTGGGTCTCGTCGAGCTGGCGCTCGATGATCGCGGAGATCCCCGGCTTGAGGCGCTCGAGCCGACGCATCGTGAACTCGGGCGTGAGCAGCTTGCGCTGACGGGTGTGCTCCGGTGGGTCGGTGAACCCGAGGCCGCCGATGTCACCCTTCTCCACGTCCCCGCTGGCACCCATGTAGGGGCGGATGTCGGTGGAGTGGTTCACGTTGCCGAGAACCTCGCGGCCCTCGTCGTACCCGGTGATCAGCCAGATCTCCAGGCCCATCAGGTTCGCGAGCCGCTGGACCGGGTCCTTCTCCCGCGACGCGGTCAGCCTGGCGGTCGGATCGACGCCGTTCCGGCCCAGCGGCCAGGCGAGCCGGTCGGGGATCCTGTCCAGCTTGGTCAGGTCGAGACCGCCGGTGCGCGCGAGGACGCGCTTCATCACGGCGGACTTCAGGGAGTCGAGCAGGCTCATGGGAGGCGGGGCCCTTCGGCGTCGGGTCTGCAACGATCATGGTACCGACGCGAGCGCGAGCGCCTTCACATCGGACATCACGGACATCAGCCCGACTTTCGGACAAATCCTTGGTCCCGCGGTCTATACAGGCGGTCTAGCCAAATTCTGCCGTGACCCCACCCCCTCCGCTACCGTTAGTCAGGTATCTGCCCTCCCAGGTCGACAATTTTGGAGTATTGATGACCACGAAGCGTTTCTCGGTGGCCGTGCTCGGCGCCGTGTTCCTGGTGCTCGGCATTTCTGGCGGCGCTTTCGCGGACTACGCGGCAGCCACCATGAACCTCACCGTCACCCCGACGACCCTCGTCGGTGGCAACACCTTCACCGGTATCGCCACCTCGAACGAGGACTGCCACTGGTCGATCACGTATGGCGGTCCTGCCAGCACCGCGCAGCCGATCACGGGGACCGGTACGTCGCTCCACTTCAGCTTCAACACCGACACCGTGGGTGCGGTCCGGACGGACGCCGTCACGGCGGTCTGCAGCTACGACCCGTCGGTTCCGCGGGCCACCGTCACCCAGACGCTGCAGCGCAGCGTCGACGTGACCCTGACGCCCACCGGAGTCTCGCCGCCGACCACCAGCACCGGTGGCGGCCTCGGCCTCCCGAACACGGGTGGTCCGTCGCTGTGGCTGGCAGTAGCGGGTCTGGCACTGACGCTTCTCGGTGCGGGCGCTGTCGTCCGTAGCCGCGCTCGCGCCTGACGCAGCCAGCAATGACACCCGGAGACGGGGACCTCGCGCCCGCGCCCGGTCCCCGTACCTCCCCACCCCGGTGGATGGTCGCCTGCGCGATCGTCCTCGGGGTGGTCCTCGTTCTCGGCGTCTGGCTCGCCTTCGACGTGATCCGGGTACGACGGGCGCTGCTGGAGGCGGGTGACCGGGCCGGCCAGCTCAGCGAGCAGGTACGCACCGGGACCTCGAACGACGACCCGGAGGTCGCCGACCGCCTGCAGGCGTCGATCGGGCACGCGGACGCGATCACCCACGGCCCGATCTGGTCGCTGAGCAAGCACCTTCCGATCATCAGTCACGACTTCGACGCGGCAGCCCAGGCGACCAGGACGCTCGACGAGATCGCCCGCAGGGGGATCCCGGCGCTGAACGAGCTGGCCAAGCAACGCGACAGCGGTGCCCTCTCGGTGACCAAGGGTCGCCTCGACCTGACCGCCCTGCGGACGGTCGGCCCGACCCTGGACCGGGCCGAGGAGGTGCTCGCCGACGGTCGCGCCCAGCTCGCGGCCGAGGACATCTCCGGGGTGCACGGCCCGCTCCGCAAGGTCCTGGGGACGATCAGGACCCAGATCGACTCGGCGGAGAACTCGATCCGGACGATCTCGGACGCGGTCGCGCTGGCGCCGGACATGCTCGGCGCCTCCGGTCCGCGCAACTACCTGCTGGTCTTCCAGAACAACGCCGAGGTCCGCGCGACCGGCGGTCTCCCCGGCGCCTTCGCCCAGGTCCGCGCCAACAACGGTGCGATCGACCTGGTCAGCCAGGGCGCCGCCTCCCAGCTCGGCTTCTTCGTCCCGCCGGCGATCAGGCTGCACCCCGACGAGTCGGCGCTGTACGGCACCCTGGCAGCGACCGTGTTCGCCGACAGCAACTTCACCCCGGACTTCCCGCGCACCGCGACGATCATGCGGGCGATGTACCGGATCCGTTTCGGGGTGAAGCTCGACGGGGTGATCTCGATCGACCCGATCGCGATCGCCCAGCTGCTCGCGGTCACCGGGCCGATCCGCGTCGGGCCGAGCCTCGAGCTCAGCTCCGACAACGTGATCCCGGCCCTGCTCAACGCCGTCTACGCACGCTACCCGGGCAACGACGACGCCCAGAACGCGTTCTTCGCCGCCACCGCACGCAAGGTCTTCGGCGTGTTCGTCGCCGGCGGCGCGTCGCCGGCGGAGCTGTTCTCCGCGGTCTCAGCCGGGGTCCAGCAGAACCGGATCCTGATCAACGCGACCCGCGCCGACGAACAGGCGGTGATCGCCCGGACCCGGCTGTCCGGTGCACTTCCGCACCAGCCCACCCGGACTCCCCAGGTCGGCCTGTACCTGAACGACGCGACCGCAGCGAAGCTCGAGTACTTCCTGCGCCGCTCGACGGTCGCCAAGGCGGTCTCGTGCACCTCGGCCGGCGTCCAGACGATCAAGACGGTGACGCACCTGCAGTCCGTGGCGCCCAAGGACGTCGTCTCCCAGGGCCCGTCCGTGGTCGGTACCGGCTCGGGCGCCACCCACGGCGTGATGAGCATGGTGCTCAACTTCTACGCGCCGTACGGCGGCCGGGTCACCGCGCTGACGATCGACGGCATCACCCAGACCGTGAACGTGGCCATGCACGACGGGTTGTCGGTCGCCACCCTGCCGATCCTGCTGGCACCGGGTCACAAGCACGTCGTGACCGCGGTGATCCAGAGCGGGCCGGGAGAGCGCAAGAACGCGGTCTTCCGGACCACGCCGGGCGTCGAGCCGACGCCGAACAACGTCCCGGTGCTCTCCGCGTGCAGGTAGGGCCCAGCTGGTCAGGCGGGATGGCTCACTGAGCGCTGACGACGCCCCCGCAGTGGTACCCGGTGCCGCCGTACGGGACCCACTTGCCCTGGTGCAGCTGGATGAACCGCCAGCAGCGTGAGACCCTCTTGCCGCCGACGTCCTGGGGCGCGTGCAGCCCGTTCGCGGTCCAGCTGTGCACCGAGCGGATGCTGTTGATCATGTTCGGCCGGGTGAGCTTCCCGCCGAGCGCGACCGCCTGCTGCACGAACAGGCGGGCAGCGGACCAGGCGTAGAGGCCGAAGTACGTCGGGACAGCGCCGGGCTTGATCTGCTGGAGCCACTGGTTGTACAGGGCCAGCTCCGGAACCTTGGCCATGTCCTCGATCGGGGTGAAGTCCGCGGTGATGATCGAGCCCTCGACCGGGCTGCCCGCTGCCGCGTACGCCGGGTCGTACTGGGTCGCGTTCATCATGTAGATGTCCGGGTGGAAGTCGGCCGACTGCATCGCCTGGGCGATCCCGATGGCCATCTGCGCCGAGCCGAACATCTGGACCAGCTTCACGCCCTTGGACTTCATCTGCTGGACGTACGGGCTGTAGTTGAACTCGGCGATGTCGAACGAGCTGGTGTAGGCGAACTTCCACCCACGACGCTTCTCGGCCCGGACCTCGTCGAGCGCGCCGCCGACCGATGCGGCCGCGTTCACGTAGAGCATCGCGGCCTTCTGGGTGGCGGCCTTGTTGTGGGCGGTGAAGTAGTCCGGGATCGCGTCCGGCGAGAACCCGCCACCGGGGGCCTGGGCAGCGAAGCAGTTCGAGCACTTCGCGCGGGCGTCGTTGGTGATCACCGCCTGCAGGTCGGGGATCTTGCAGTTCTCGGTGGTCGCGATGCCGCCGGTGTCGAAGGCCGACATCTCGCCGACGGTGGCGAACGCGTTGTCGCACGACTTCTGCGAGGCGACCTGCTCGGCGCCGGCGTTGGTCTGGCTGTCGAGCGCGAGCACGTTGAGCTTGCGACCGCAGATGGTCGAGGTCGAGTTGAAGTACTTCGCGTACGCCTGGACCGCGTACGACGCGGCGGTGAAGATGCCGGGCACCGGACCGGAGATGTCCGCGATGTTCGCGATCGTGATCGCGCTGTTCGAGACACCGGTCTGGTTCTTGAAACCGGTGCACGAGCCCGCCTTGACGCCGGCTCCGACCGCCGGGGCAGCACCGCCCGGCGATCCACCGGGGCTGGTCGACGAACCCCCCGGGCTGGTCGACGAACCGCCCGGGCTGGTCGACGAACCACCGGGGCTGGTCGACGATCCACCCGGGCTGGTCGGGTTGGAACCACCGACGCCGGTGGACGGATCTCCCGGCGTCGTCGGACCATTGGTCGACGCGGCGCTCGGGCCGCCCTCGACAGCGCGGTTCGCGGCCGCCACGAAGTCAGGCTTGAGCACCGATCCGCCGCACGCGCTGAGTGTCAGGCACACGACCACGCTGGTCGCGAGCAGCGCGTAGCGCAACCATTGCTTGGTCCCTGGGCCCGAGATTGGCGTCATGGTGACATCGTGCCGTCAACGCTCATCGCGGTCAGCAACTTCACGGAGCGAGAGTCCCTCTGGTCCAGACCGCTCGAACCGGTGCATAACCTGCTGTACCCAGGCATTTCGCTGCGTCAAACGCCCTGTATGCCCGGTGCCGTGGCGTGACTCACGCGCGGCGTTGGACACGCGCCAGGGCGCGGAACCAGGCGGGCGCGACCAGGAACGCCTCGGCGCGCAGCGCTGCGGTGGCCACCCGAGGCAGGTCTCCCGAGCTCCGGAAGCACAGGAACCGCGGCACCCACTCGGGCTGGTACTTCGCATTGGCCCGGTACAGCGACTCGATCTGCCAGAACCGGGAGAGCCCGATCAGGACGGCGTGCCACAACCGCAGCACCGGTCCGGCGCCGAGACGTTCCCCGCGGGCGAAGACCGACCGGAAGACGGCGAAGTTCAGCGACACCCGCCGTACGCCGAGGTCGGGGGCCGCCTCGCACAGCGCGGCCACCATCTGCTCGACGATCCCGTTCTCGGTGTCCCGGTCGCGGCGCATCAGGTCGAGCGAGAGTCCGTCGCTCCCCCACGGCACCAGGTTCAGCAGTCCGCGGAGCCGACCGTGGCCGTCGCGGCACAGGACCACCACGGACTCGCCGTCCTCGGGCGCTACCAGTCGTCCCAGCGCCATCGAGAAGCCGCGCTCCACGGGGCCGTCACGCCAGTCGTCGGCCCTGGTCCGGATCTCCTCGACGGCGGCCGGGTCGAGGTCGCGGACGCGCACGCAGGACACCTTCAGATCGGCGCGCTCGCACCGGTTGACCGCCTGACGGACGACCCGCATGCTGCGGCCCTCGAGGGTGAACTCGTCGATGTCGATGATGGCTTCGTCGCCGAGCTCGAGGGCATCGAGACCGGCTCGGTGGAAAGCGGTGGCACCGAGCTCGCTGACCCCGAGCGCAGCCGGCACCCACCCGAACGAGCGCGCCTCCTCGAGCCAGGCCTCGATGGCTCCGGGCCACGCCTCCGGGTCCCCGATCGGGTCACCACCGGCGAGCGACACCGTGCCGACGACGCGATAGGTGACCGCGGCCTTGCCGCTACGGCTGTAGATCACCGAGCGGTCGGCCCGGGTGGCGAAGTAGGACAGCGAGTCGACGTACCCCCACCGGTCCAGGGACTCGCGCAGGCGTCCGTCCTCCTCGGCCGAGAGCGGGTGCGGGCCATCGGCCGGCATCATCGCGGCCAGCAGCAGGCAGACCAGGACCGCGGCGCCGAGCACCACCAGGGCGATCGCCGACCGGTCCGCGTCGAGCTCGTCGACGAAGTGCACCGGTCCGCGGATCCCGACCAGGCCGAAGAACGCCTGGTTCCAGCGGTCGACCTGCGTCGTACCCGCTACCTGCCCGTCGGCATCCACGGCCAGCCACAGCCAGCCCAGCGTCGTCGCGACGATCGGACCGGCCAGCGCGACCACGAGCACCCGGGAGAGCGAGCGCGGATCCGGCCTCGCCTCGAAGCTGGGACGCGCCGAGACGAGCAGCACGAACAGCGCGAGGGTGACGGTGGCCTCCTCGACGTCGAAGCCCTTGATCAGGTGCAGCAGGACGGTGATCGCACTGAGGACGGTGGCCAGCAGCCAGGCCCGGAACTTCCCGCGGCGCAACGCACGGGAGAGCAGCAGCAGGATGACGCCGACGCCGAGGGCACCCGTGGTCGCAGCAGCAGGGAACACGTCAGGGAGCACCTGGGTGACCAGGTGCACCCGGTCACGCATCGCCGGCAGTGCCGCGCTGAGCACCGTCATCGCCCCGACGAGGGCGACTACTCGCGCGATCCAGGGCGGCGACCTCAGTTCAGTCCACATCGTCCGGTGAGCGTCCCACGCGTCCGGGACGGGCGCATCCCCTGTTCAGGTCGCCGTCAGGAAGGCGGAATGCTCGCGCACACCGCCGGTTCAGCAGGTGTTGGCAGCGAAACCGATCGGTACGACGTCGCCGCGACCGCCCGCGACCGCGCGCCGGAACAGTGCCTGGACCGAGGCACCGAACGGGGTGCTGTACTCGACGTCCGGAGAACAGCCGCCCTGCTCGAGGCCCCCGATGACACCGACCAGGTGGCCGTTCTGGACCCAGGGGCCACCACTGGTCCCGTCCCCGAAGCCGCTGCAGCCGATACCCGAGTAGTCCCCGGTCAGGGCCAGCGGAGCGGTGCAGGTCACCGGGCGCCCGCGGCTGCCCATCGGGTAGCCGCTGACGGTCACCGGCGTACCGGCCAGCGGAGCGCCGAGCGGGTTCCCGGGGACGACGTCCTCGAGCCTGGTGCTGCCGTGCGGCGCGACCTTGAGGATCGCGAGGTCGTGCTCCGGGTCGAACGACTTCGTCCAGGCCGGGTCGACGTAGATCTTCTGCACCGTCCAGACGCCGGCGGGCAGGGCACTGTCGTGCAGCAGCGGTGCGAACTCGATGGTCGCGCCGACGCCGAAGACGCAGTGCGCAGCGGTCGCCACCAGGTCCCTGGTCGGGGAGTCGAGCACGCTCGCCGTACAGAAGTGCGGCCCGCCGAGCCTGGGCACCAGGCCCAGGACGCTCGGGTAGAACAGGGCTCCGGTGGCCGGCACGGTGGTGACCGGCTGGGTCACCGGGGCCGGCGGCCCGGCAGCACCGACCGGCACGACGAGGCCGAGGCCGAGGAGCAGTCCGACAAGGGTGACCGTGATCCGCCGCATCGTCGGAGCGTACCCAAGTTCGCCCCCGAGGACGTCGAACGACTGAGCAGAACGGCGCGGGCGGGTGCGGTCAGGTCCGTGTCAGGTTCGGGCGCGCATCGTGGGGGCAGGGCTCGCGCGGAGTCGCACTCCGGCAGGTCAGGGGGAATGGTGCCGATGAGGACGAAGGCCGACAGCCGACGAACTGGGGCGATGCTGCTCTGCTCGTTGACGGTGACCGTGCTCGGTGGCGCCCTGATCGCCGTGCTGCCGCACCTGGTCGGCGTCTCGTGGTCCGCGATCGGCGCCACCCTCGGCAGCATCCCGGTCCCTGTTCTCCTCGGTCTCGTCGCGCTGTGGTTCGCCGGCCTGGGCGTGCACGTCATCGTGCTGATGGCGGCGATGAAGGGGCTGACCGCGCGTCAGGCGCTGGCCCTCAACCTGTCCGGCTCGGCCGTCTCGAACCTGATCCCGCTGGGCGGCCCGGCCGGCGTGGGACTGGGCTACGGGATGGCGCGGAGCTGGGGATTCGGCTGCGACCAGTACGCGTCGTACACGGTGGCCACCAACGTGTGGAACGCGCTGGGGAAGTTCCTGATGGGTACCAGCGTGCTCGCCACCGCTGCCCTGCTGGGGACGGGGTTGCCCTCGGGCCTCGGCAGCGTCGTGCTCGGAGCGACCGCGTTCGTGGCCTTCGGTGGCGGCGTCGCGGGCCTGACGTTGCGCACCGAGAGGACCACGGTCGCCGCCGGCCAGCGGGTGGACCGGTGGATCGCAGCCGTCCGTCGCCACGACGAGGTGACGGCCGTCTGCTCGGGCTGGCTGCTCAACAGCCGCCGCGAGCTCGGGACCGCGGTCCGCTCGGGCTGGAAGCGGATGAGCCTCGGCGTCCTCTGCTACCTGGTGCTGCAGGCCGCGCTGCTGCTCGCCTGCATGGCCGCGGTAGGCGCGCACGTCACCGTCGGCGTCGCGGTGATCGCTTTCGCGATCGAACGCCTGATCAGCCTGGCCCCGATCACTCCTGGCGCTTCCGGCATCGCCGAGATCGGCACGGTTGCGGCGCTGCACTCCTTCGGGGTGGACCCGGTGGCGGCTGCCGCCGGCGTCCTGCTGTACCGGACGCTGATGTTCGGCATCCAGATCCCGATCGGGGGCGCGATCGGACTCGGCTGGTTGGCCGGGGTACGCCGCCAGCGCGCGCTGCTACCCAAGATCGAGGTCGTGCTGCCCGAGGCCGTCGTGCTGACCAGCCCCCAGCTCGCATCGCCGTAGACCGGAGCAGTTCAGGGCCGGTTCAGCGAGACGCCCGTAGGTTCCACCCGTGCGCTGGGTGATCGTTCGCGGAGTCGTCGGCGCCGTGCTGATCACGATCGGCGGCTTCTGCTACGCGCACCTCTCGCATCCCAGCTGGGTCGACAGCAGCCCGCTGGCCGAGCTGCGCGAATCCACGCTCCGGGTCGACCTCGGCCTCGCGCTCGGTGCCGCCGGCCTGCTGCTGCTCACCTGGGCCTGGTGGGGGCTGCGTGCGTTCGCCCACGACGACGCCACCGGGGTCACCTCGGTCCGGATCGCCCTCGGCTGCTGGTCGGTCCCGCTGCTGATCGCGCCGCCGCTGTTCAGCGGGGACGGCTGGTCCTACGTGGCAACCGGGTACCTGACCGGGCACGGCTTCTCGCCGTACGTGTGGACGCCGGACAGCCTTCCGGTCGCGCTGCGCTCCGGGGTCAACGGGCGGTGGCTGCACACGGTCTCGCCGTACGGGCCGCTGGCCCAGGGCTGGGGCGGTCTCGCAGCCCAGGTCACCTCGAACCCCTGGGCGCTGCTGGTGGCGTACCGGGTCTTCGCGCTGGTCGGCATCGCGTTGCTCGCGTGGGCGACCCCGCGACTGGCAGTCCGCGCCGGCCTGCATCCCGGCGACGCGTCCTGGCTGGTCCTCGCCAGTCCTTTCGTGATCGCCCACGGCATCGGAGGCCTGCACAACGACATCGTGGTGGCCGGCCTCGGGCTCGCTGCCCTGGCCGCGACGACGCGGGACCGCTGGGTCTGGGGAGCGGTCCTCGCCGGTGCCGCTGCGGCCGTCAAGGTGCCGGGCGGCATGATCGCCATCGGGGTCGTGCTGCTGTCGCTCCAGGTCGACGCGAAACGCACGGCGCGGCTGGGTCGCGCCGTCGGCGTGGCGGCGGTCGCAGCAGCCACGGTCCTGGGTCTGGGCGTGGTCACCGGAGTGGGAAGCGGCTGGATCTCGGCGCTCTCGGTTCCGACGTCGGTCCCCTCGCAGCTGTCGTTGACCTACAACGTCGGGACGGAGCTCCGGAAGCTCGTCGCGGTGCTGCACCTCTCGTTGGTCGTTCCCGACGGGATGACGATCGTCTCGCTGGTCCAGGCAGCCGGGGTGATCCTGCTCGCGGCGGGCGCGCTGTGGTTGGTGCTCTACGGCCGCAACCACGACGACGGGGTGAGCCTGGCCGCTGTCGCTGCCCTGATGTTCGCCGCGACGATGCTCAGCCCGGTCACGCACTACTGGTACTTCCTGTGGTGCCTGCCCCTGGTCGCCTGTGCGCGGGTGTCGGTCGCCGTACGGCGCACGCTGATCGCCGGAGTCGCCGTCCTCGGCCTCACCGCTCTCGCCGATCCGTCCCTGCACGTCGCCTGGCTCTCGACAACCTCCGGGATCGCCGTGGTCTGCGTGCCGGTCCTGGTGTTCTTCGGGTCGCGGGGCTGGAAGGCCCAGGAAGCCCTGGAGCCAGCGTCCCGCTGAGGTGACGACGTGCGATGAGCGTCACATCTGACCATTGGTGTTCAAAGTCTAGTGATTTTGTTGATTTACTAGCCATATGAACAGACTCGCTTCTCGCCAGGTCGCGCTGGCCCTCACCGCCCTCGCCGCGATCAGCCTCCTGGGCCCCCTACCTGGCGCCAACGCCCTCGGCGGCATCCCCGTCCCGACCCCACCGGTCGGTCCCCCGACGTACACGGTGAACGTCGACGAGCCGTCCGGGGCCGTCGGCGACATCTTCTACACGACCGGGTTCAGCGCGGCCGCGGTCGGCATCGACATCCCGGCGATCAGTGCCGCGGTCGCGCCGCTGGAGCCCTCGAACCTGGTGATCGCCGACAAGTCCGGCAAGGTGATCTGGAAGCGCACCGCCGGCAAGGGCCTCGGCGTCGCCGATTTCCGCACCCAGATCTACCACGGCGAGAAGGTGCTGACCTGGTGGGAGGGCACGGACCAGGGCGGCCACGGCGCCGGCACCGACTACATCGCCGACAGCCACTACAAGATCATCAAGAAGATCGCGTTGCCGGCGAGCACCGGTGACCACGCCGACATCCACGAGTTCCGGCTCGAGAACGACGGCCGGGAAGCCCTGATCACGTCGTACAAGCCGATCACCCACGACCTGACCAGCATCGGTGGCCCGAAGAACGCCAAGATGAACGACGCGATCGCGTTCGTCGTCGACACTGCCACGGGCAAGGTCCTGCACCAGTGGTCGGCGCTGGCGCACATCCCGCTGACCAACACCCGGGTACGCCGACCGCTCCCCGGCAGCACCACCTACGACCCGTACCACATCAACTCGATCGCCCTCGATCCCCAGGGCAACCTGGTGATCTCGTTCCGCGACCTGTCAGCGATCTACGACGTCGACATCAACAGTGGTCGGATCAACTGGGTGCTGGGCGGCGCGCACCCGACCCTCAAGGCCGGCCCGGGCGTCGAGTTCGGCTTCCAGCACGACGCCGAGTTCATCTCCCCCACCACGCTGCAGTTCTTCAACGACAACGCCCTGGGCCAGAACGACCCGAAGAGCCCGTTGAAGCTGGTGGGCGGCCTGTCCAGCGTCGAGCAGGTGACGATCGACGCGAAGGACCACACCGCGACGCTGGTCCACAACTGGACCCACCCCGACGACCTCGTGTCGGTCGCGATGGGCAACGCCCAGCACCTCGCCGACGGCCACACCTTCGTCAGCTGGGGTGCGGCGCCGCGGATCTCGGAGTTCGACGCGAACGGCAAGCTCGTCTACGACGCGTCCCTGCCCACGCCGTCGTACCGCGCGTTCCTGGACACCTGGCCCGGGAACTGAGCCGCTAGCGTCCGCCGCCGGGTGCCGGGTCCTGGGACGTCACTCCCACTCGATGGTGCCCGGCGGCTTGCTGGTGATGTCGAGGACGACCCGGTTGACCTCGTCGACCTCGTTGGTGATCCGGGTCGAGATCCGCTCCAGGACGTCGTACGGCAGTCGGCTCCAGTCAGCTGTCATGGCGTCCTCGCTGGAGACCGGACGGAGCACGATCGGGTGGCCGTAGGTCCGGCCGTCGCCCTGGACGCCGACCGAGCGGACGTCGGCCAGCAGGACGACGGGGAACTGCCAGATGTCGCGGTCCAGGCCGGCCTTGGTGGTCTCCTCGCGGACGATCGCGTCAGCCTCGCGCAGGATCTCGAGGCGGTGGGCGTCGATCGCTCCGACGATCCGGATGGCCAGACCCGGGCCGGGGAACGGGTGCCGCCAGACCATCGCCGGCGGCAGGCCGAGCTGCTCTCCGACCTGACGGACCTCGTCCTTGAACAGGGTGCGCAGCGGCTCGATCAGGCTGAACTCGAGGTCGTCGGGCAGCCCGCCGACGTTGTGGTGGGACTTGATGTTCGCCGCACCTTCGCCGCCGCCGGACTCGACCACGTCGGGGTAGAGCGTGCCCTGGACCAGGAACTTCACCGGAGGGCCCGGGGTCGCGAGCACCTCGCGCTCGGCGCCCTCGAAGACCCGGATGAACTCCCGCCCGATGATCTTCCGCTTCTCCTCCGGGTCGGTGACGTCCGCCAGGAAGCCGAGGAACTGGTCGCTGCACTCGACGACCTTGAGGTCGATCCCGGTGGCCGCGACGTAGTCCTCCTCGACCTGCTCGGCCTCGCCCGCCCGCAGCAGGCCGTGGTCGACGAAGACACAGGTGAGCTGGTCGCCGATCGCCCGCTGCACCAGCGCCGCGGCGACAGCGGAGTCGACCCCGCCGGACAGTCCGCAGATGACCCGGGCGTCACCGACCTCGGCACGGATCCGCTCGACCTGCTCGTCGACGATGTTGACGCTCGTCCAGGTCGGCCTGCAGCCGGCGATGTCGTAGAGGAAGTGCTCCAGGATGGTCTGGCCGTGCTCGCTGTGCAGCACCTCGGGGTGCCACTGCACCCCGGCGATCCGGCGCTCGGTGTCCTCGAAGGCAGCCACGGTCGCGCGCGGCGAGCGGGCGTTGACGGTGAAGCCCGCAGGCGCCGCGGTGACCTCGTCCCCGTGCGACATCCAGGAGACGAGGGACTCGGGCAGCCCGCTGAGCAGGGTGCCGGCCTCGAGCACCGAGACGTCGGTCCGGCCGTACTCGCGCTGACCGGTGTGGGCGACCTCGCCACCCAGCGCTTGCGCCAGCGCCATGAAGCCGTAGCAGATCCCGAAGACGGGGACCGTGCCGTCGACCAGTGCCGGGTCGAGCTGCGGAGCCCCGACCTCGTAGACCGACGACGGCCCACCGGACAGGACGATCGCGGTGGGCTTCTTCGCGAGCATGTCGGCAGCGGACATCGTGTGCGGAACGATCTCCGAATACACCTTCGCCTCACGGACACGACGGGCGATCAGCTGGGCGTACTGCGCCCCGAAGTCGACGACAAGGACGAGGTCGTGGTCGGTCAAAGCCGGCCCCTTCTTCAGCTCGGGTGGAAGACCGGAGTCTATCGCTGAGCTCAGCCGCCCGACTGATCGCAGTGCTTGTCGACCGCACTGACGGCCTTCCTCAGGGTGCCGACCGTCGTGGTATCCAGGGTGCTGACACTGTCGTCCGAGGCCGGTGTGACAGCGGCCTGGACAACGGCCGCGGCGGTGACCAGGCCGACGAAGAGCCGGTAGCTGCTCGACGACAGGCCCTTGGTACGTCCGGCAGCAGCGGCCGAGCCGCTCAGGGTTCGGATCTCGGCAGTGAGCACGTCCGGCTCCCAGCTGGATTCCTTGACCGCTGTGTCCAGATCACCGAGCAGCGTCGGGGCGGACGCGCCTCCGTTGAGGGTGTACGAGCGGCGAGGTTCATGGCTGCACGCTAACGGCTCAGACCGACCCCGGACACGACTCAGGGCCAGACCGGGGAGGGAGGGAGGTCTGGCCCTGATTGTCCACGTGGCGTGAACCGTGTCGAGATCGGGCCTGGGAGGGAGCTGTGCACCCGATCTGCACTGATAAACGAGCGCTCTCAGACCGGGTTATGCAGGATCCGAAACTTTTTTGGTGCTCGCGCCCGCTCAGCTCACGCTCACGATGGGGAGGTGCAGCGCCCCGGGAGCCCCGCTCGGGACAGCCGGAGAGATCGGTTCGACCGGAGCCACCCGCTGGTACGCCGTACCGAGCTCGGGGCGCGGGTCCTCCTCGCCCTTGTTGGGCCAGAAGGACATCGCCCGCTCGGCCTGCGCGGTGATCGTCAGCGACGGGTTCACACCCAGGTTCGCGGAGATCGCAGAGCCGTCGGCGATGTGCAGGCCCGGGTAGCCGTACACGCGCTGGTACGGGTCGATGACCCCGGTCGCCGCCGAGTCGCCGATGGTGCAACCGCCGATGAAGTGCGCCGTCAGCGGCCGGTTGAAGGGCTCACCGATCGAGCCGCCCGGCGTACCGCCCACGATCTCGGCCATCTTGCGCACCGCCGTGTTCGCGACCGGGATCCAGGTCGGATTCGGCACGCCGTGACCCTGACGCGAGCTCAGGTAGCTCTTGTTCGTGCCGGGGACCCGCTTCGGGAAGGTCGTGATCGAGTTGTCGACGGTCTGCATCACCAGCGCGATCACGGTCCGCTCGGACCAGTGCTTGAAGTCGTAGAGGTCGCGGATGTTCTTCTTCTGCTTCCACATCTCCTTCATCCAGGTCCTCCAGCGCGGCTCCGGACCGTCGCCGTCGGTGAGCACGGTCTGCATCATCGACATGAAGTTCGAGCCCTTGCCGTACCGGACCGGCTCGATGTGGGTGTGCTCGTCGGGGTGGAAGGACGACGTGATCGCGACCCCGCGGGAGTAGTCGATCTTGCTGTCGACCGGGGCGATCGCGCCGAGGATGGACTCGGAGTTGGTCCGGGACAGGTAGCCGAGCCGGTCGGAGAGCTCCGGCAGGTGGCCCTGGTCCTTCATGGTGTGCAGCAACCGCTGGGTCCCCAGCGACGCGGCCGCCACGATCACCTGCTTCGCCGTGAAGGTACGGCGGGCACGCGAGCCGGCGATCTTGGCCTTGGTGAACTTCACCCGGATCTCGTAGCCGTCACCCGCGAGCGGGCTGATCCGGGTCACCGTGGTCAGCGGCATCACCCGGGCACCGAGGCGCTCGGCGAGGTACAGGTAGTTCTTGACCAGGGTGTTCTTGGAGTTGTGCCGGCAGCCGGTCATGCACTCGCCGCACGCCTTGCACGGCACCCGGTCCGGGCCGACGCCACCGAAGAACGGGTCCTTGATCGTGTCGTGGTGGGTCTCCCCCGGTCCGCCGAAGAACACGCCGACAGGGGTCGGGTGGAACGTCTCCTCGACGCCCATGTCCTGCGCGACCTTGAACATCACGTCGTCGGCCGCCGTCCGCAGCGGGTTCTCGACCACGCCGAGCATCCGCTTGGCCTGGTCGTAGTACGGCGCGAGCTCGGACTTCCAGTCGGTGATGTGCGCCCAGGACGGGTCCCGGTAGAACGCGTCCAGCGGTTCGTAGAGCGTGTTCGCGTAGACCAGCGAACCACCGCCGACTCCTGCGCCCGAGACGATCAGGCAGTCCTTGAGCGCGTCGATCCGCTGGATCCCGTAGCACCCGACCTCGGGACGGAACAGGTAGTTCTTCACGTCCCACGAGTCGTCGGCGAAGTCGGAGTCCTCGAAGCGGGCACCGGCCTCCAGGACGGCCACCTTGTAGCCCTTCTCGGAGAGCCGCAGCGCGCTGACCGAGCCGCCGAACCCCGAGCCGATGATGATCACGTCGAAGTCGTGCGTGGTCATGCGCGCCCCATCTTCTTCATCAGGCGAAGGCTGACCGTCATCATCTTCGCGTACTGCTCGTCGGTCAGACCGAACTGCGGGCTGAACCGCAGCAGCGCCTGCGACGCGACCGCCTGGGTCTCGGTGTACCGGTGGATGCCCTCGCTGCCCTGACGGCGTCCCATCCCGGACTCGCGCATCCCGCCCATCGGTGCGTCGATGCTGGCGAAGGTGGCGCCGAAGGCCTCGTTGATGTTGACCGTGCCGCACTTGACCTGGCGCGCGATGATCCGCGCCCGGCCGGTGTCGCGGCTGTAGATCGACGCGTTCAGGCCGTACTCGCCGTCGTTGGCGCGCGCGACCGCGTCGGCCTCGTCGCCGAACCGGTACAGGCTGATCACCGGGCCGAACGTCTCCGTGCCGAAGCAGGTCATCTCCGGGGTGACGCCCTCGAGGATGGTCGGCTCGAAGAAGAACGGGCCGAGCTCGGGTCGGTGGTGGCCACCGGCGAGCAGGGTCGCGCCCTGGGCGACCGCGTCGTCGACGTGCGCCTGGACGGTGTCGAGCTGGTCCTGGCTGATCAGCGAACCCATGTCGCTTCCCCAGTCGAGGCCGGCCGAGAGGTTCATCGCTTTGGTGGCCGCGACGAACTTCTCCTTGAAGCGGTCGTAGACCTGGTCGGCGACGAACATCCGCTCGGTCGAGACGCAGAGCTGGCCCGCGTTCGAGAAGCAGGCACGCACGGCTCCCTCGGCGGCCTTGTCCAGGTCGGCGTCGCGCAGGATCAGGATCGGGTTCTTGCCACCGAGCTCCAAGGAGCAGCCGATCAGGCGGTCGGCGCACTGCTTCGCGATCAGCTTCCCGGTGGCGGTCGAGCCGGTGAAGCAGATGTAGTCGGAGCGCTCGATGATCGGCGTACCGAGCTGGCGGCCCGGGCCGGCGACGACGTTCCACAGGTCCTTCGGGAAGCCGGCCTCCTCGAGCAGCTCAGCGCCGAGCAGGGCCGAGAGCATCGTCTGCGCGTCCGGCTTGGTGACCACGGCGTTGCCGGCGAGCAGCGCCGGGATGCCGTCGCAGAGCGCCATCGTGAACGGGTAGTTCCACGGCGAGATGATCCCGACGACACCCTTCGGCACCCGGTTCACCTCCGCGCGGGTCAGGCCCGGGATGACGCCGAGGCGGCGCTCGGTGTCGAGGTGCTGGTGCGCCGTACGGGCGTAGTAACGGGCCGTCAGCGCGATGTGCAGCGGCTCGTCGAACGCGTGCTTGCGCGCCTTGCCGGACTCCCAGCAGATCAGGTCGATGATCTCGTCCTGGCGGTCGAGAACGAGGTCGTGCAGCCGCAGCAGGATCGCCGCGCGGTGGTCCAGCGAGGTCCGCTGCCAGGCCTGCTGGGCACGACGTGCCCGGGTGAACGCCTCCTTCACGTCGGCCTCGCTGGACTGCGGGATGACAGCCAGCGGCTGACCCGTGGCCGGTGCGTACGAGGTGATGCCGGTCCCCGTCGTGGCGATGATGCGATCGGTGAGGGAGGCCACGTACTCCGGCTCGAACGCGTACGACGCGCGCGGGTCGTGCTCAGGGTCCGCCGGGAGTTGGGTCGAGGGGTTCACGCTCATCCTGGGAGCGTAAACCCACCGGTAACTTGACACAATAGGTCGGTCTGTAAACCGGACCGATCGGGCTGCTACTTGATCTTGAAGTGCTGCCAGGGGCTGTGCCCGGCGTGGTTCCAGACGTCCCCGGCGAAGTCGGCACGGACCCGGAAGCGCACCTTCTCCGGGTGCTTGCCGAGCCACTTCCAGACGACGACGCCCTTCTGCTCCTTGCGGCAGGGGCTGGTGAACGCGTGCACCCAGCCCGACGACGTCAGCCGCTGGACCTCGTGACGCAGGCACCGGTTGGCGACCCGCCAGGTCAGGTCACCGCTGCGGAAGCTGGGACGACTCCCCTTCGGGAAGACGGCGTAGGCCCCGGAGTAGCCGAGGTAGCCGCCCTTGACGTCGGTATTGAGGCCGGCAGATTCCGCGACCGTGACGTGCGCCGTGGCGACGACGTTCGTTCCGTCGAGGATGTCCGCGGTCAGGGTGTGGTTGACGTAGACGGTGTAGCTGAAGTGGAAGGTGCCCTCGTCGTCGACCGAGTCCGACTCGGCGAGGACCTTGGTGGTCGCGTTCGGGAACGCTGCAGTGATCCGCAGCTCCTTGCCGCTGCCGGCACCCGCGACGACGACGGTGACCTGCTCGACCTTGCCGGCTACGTACGACGCGTGGTCGGTCGTGATCGCGACGGTCGGCGTCGGATCCGCCACGGCAGCATTCAGGAGGGGCGGCACCGTCGGGATCACGACCGATGCAGCGGCAAACGCGAGGACGAGGAACTGCAGGCGCCGCTTCATGCAGTGAACAACGCAAATCGGGCACCGAGGTCACGGTGATCTGCGTCTCGATCAGTCCTCGGGCGGTTCTTCCTTGCCTTCGGCCTCGTCGCGCTCGGCCCACTCCAGCAGCGGGGTGATGTCGAAGGCGTGGTCGTCGATGTCGTGGTGCAGGTCGCCGAGCGCGGCGTACCGGTCCGGCATCGTGGCGATGGTGAAGTCGCCGGGCTCGCAGTCGTCCACCTCGTCCCAGCGGATCGGAGCGCTGACCGTCGCCTCGGCGTTGCCGCGCACCGAGTACGCCGCCGCGATGGTGTGGTCGCGCGCGTTCTGGTTGTAGTCGACGAACAGGGCGTGCGGATCGCGATCCTTGCGCCACCACGTCGTCGTCACCGCCTCGTTGCGGCGCTCGACCTCGCGGGCGAAGGCGAGGGCTGCCCGGCGTACCCCCTGGTGGTCGTGGTCGGGGCGGATCCGCACGTAGATGTGCATCCCCGATCCCCCGCTGGTCTTCGGGAAACCGACCGCGCCGAGGTCGTCGAGGACCTCGTGCGCGGTGTGCGCGACCCGCTGGACCGTGGCCCAGTCGCAGTCCGGGCCCGGGTCGAGGTCGATCCGCCACTCGTCGGGCTTCTCGACGTCCGCCTTGCGGCTGTTCCAGGGGTGGAACTCCACGGTGCTCATCTGGACCGCCCAGGCGACCTGGGCGATCTCGGTGACGCAGAGCTCGTCGGCCGTGCGCTTCCACCGCGGGAAGAACACCTCGACCGTCTCCATCCAGTCGGGCGCGCCCTTGGGCAACCGCTTCTGGTGGACCTTCTCGCCGGTCACCCCGGTCGGGAACCGGTGCAGCATGCACGGCCGTTCGCGCAGCGCGTTGACGATGCCGTCGCCGACCGAGAGGTAGTACTCGACCAGGTCGAGCTTGGTCTCCCCCCGCGCCGGGAAGTAGACGCGGTCCGGGTTCGAGATCCGGACGACCCGGTTCTCGATCTCCAGCTCGATCGCGTCACCCATCGCTGACCTCAGTCGGTGCCGTGGCTGCGGATGAAGGCCAGGATCGGTTCGGCGAGCTCGGGGCGGCAGACGATCAGGTCGGGCAGCAGCACCTCAGGCTGGTTGTAGACCAGCTCGGAGCCGTCGACCCGGCTGGTGAACAGGCCGCAGGCACGCGCCACGGCGACCGGCGCCGCGGAGTCCCACTCGTACTGGCCACCGGCGTGCACGTAGGCATCGGTCACGTCCCGGGCCACCGAGATCACCTTGGCACCGGCCGATCCCATCGGCACCAGGTCCGCGCCGATCTCCTCGGCGAGGGCCTGCACGAACGCCGGCGGGCGGGTACGGGAGACAGCGATCCGCGGACGGGGGGCGGTCCGTGCCGGCACCACCGGCGGCTGCCCGGTGTGGAAGGTCCGGCCCAGGCCCGGCTGGGCGACCGCCCCGGCGACGAGTGCGCCTTCCTGCCACAGCGCGACGTGCACGGCCCAGTCGTCGCGCGGCGGTTCGGAGTACTCGCGGGTGCCGTCGACCGGGTCGATGATCCAGACGCGCGGGGTCGTCAGACGGTCGTGGGCGCCGACGGTGCCGCGGTGCTCCTCCTCGCTGAGGACAGCGTCGTCCGGCTTGTACTGCGCGAACAGGCCCATCAGGAGCTCGTGCGAGGCAAGGTCGCCCGCGTCCCTGAGCTCCTTGCCCACCAGGCCGCTCGTGCGGACCTCGAGCAGGAGCGTACCGGCGACCGTCGCGGTCCAGGCAGCGAAGAGGTGGTCGTTCTCGAGGGCGTCGGCGGGCGGCGGGCCCGGGTCGAAGTCGTTCACGACCCGGAGCCTAGCCTCCGCCGACTTGGCTCCTACGGTCCGCCGAGGACGATCACCTTCGCCTTGGCGGAGCTGAAGTCGTACCCGACGCCGCGGAAGTGGGTCACGTAGCTACCACCCGCGAGCAGCGACACCACCGCCCCACCGAGCCCGGCACCACCGCACGACGCGAAACCGTCCGCGTTGGTGGTCGCCGTACAGATCACCCGGCCGCCGCCGAAGTCGAACAGGTTCGGCTGCTTGCCGAGGACGCTGAAGGTCAGCGGTTCGCCTGCGACCGGCGTCCCGTCGATCCGGGTCGCGTGCGCCGACAGCGTCAGGGTGACCTTCAGCGGGTTGCTGCGGCTGATCTCCAGGACGCTCGGTTCGGGCTTGAGCACGAGGCCGGCATTGGCGGTCACGTGCAGGGCCGATCCGGAGCTGTCGGCGAAGCCACCGGTGCCGGTGAAGTCGGCGTGGTAGCCGGCGAGTCCGGTCACGGTCGCGGGCACCGTTGCGGTCGCCTCGCCTGCGGGATCGACGGCGACGTCGGACGCCAGCGTGCCGCCGCCGTCGACGCTGAAGGTCACCGAGCCGGTGGGCGTTCCCCCGTCGGAGGTGACGACGGCGGTCAGCGTCATCGGATCGCCGTAGCTGTCCCCGCCGCTGATCGACAGCGACGTGGAGGTGGCGATCCCTCCGTCCGCCGAGGCGGACAGGGGTGCGGCCGCGAGCGCGACCGGAACGAGCAGGGCCGTGGCGAGTACGGCGATGGTGCGCTCGACTTTTCCGAAGAGTGCTTGCCGGGTGCGGTTCGGCATCTGCGATCTACCTTTCGGGAGTTCCCTACCCGAAGACCGTCCTACCCCTGCGCCGGGGATCTCAACCCAGCACGATCACCGGCAATTTCGTGAACTCGTCCGCCGACGTACCGAAGAACGGGTCGGGCACCATGTGCGAGGCCCAGGCTCCGCCCGACAGGATCGACACGATCGCCGCCGGCGCCTCGTTCCCGCTGCAGGCTGCGTTCCCGTGGGCGTCCGAGACGGTGTCGCACACGACCTTGACCGGTCCCGTCGATTGTCCTGGGGAGTAGGTCGGTGGGTGGAAGAGCGTGAACTCGACGGCCCTGCCCGCCATCGGCGCACCGTTGACGTCGTGCAGGTGCACTGCGAAGGAGAGCGTCAGCCTCAACCCGCCCGCACCGATCCGCGCCACCGTGGGCTGGGCATCGAAGTAGACGAGGTCGAGGGTGACCTTCTGGGTGATCTGGTGGCTGTCGCCGTACCCGTTGGTGCCGACGAAGTAGGCCTGGAACTCGACCGACTTCTGCCGCATCGTGTCGGTGTAGGTGGCCGACCCGTTCGCGTCCGCCGGGAAGGCCTGGGTCTCGTGGGTACCGGTCAGGTAGAAGGTCCCGGTCGGCGTACCCGACGCCGAGGTCGCGGTGGCCGTCATCGTGACCGGATCGCCGATGTGGTCTCCGCCGGTGATCACGAGCGTCGTGGTCGTCGGGATCGGATCGGCTGCCTGCGCGGGCACCGCCACCAGCCCGAGAGCGGCCACGACGACGAGGACGACGCCGAGCAACGAGCGCCGCTGGAAACGTAGCGACATGCGGATCACGACCTTCTGACGCGTCTGCCCCTCCACCTCGGAAACTACTCCTCCGGCCGGGACCTGCCCAGCCCTCCGGACCGGGCGTGTCGCGTCAGCGGTTGAACCGCTGCTGCGTCTCCTCGAGGCCCTGGTCGACCAAGCACTCGATCGCGTCCGCTGCCGAGTCGATCTGGAACGGGAGCTCCTTGCGCTCGGTGCTCGAGTAGGTGCCGAGCACGAAGTCGGCGGGGTCCTGGCGACCGGGAGGTCGGCCGATTCCCGCACGTACCCGGAAGAAGTCACCGGTGCCGAGGGACGCGCGCATCGACTTGAGGCCGTTGTGGCCGTTGTCGCCGCCGCCGAACTTGACCCGCAGCGTGCCGAAGTCGATGTCGAGCTCGTCGTGGATCGCGATCACGTGGTCCGGCTCGACGCCGTAGAACTTCGCGAGCGTCGAGACCGGTCCTCCGGACTCGTTCATGTACCCGCGGGCACGACCCAGCACCACCTTCGGTGCCGGAGCACCGGGTGGTGCGAGCCGACCTTCGAGGACCTCGGCCCGCCCGGACTTGTGCGACCTGAGCGAGCCGCCCATGCGTCGGGCCAGCTCGTCGACGACGAGGTAGCCGACGTTGTGGCGGGTGCCGGCGTACGTCGGGCCGGGGTTACCCAGCCCGACGATCAGCCAGACGTCGCCGTCACTCGGAGTCTTCGGCATCCTGGATCGGGGCCTCGACCGGCGGACCGGCGTTCTCGGAGACAGCCGCGGTCAGCTCGGCCTCGGCGGCCTCGGCCGACTGCGCCTGGGTGATGTTGACGATCAGCAGGTCGGCGTCGCTGACCAGCGTCGAACCGGTCGGCAGGACGAGCTCGGAGGCGAGGATCTGGGTGCCACCGGTGAGCCCCTCGATCGAGACCTCGATCTGCTCGGGGATGTGGGTGGCTTCGGCCTCGAGGGTGACGACGTTGTTCTCGAGCTGGACGAACGCCTCCTTGTTGGCTTCGCCGACCAGGTGCACCGGGACCTCGACGGTGACCTTCTCGCCGATCTTCACCGACACGAAGTCGACGTGCTCGAGGAAGCCCTTGATCGGGTCGGACTGGACCTGCTTGGTCAGCGCGAGCTGGACCTTGCCGTCGACCTCGATGTTGAGGACCGCGTTGGAGCCACCGTGCTTGAGCGCCATCAGGGTGTCGTGCCCGGGCAGGGTCACGTGCATCGGGACGTCGCCGTGACCGTAGATGACGGCAGGGACCTTGTTGTCGCGGCGGATGCGGCGAGCCGCGCCCTTGCCGAATTCGGTGCGGGCCTCGGCCTTGATGAGGTTCTCGGACATGGTTTTGCTCCTCATACGTGGTTCGTGAGTAGTGACGTAGTCGGCTGCTCCCGGCGACGTCGGCCGGAGACACGACATGCACCGCGCACGACGGGCACGGTGCATGGAAGATTCACGAACCGACCGCGTCGATCACGGAACATCCCTGTCCGGGGCATTCCCTCGCCGAGGCAACCTGGAAATACTAGCCCACTCGCCGAGGCGTGCCTAAATGGCACCTTCAGCCCGCCGAGATCCGTAACTCGGCGGCTTCAAGGCGCTACTGAGGCGCGCCTCGGCGTTTTCGGGTCAGGCGTGGCCGTCGAACATCGACGTGACGCTGCCGTCCTCGAAGACTTCCTTGATCGCCCGGGAGAGCAGGGGGGCGATCGAGAGACAGGTCAGCTTGTCGAACTCCTTCTCCGGCGCGACCGGGAGGGTGTTGGTGATGACGACCTCGACCGCCGGGGAGTTCTTCAGGCGGTCGACGGCGGGGTCGGACAGGATCGCGTGGGTGGCAGCGATGATCACGCCGGCCGCGCCGTCGTTCATCAGGGCCTCGGCGGCCTTCACGATGGTGCCGCCGGTGTCGATGATGTCGTCGGTCAGCACGCACACCCGGCCGGCGACCTCGCCGACGACGCGGTTGGCGACGGTCTCGTTGGACCGGGTGATGTCGCGGGTCTTGTGGATGAACGCCAGCGGCACTCCGCCCAGGCGCTCGGACCAGCGCTCGGCGACCTTGATCCGGCCGGCGTCGGGCGAGACCACGGCCAGCGGCTGGTCGCCGTACTTGTCCTTGATGTAGTCCGCCAGGATCGGCAGCGCCATCAGGTGGTCGACCGGGCCGTCGAAGAAGCCCTGGAGCTGGTCGGCGTGCAGGTCGACGGTGATCATCCGGTCGGCGCCGGCGGTCTTGAAGAGGTCGGCGATGAGTCGCGCGGAGATCGGCTCGCGACCGCGGTGCTTCTTGTCCTGACGGCTGTAGCCCCAGAACGGCATCACCACGGTGATCCTCTTGGCGGACGCACGCTTGAGGGCGTCGACCATGATCAGGTGCTCCATGATCCACTCGTTGACCGGAGCGGTGTGGCTCTGCAGCACGAAGGCGTCGCAGCCGCGGACGGACTCCTCGTAGCGGATGTAGATCTCGGAGTTCGCGAACTCGCGCGCCTCGGTCGGCACCAGCTCGGTGTCGAGACCGGCCGCCACCTCGTCAGCCAGACCCGGATGCGCCCGTCCGCTGAAGACCATCAGGTTCTTCTCGGTGGTTTTCTTCATTCCGCTCACGCTGTGCAACTCCTCGCAGGCACCACGGGTCCGGTCAGCACCGATTCTCGCTCACGGGCGGGCGCCTCCCCAACATCTGACCCCGGGATGCCAGCATCCGGACGAATCACGTCCACTCAGGCGTCATCTTCGGCCGGTTCGGCCTTCGCGGCGTCAGCAGCAGCCTTGGCCTGGGCCGTCCCGGCACGTTTCCGCTGGGCCCACTCGTCGTAGTGACGCTGCGGACCGCTGGTCACGGCCAGGGAGCCCGGCGGTACGTCGCGCCGGATCACGCTGCCCGCGCCGGTCGCGGCACCGTCCCCGACGGTGACCGGCGCGACGAAGGTGTTGTTGCTGGCGGTCTTCGCGTGCGCGCCGATGGTGGTCCGGTGCTTGCTGACCCCGTCGTAGTTGGCGAAGATCGTGCCGGCCCCGATGTTGGCGCCCTCGCCGATGGTGGCGTCCCCGACGTACGAGAGGTGCGGGACCTTGGCGCCGTCGCCGATCTGGGCGTTCTTGGTCTCGACGAAGGCGCCGATCTTGCCGCCGGCGCCGAGCTCGGTGCCCGGGCGCAGGTAGGAGAACGGGCCGACGGTCGCGCCGGCCCCGATGACGGCGAGCTCGCCGTGGGTCCGTACGACGTGAGCTCCGACGCCGACCTCGACGTCCTTGAGCGTCGAGTCCGGGCCGATCACGGCATCCTTCGCGACGACGGTGGTGCCGAGGAGCTGGACGCCGGGCAGGAGCGTGACGTCGGCGGCGAGCTTCACGTCGGCATCGATCCAGGTCGTCGTCGGGTCTGTGATCGTGACGCCGGCGCGCATCCAGCGCTCCAGGATCCGACGGTTCATCTCAGCCGCCAACGCCGCGAGCTGGACCCGGTCGTTGGCGCCCTCGGTCTGCCTCACGTCGTCGATCGCGAAGGCGCCGACGGTGTGACCGGCCTGGCGGGCGAGGTGCACGGTGTCGGTCAGGTAGTACTCGCCCTTGGCGTTCGCGTTGCCGATCAACGGCAGCGCTACGTCGAGGAACTCGGCGTCGAAGGCCAGGATGCCGCTGTTGATCTCGGCGATCAGCGCCTGCTCGGCCGACGCGTCCTTCTCCTCGATGATCGCCTCGACGTCACCGGCCGTGCTCCGGACGATCCGCCCGTAGCCGAACGGATCAGCGACGACGCCGGTCAGGATGCTCATCGCGTCCGTCGAGGCGCGGTGGACCTCGGCGAACGCGCGCAGGCTCTCGCCCTCCAGCAGAGGAGTGTCGCCGTACGCCACGATCACGGTGCCGGTGCGCGCCTCGGTGGGCAGCGCCGCCCAGGCGATCCGGACCGCGTGGCCGGTGCCTTCCTGGGTCTCCTGGACCGCGAGAACGACGCCGGGGACAAGGGCTTCGATGTGCGGGCCGACCTGCTCGCGCTGGGTGCCGACGACCGCGACGATCCGGGTCGGCTCGAGCGCAGCGGCCGCGTGCAGGACGTGGCCGATCATGCTCCGCCCCGCGATCGGGTGGAGGACCTTCATCGTCTTGGACTTCATCCGGGTGCCGCCGCCGGCAGCCAGGACGATGACCGTGAGGTCCTGCGTCACGTGCCCTCCTCGTTGCGGTGGTCGAGCCGGTTCCACCCTAGCGAAGGGGCACCCCGGTCACGAGCCGCGTCACCGCTGGCTAGGCTGACGTATGGCCCCAGAGTCCCTGTCCGATCGCCTTCTCGCCGCGCAGACCGCCTGGTTGCTCGACCAGCTGGTCGGGCCCGGCCTGGACGAGCGGATCGCGCGCGAGGTCGACGACCTGCTCGCGATCGGTGCGAAGGTCAGCGTCGACGACCTGGTCGATCCTGCGCAGATCAAGGAGATCGCGCGGCTGCTGGTCACCGCCGTACCGCCGAGCACTGCGGCCAGCTCTTTGGTCACCGCTGCCGCCGACGTCGCGTACGACGGCCCGGGCGAGCGCTTCACCCTCGCGGACGTGATCGACCGGGAGAACGTGGAGAGCCTGATCGACGAGGCCCTCGGGATGACCGACCTGGCCGAGAAGTTCCTCGACCAGCTCACCGAGAGCCCGCTCGTCGCGACGATGGCGTCCCGGTTCGTCGGCAGGATCGTCGGCGACATGGTCCAGGCCAACCAGGCGATGGCCGACAAGATCCCCGGGCTCGGCTCACTGGTCTCGTTCGGCACCAGCGCCGCCGGCAAGGTCGTCGGAGCCGCGGACAAGCAGCTCCAGCAGGTGCTCGGAGACACCGCGGGCAAGGGTGCGACCTTCGCGATGCGCCGCCTCAACGAGGTCGTCCTCGACACCCTGAAGGACCCGACCGCGCGCGATGCCGCCCTCCAGGTGTTCGACCTGTACGCCGACGAGCCGGTGGCCCGGCTCGACCAGATCGGTACCCGCGAGGACATCCAGCGGGTCGCCGGTCTGCTCCAGGACATCGTGATCGCAGGTGCGCCCACGGACCCGGTGCTGGCCCTGGTCGACGCGTTGATCGATGCCTTCTTCGCGACGTACGGCGACAGCCCGGCGAGCACGCTGATCGAGGACCTGGCGATCACCCGGGACGACCTCGTCGGTCATGCCCGGGCGATCGTGCCGCGGGTGCTGACTGCGGCCCACGAGACCGGCGAGCTCGAGCGGTTGATCCGGGCACGGCTCGAGCCGTTCTTCAGCTCGCCCGCCGTTGCAGCCATCCTCGGCTGACCCCTCAGACCGGGGTAGCAGTCCCGACCCGCTCGAGCAGCTCGGCGAGCGAGCGCTCCAACCGGGCGACGAACCCGGCCGGGTCCGGCATCGCCTCGGGGATGGCGGTCAGCCCCAGGAACATCCGGTCGCGGTAGCTGTAGCCGGTCAGGCTGAGCATGCTCGGCGCCAGCGCGATCGAGTAGGACGTCCACTCCACCAGCTCGACGTCTCCGAACCAGCGGACCGTCTTCGGCCCGGGCACGTTGGCCGTGGTGATCTGGTTGCCCACGATCGGGGTGATGTTCGCGAAAATCGCCCGTGCCCGCGGGATGAAGTGCTGGGTGATGTCCGATGCCTTGCGGTAGTAGTCGAAGCTCGCCGCCCAGCGCAGCCGGATCGCCTCGGCAGCACTGTGCGAGGTGGCGTTCAGCCGTTCCAGCGGGTCGGCGAGCTCGACGTGCAGGTACGCGAACGAGGTCGCGAACGCGTTGCCGTGGCGTCGGTCCGGATCGGTGGCTTCGGCGATCCCGAAGGCAGCCACCTGCGGTCTGTCGACGCGCTCGCCCCGGGACAGCAGCTCGTCGCGCATCGCGCCGGCCACGACGGCGTGGAAGACCCCGTTGACGGTGACCCCGCTCCCCTTCGCGACGGCCTTGAGGTCGTGCAGGTCGAGGCTGCCGCTGGCGCAGACGCGTTCGCCTCCCCCGCGCGGGTTCAACGCCATCCGGCGTACGAGCCCGGGGATGGCGTGCTTGGGACCGAACTCCCGTGACGCCCGGCTGCTGTGCCGGACGGCGCGCACGAGCTCGGCAGCACGGGTGCGCGCGGTCAGATGTGGCACCGGCGTCGCCGGAAGCGCCATGACCGGGGCAGGAGCCGCGCCCGCTTCGGAGGTGGCCGCGTGCAGCAGGTTGATCGTGGACTTGCCGTCGTTGATCGCGTGGTGGACCCGTACGACGACCGCCTGCAGCCCGCCGTCGAGCCCGTGCACCAACGTCATTGCCCAGAGCGGGTGCCGGCGGTCCAGCTGGCGCATCGCGAGCTCCGAGCAGACCTGGTCCAGGGCTGCGCGGTCCGGCGCATCGAGAACGACCTCGTCGAGGTGGTGAGCCAGGTCGAAGTCCTCGTCGGTGACCCACGCCCAGGCGCGTTTGCCGGGCATCCGCCCGACCCGCTGGGTCGCCCGCGGCGTCAGCGCGAGGTATTCCGGAACGATCCGGTGCAGGTCGTCCAGGGTGATCTGCGCTCCGCGCCGCGCCGGATCGAGGACGACCATCTTGAGCGTGTGCGTCGGGGTGTCCGGGCGTTCGAAGCGCAGGAAGATGCCGTCCTCGCCGGTCATCCGCTCCGGGTGGGGCG
>JAOPXD010000183.1 GCA_025965315.1 Marmoricola sp.
CGCCCCAGTACCCGCCGCAGTACCCGCTCCAGCCGGGCGCTCAGCAGTACGGCTACCCCCAGCTCGCCGCCGCCCACAAGCCCGGCTCGATCCCGCTGCGCCCGCTCCGGCTCGGCGACATCTTCGACGGCGCCTTCAAGATCATCCGGTTCAACCCGAAGGCGACGGTCGGCTCGGCGGTCCTGGTGACCGCGGTCGCGATGATGATCCCGATCATCGTCACCGGCGTGCTCGCGGCGTTCATCGACATCTCGCTGAACCACCTCGACGACCCGGGCTCGAGCGCGACCAGCGGGGCCGGCTTCGCCAGCGCGTACGGCGCCACCCTGATCGGCACCGTCCTGCAGTGGTTCGGCCTGATCTTCGTGACCGGGATGATCACCCACGTCGCCGCCGCCTCGACGCTCGGCCAGCAGCTCTCGCTGGGCCAGGCCTGGGCGGCGACGGCCGGGAAGCGCGCTCGCCTGGTCGGGCTCGCCCTGCTGCTCGGGGCGATCACCGTAGGGCTTGTCACGGTCGTCGTCATCCTGATCGTGGTGGCCTCGCTGACCCTGCCGAGCGCCGCCGCCGTGACGATCGGGATCCTGCTCGGCCTCGCCGGAGTGGCTGCCCTGGTCGTCTTCTGGGTCCGGGTCTACTACCTCGCCGTGCCTCCGCTGATGCTCGAACCGATCGGGATCCGCGGTGCGCTGGGTCGCTCCTGGGCGCTGACCGGACGCCAGTTCTGGCGGACCTTGGGGATCGCGCTGCTGACCATGCTGCTGACCTCGATCATCGGCGGGATGCTCGGCGTCCCGTTCTCGATCATCAGCGTGATCGGGATCGCCGGAAGCGGTGGAGGGAACGCCGGCACCGTCCTGTTCGTCGTCGCCCACTCCATCTCGGTCGTGGTCAGCTCCGCGTTCGTCGCGCCGTTCACGAGCGCGGTCGTCTGCCTCCAGTACGTCGACCAGCGGATGCGCAAGGAGGGGTACGACGTCGAGCTGATCACCCGGGCCGGGCTGGCCGTTCCCCCGACGGCACCCGCGGGAGCGACGTTCGGGTGATCGGCACCTGGTCGCTGACCCGCGTGCCGGCGGGCTCGCCGCTCGATCCGTCCCCGGACCGGGCGCGCTCGCTGCTGCGCCACGAGCTGGTGCACCCCGCGTACCACGACCAGGACCTGGTCCGTCAGATCCTGGACTGGCTGGGTAGGCGGGTCGACTCGACCCTGAACGTCGCCTCCGGGGCGCACCCGCTGAGTACGGTCGCCGCGTTCACGGTGTTCGCGATCCTGCTGGTCGTGCTCGTCTGGGTCCTGTCCAGGTTCCGCCGGAACGCTCGTACGGCGGCCCGGTCCCAGGTCGTCCTGACCCAGGAGGTCGTCACTGCCGCCGAGCTCCGACGCCGCGCCGAGGGCGCGCTCGCGCAGGGCCGGCCCGCGGACGCGGTCATCGACGGGTTCCGGGCGCTGACGGTGCGGCAGATCGAGCGCGGACGCCTCGACGACCTCCCCGGGGCCACGGCACGTGAGGTCGCGACCGGGCTCGGCGTGACCTTCCCGGCGTACGGGGGCGAGGTACGGCGGTCCGCTGACCTCTTCGACCTGGTCCTGTACGGCGACCGGCCGGCGAGCGACGACCAGGCCCGCGCGGTCTTCGGCCTCGACGACGAGCTCGCGAGAACCCGATGACCACGACGCTCGACCAGACCCCGGCGGCGCCGACGGCATCCGTCCTTGCGCCGGTGGGCTGGTTCCGCCGGCACCGGGCGGTCCTGCTGATCGGGACGGCGCTGGTGGCCGCGACCGCGGCAGCGCTGGTGGGCCGTGGCGCACCCGAGTACTCCGGTGCCCTCGACCCGTCCAACAGCCACGCCGGCGGAGCTCGTGCGGTCGCGCGGGTGCTGGGCCACCAGGGCATCGAGGTCGACGTGGTGCGCAGCGCCGCGGCACTCGGCCGGGCCCGGATCGACCGCGACACCACGGTCGTCGTCACCTCCACCTGGGCACTCGGCACCCGGACCGCCGACCGTGTGGCCAGCACCGATGCAGGTGAGGTGGTCCTGGTCGACCCCGAGATCGGCGTACCGACGCTTTTCGGGCAGGACGAGGGCGCGCGTGCCCGGGTCGCCTCCCCGGTGTCCGCGCGGTGCAGCGACCCCCGCTTCGACGGGCTGACGCTCCGCGTCGACCAGGCGACCTCGTACAGCACCGGCAGCTCGGGCTGCTTCCCGGTCGGCGGTCGCGCGACCGTCCAGCCGGTCGGCAACGGCTTCGTCCTCCTCGGAGCAGGCGACATCCTGGCCAACGACCAGATCCTCCGGTCCGACAACGCCGCCGTCGCGCTGCGGCTGCTCGGCCAGCACGACCGCCTGGTCTGGTACGTGCCGGACCCCGACGACAACACCGTCGGCGACGGCCTCGGGATCGGTCCGCTGCTCCCCCGCTGGCTGCACCCGGGCCTGTGGCTCGCCGGCGTCGCCGTGCTCGCGCTCGTGCTCTGGCGCGGACGCCGCCTCGGACCGCTGGTCCGCGAGCCGCTGCCGGTGGTGGTCACCGCGATCGAGGCCACGCGGAGCCGCGGTCGGCTCTACCGCAAGGCCAACGACCGGGCACACGCCGCCGAGTCGCTGCGCCGCGCTGCCCGCAGCCGGATCGCCCACCAGCTCCGGCTCGGGCGCCGTGCCGATGCCGACCCGGAGACCCTCGCCCGGGACGTCGCCGACGCCGGCGGGCTGGACCTGGACCGGGTCCACCGGCTGCTCGTCGGGCAGGGACCGGGACCACAGACCGACAAGGAACTGACCCACCTGGCCAACGACCTGGCCGAACTGATCAGAGAGGTACGCCGCTCATGAGCGAAACCCCGACCCCGCCGACCCCGCCCGAGCAGGGCGCCGACGACCCGCGCGCACGGCTCGCAGCCGTCCGTACCGAGGTGGCCAAGGTCGTCGTCGGGCAGGACGCCGCCGTCTCGGGCCTGCTGGTGGCGCTGCTGTGCGGTGGTCACGTGCTGATGGAGGGTGTCCCGGGCGTCGCGAAGACCCTGCTGGTCCGGGCGCTGGCCGGCGCGCTCGCCGTCGACACGAAGCGGGTCCAGTTCACCCCCGACCTGATGCCCGGTGACATCACCGGCTCGATGGTCATCGAGGGACAGGCCGGCCAGCTCCGGTTCCGCGAGGGGCCGCTGTTCACCAACCTGCTGCTCGCCGACGAGATCAACCGGACGCCCCCGAAGACGCAGTCGGCCCTGCTCGAGGCGATGGCCGAGGGCCAGGTGTCGGTCGACGGGGTCTCCCGCCCGCTGCCGCGGCCCTTCCTGGTAGCGGCCACCCAGAACCCGGTCGAGTACGAAGGCACCTACCCGCTGCCCGAGGCCCAGCTCGACCGGTTCCTGCTCAAGGTGGTGCTGCCGATCCCCGACCGGGACGCGGAGCTGGAGATCCTGCGCCGGCACGCTGCCGGCTTCGACCCGAACGACGTCGCCGGTGCCGGCGTACGGGCTGTCGCCGGACCCGCCGACATCGTCGCCGGACAGGCGGCCGTCGGAGCCGTCCAGGTCGCTCCCGAGGTGGCCGGCTACATCGTGGACATCGCCCGGGCGACCCGGGTCTCCCCGTCCCTGAGCCTCGGAGTCAGCCCGCGCGGCGCGACCGCTCTGCTGCACTCGGCCCGTGCTTGGGCCTGGCTGAGCGGCCGCGACTTCGTGACCCCGGACGACGTGAAGGTGCTGGCCCACGCGACGCTCGCGCACCGGCTGGGCCTGCGCCCCGAGGCCGAGCTCGACGGCACGGACGTGAACCAGGTCCTGGCCTCCGCGCTCGGCTCGGTGGCGGTTCCGCGCTGATGGCTCTCACCGGCCGGGTACCGCTGCTGCTGCTGCTCGGCATCGTGCCGGTCGTGCTCAGCCCGTCTCTTGCCACGATGTGGCTCTGGGTCCTGGTCGTGATCGTCACCACCGGTCTGGACTGGTGGCTCGCCCCGCGGCCGGGTGCGCTCGAGCTGGTGCGCTCCGCCGGTGTGAAGGTACGGCTCGGCGAGCCCGCTGCGACCACCCTCAGCGCGTCGTACCCGACCGGGCGCAGGTTCCGCGGGATCCTGCGCGACGCCTGGCAGCCGACCGCCGGCGCCCGGGACAACCGCCACCGGATCGCGATGGTGGCCGGGGACCGGGCGCGCTTCAGCACGCCCTTGGAACCGGTACGCCGCGGCGACCTGATGGCGGTCGGCGTCACCGTGCGCAGCGTCGGCCCGCTGGGTCTCGCAGCCCGGCAGCGGACGCGCGAGGTCACCGGATCCATCCGGGCGCTGCCTCCCTTCGGTTCCCGCAAGCACCTGCCGAGCAGGCTGGCCCGGCTCCGCGAGCTCGACGGCCGCTCGGCGGTCCGGGTCCGGGGGCAGGGCACCGAGTTCGACTCGTTGCGCGAGTACGTGCGCGGCGACGACGTCCGCAGCATCGACTGGCGCGCCAGCGCCCGGAACCGGTCGGTGGTGGTCCGGACCTGGCAGCCCGAGCGTGATCGCCGGGTCGTCCTGGTGCTGGACACCTCGCGGACCTCGGCGGGCCGGGTGGCGGACGTGCCGAGGCTCGACTCCGCGATGGACGCGGCCCTGCTGCTCGCGGCGCTCGCCTCCCGCGCCGGCGACAGGGTCGACTTCCTGGCCGGCGACCGCCGGGTCAGGTCCCGGCTACGGCTCACCGGGACCGATGTCGTCGGTCCGCTCCAGGACGCGATGAGCGGCCTGACCCCGATCATCGCCGAAGCGGACTGGTCGGTCCTGGCCGGTGCCCTGGCTGGCCTGGGGCGCCAGCGTGCGCTGGTGGTGCTGCTGACGCCGCTGGAGCCCTCGGCGATCGAGGAGGGCCTGCTCCCGGTGCTACCGACGCTGGTACGCCACCACCGGGTCGTGCTCGCCTCGGTCAAGGACCCGGCGCTCGAGGAGATGACATCGGCGCGCGAGACCGTCGACGAGGTCTACGGCGCAGCGGCGGCTGAGCAGGTGCTCGCGCAGCGACGGCGTACGGCGGGGGTGCTGCGGGCGCTCGGGGTCGACATCGTGGACGCGGATGCCGAGCGGTTGCCGCCGGCTCTCGCTGACCACTACCTGTCCCTGAAGGCACGCGGCCTGCTCTGACGCGCGGCCGCCGGCCTAGCTCGCGGTAGCGACCCGGTCCTCGAGCAGGAATGCGTCGATGTCACCGGTCTGGCCGCGCTGGAACGCAGCCCGACCGAGCACGAACACGTAGGCGAAGAACAGGACCTCCGCCGTCGCACCGATACCGATGCGGACCCAGGTCGGCAGGCCCGAGGGCGTCACGAACGCTTCGATCGCGCCGCTCACCATCAGCACGGCGACCAGCCCGAGCGCGACCGTGGCGGCGGTACGCCCCTCCCGCGCCAAGGACTGGGACCGGGTCAGCCCGCCCGGCTCGACCCACGACCAGAACAGCTTGAGCCCGACCCCGCCAGCCGTGAAGACCGCGGTCAGCTCGAGCATTCCGTGCGGAAGGATCAGGCCCCAGAAGTGCGCTGCCTGACCGTGCCGGATCATGATCGACCCGATCACCGCGAGGTTGGCGATGTTCTGGAAGAGCAGGTAGATGATCGGCGCACCGAGCACCCCCAGCGCCAGGCAGAGCGCCGTGACCCAGGCGTTGTTGGTCCACACCTGGAGCGCGAAGTGGCTGGCTGCGTAGTTGCTGTAGTAGTCCGCGAACTCGTGGTTGACCAGCTGGTCGATGTCGCGCGGACTCAGCAGCGACTGCTCGGCGTCGGGGTGGTGGACCAGCCAGGTCATCATGACGGCAGTGACCAGCACGTTCGCGGCCATCGTGCCGAGCCACCAGCGCCGCAGCCGGTAGAGCGCGGCCGGGAACACCTCGGTGAAGAACGCCAGCACGTGCTGCCAGCTCGCGACCCGGGTACCGACGGACCGGTTGCGGGCCTTGGCCAGGACCGAGGACAGGTAGGCGATCAGCGCCGGGTCCGGTGCCGCCGTCCGGACGACGGAGAGGTGGGTGGCGACCTGCTGGTAGCGGTCGACGAGCTCGTCGCTCTCAGCGCCGGTCAGGCGGCGGCGGGACGTCAGCGCGCCGAGCCGCTCCCAGTCCGCCCGGTGCGCGATGACGTACGCGTCCAGATCCACGTCGTCAGCCTAGGTCACTCGAGAGTGCCTATGCTGGCACCGATGCCTCCCGGACCGGCTGAGTACGCGACCCTGACCACCGATGACCTCGTCACCGGCGAGGCGGTTGCGCTCGACCTGCCAGCGGCTTCGATCGGCTCCCGGATCGCGTCCGGGCTGATCGACATGGCGGTCACGTTCGCCGCCGGGATCGCGGCCGTGCTGATCATCGCGGCGGTCGCGGGCAACGCCGACGACGCCCTGCTCGGCGCCGCCTTCGTGGTAGGGCTGATCACGGTGTTCCTGGTCGTCCCGACGACCGTGGAGACCCTGACCCGGGGCAAGTCCCTGGGCAAGCTCGCGCTCGGCCTGCGGGCCGTTCGTGACGACGCCGGCCCGATCACCTTCCAGCACGCGTTCGTCCGGGCCCTGATCGGGTTCGTGGAGATCTACGCCTTCACCGGCGTACCGGCTTTCTTCTCGGCCCTGATCAGCGGGCGCGGGAAGCGGCTCGGCGACCACGCCGCGGGGACCTACGTCATCCGGGAGCGGTACAAGCTCACGCTCCCCTACCCGGCTCCGATGCCCCCGCAGCTGCGCGCCTGGGCCCAGACGGCCGACATCGCCCCGCTGCCGGTGCCGGTCGCGCTGGGCGCACGCCAGTTCCTGGGCCGGGTCCAGCAGATCACCCCGCAGGCACGCGCGGCGCTCGGGCTCAGGCTCGCGGAGCAGATCGCCCCCTTCGTGTCCCCGCCCCCGCCGCCGGGCACTCCCCCGGAGCTGTACCTGGCCGCGGTCCTGGTCTCGCGACGCGACCGTGACCTGGCGCGGCTCCGTCGCGAGGAGGACCTGCGGCGACGGCTCCTCCGCCGCAGCTGAGCGCCAGGGCGTCAGCAGGCTGCGCTCAACGGGCCACGTACCGCAGATCGACGATGTCCCGCTCCACGGCAACGCCCTTGCGCTCGAACTTCGTCACCGGCCGGTCGGCCCAGCGCTCGACGCGACCTCCGAGGAGGCCAGGCTCCTGGTCGAGGACCGCGACCATTCGCTCGGCGTAGGCGGCCCAGTCGGTCGCGAGCCGCCAGACGCCTCCCGGTTTGAGCCGCGAGGCCGCGAGCCGGGCGAACTCCGGGTTCACGATCCGACGCTTGTGGTGCTTGGTCTTGGGCCACGGATCGGGGAAGAACGTCCACAGCTCCTCCAGCTGCCCTGGAGCGATCAGGTGCTCCATGGACCAGACGGCGTCCACACCGAGCAACCGGACGTTCGACGCACCGGCCCCGGCCAGCAGCCCGAGGGTGTGCGCAACGCCCGGGCGCCAGACCTCGAAGGCGAGGATGTCGTGGTCCGGTCGCTGGGCCGCGAGCGCAGCGGTGGCCTCACCGATCCCGGACCCGATCTCGACGATCAGGGGCGCTCGGCGGCCGAACACGTCGGCCAGGTCGAACCCGGCCCCGTCGACGGCCGCATCAGGGATCACCCAGTCCTGCTGGTGGGCATCCCAGGACCCCTGCTGCGAGGGCGTGAACCGGCTGCCGCGGCGCGCGTAGGTGAGGACCTCGCTGACCCGGCGCCCGTCGTCGGTGAACCGTTGGTGCGGACGGGCGAGCGGACGGTGGTCGGACACCGGAGAAGGGTACGTGCTCGCGAGCAGCATCTCGGTCACAGGTTGCCGAAAACCCCTGCACAGCAGGCGATCCGGGCGGACCATGGCGCAGTGAGAATCTCGGTAGGTTCCCGGTGGGGCGTCCTGGTGTCCGGTGCGGCCGCGCTGGCGGTTGCCGTCACCGTGCTCGTCAGCACCGGCGGATCCGCGCACGGGTCCGAAGCCCAGCGTTGTGAGCGGTTCGCGCACCAGTCGCAGGTCCGCAAGGAGCTCGTCTCCGGGACCGGCCGCCGGATCTCGGTGATCGGGGACTCGTACGCCGCCGGCTTCGGACTGGCCGACCCGGGTGACAGCTGGCCGTCGAGGCTGCCCGGACGGGTCGTTGTCTACGGCTTCTCCGGGTCCGGCTTCAGCCGTGCTGCGAGCCCGTGCAAGAACGTCTCGTACGACCGACGAGCTCACCAGGCGCTGAGCTCGAAGCCGGCGCTGGTCGTCGTCGAGGGTGGTCTGAACGACTACGACCAACCGACCGCCGAGATCCGCGCAGGCTTCCGACGGTTGCTCGGTGCTCTCGGGAAGGTCCCCGTGCTGGTCGTGGGCCCGGCGCACGCACCCGTCCGGGCCAGCGGCGCCGTCCGGGTCGATGCGATCCTGCGCCGGGAGGCGGCGCTGACCCGGACGCCGTACCTGAGCATGATCATGCGTCGGTTCAGCTACCTCCGAGGCAACCTGCACCTCACGCTGGCGAGCCACCGCCTCTTCGGTGACTACGTCGCCCAAGCGCTGCGGGCTCGCAGGCTCTGAGAACGCAGGCTCTGAGAACGCAGAACGACCCCGGACCGAGGTCCGGGGTCGTTCTTCTGTGACTTACTTGTTGATCTTGGTGACGCGGCCGGCGCCCACCGTGCGGCCACCCTCACGGATGGCGAAGCGGAGGCCGTCCTCCATGGCGATCGGCTGGATCAGCTCGACGATCATGTCGGTGTTGTCACCCGGCATGACCATCTCGCGACCCTCGGGGAGGGTCACGACGCCCGTCACGTCCGTGGTGCGGAAGTAGAACTGCG
>JAOPXD010000214.1 GCA_025965315.1 Marmoricola sp.
CCGCGTAGTACGCGGTCATCTCGGCGGCGGACTTGGACGCACCCTCGAAGGTGTAGACGCCGTCGGTGCAGAACTCGCTGGCCGCCACGTCGAGCGCGAGCACGACGTCACGACCCAGCACCAGACCGGTGGTGCCGATCGCCTCGGCGATCAGGTCGAGCGCGGCCCGGTTGCTGCTCAGGTCCGGAGCGAAGCCGCCCTCGTCGCCGACGCCGGTGGCCAGGCCCTGCTTCTTCAGCACCGACTTCAGCGCGTGGTAGACCTCAGCGCCCTGACGCAGGGCCTCGGCGAAGGTCGGCGCACCGATCGGCGCGATCATGAACTCCTGGATGTCCACGTTCGTGTCCGCGTGCGCGCCACCGTTGAGGATGTTCATCATCGGGACCGGAAGCAGGTGCGCGTTCGGGCCACCGACGTAGCGGTACAACGGCAGGCCGGCGCTCTGGGCGGCCGCGTTGGCCACGGCCAGCGAGACACCGAGGATCGCGTTCGCGCCGAAGGTGGACTTGTTCGGGGTGCCGTCCAGGTCGAGCATCTCCTGGTCGATCAGCCGCTGGTCGCTGGCATCCAGGCCGACCAGGCGCTGGGCGATCTCGGACTCGACCGCCTGGACGGCCTTGAGGGTGCCCTTGCCGCCGTACCGGTCACCGCCGTCGCGGAGCTCCATGGCCTCGAACGCACCGGTCGAGGCGCCGGAGGGAACCGCCGCGCGGCCGAAGCTGTCGTCGTCGAGGATCACCTCCACCTCGACGGTGGGGTTTCCGCGGGAGTCGAGGATCTCGCGGGCGATGATGTCTTCGATGGCTGCCAAGGGGTGCTCCTGGATCGGTTGAAACAACCGGGCCAGCCTAACGGTCAGCGGTCGCCGACAGCGTGCCGCACCGCCGCGCGGAGCGCCTGCTCGGGATCGATCCCGTCCCGACGGGCCTCGGCCACCAGCACCAGCAGCCGGTCGCCCAGGTCACCGGTCGGCTCCGGGACCTCGATCCCGGCGCGCTCGAGACGGTCCAGCGCCTTGACGGCCCGGAGCAGCGCCGGCAGCTCCGCGGGGACGCCGGCCATCACCGAGGAGCGTCCCTTCTCCTCGGCCTTGATCCGCTCCCACTGGTCGTTGATCGCCTCGACGTCACCGGACGCGGCCGTCGCCCGGTCCGGGTCGAAGACGTGCGGATTGCGCCGACGCAGCTTGGCGAGCAGGTCGGTGGCGACATCCTCGACGTCGTACTCACCGGCCTCGGCGGCGATCGCGGCGTGGAAGTACACCTGCAGCAGCAGGTCGCCGAGCTCCTCGCGCAGGTTTGCGGGGTCACCGAGCTCGATCGCCTCGATGACCTCGTAGGTCTCCTCGAGCAGGTACCGCACCAGCGACTCGTGGGTCTGGCCGGCCTTCCAGGCGCACTCGCGACGCAACCGGGCCATCACCTCGGCGAGCTCGACGAGCGCGGAGCCGGTCACCGGGTGGTACTTCTCAGCCGCAGCGCTGGTTGGTGGGCAGCGTGGCGACCCAGGCCGGGTCCGGGGCGGCTTTGGCAGCCTTCTTGGCGAAGGAGGAGACCGGGAGCGACAGCGACGGGTCGATCGCGCCGGCGTTGCCCTTCACGTCAGCGCCGTAGACCGGGTTGATCGAGACCTTGGTCGTGGCACGGAAGGCTTCCTGCAGCTTCGCGACCACGGCTGTGACCTGCTCCTGGCTCGGGTTGGCGACACCCTGACCCTGGAGCGCCTGGTCCGCGAGCGCGAAGGTCTGGAGCTGACCGCGGTACAGGCTGCCGACCAGGCTGCGGAAGTGGTCCTGGTCCTTGGCCGGGGCCAGCTTGGCCGCCGACTCGAACTGGTCCATCGCCTGCCGGTAGGAGGCCACGTCGTACGCGCCGCCGTCCTTCTTCGCGAGCTGGTGGTCCAGGGCTGCCTGCACCAGCGCGTTGACCATGTCGGCCCTGACCACCCGGGTCGGCACGGACGTGACGCTGCTGGCCTGCGACGGGTCCTTGGCGGCGGTGTTCAGCTCGTCGCACTGCATCCGGGCCAGGAACGCGACGTCCGAGGTCGAGATCGTGGTGCCCCCGACCGTGGCGGCCACGGTTCCTGACTGGGAGCAGCCGGTGAGCGCGAACCCGCACGTACCGGCGACGGCGAGCAGAACCAGACGGTTGGCCTTCACGATCCAGACTCCTGACTTGGCCGATCCATGGGCGGGTCGATCACTGCGTCGATCACTCGAGCTGCCCACGCCAGCAGCTCCTCGTCCCGGGGCGGCTGGCCCCCGAACGACGCGGCTTGCGGACGTGGCACGAGCATCGTACGCACTGCCGGTTTGAGCAGGCTGCCGGGATAGACACGTTGGAGCCGTACGACGCGCGAGTCGGGGAGGTCCACCGGCGCGAACCGGACGTACTTGCCCTGGGCGGTGACCTCGCTGACCTTCGCCCGCCGGCACCGGGCCCGGAAGCCGGCCACGTCCAGGAGCCGGACCACCGGCGGCGGCAGTACGCCGTACCGGTCCAGCATCTCCTCGCGCAGCACGGCGACGTCGTCGTCGCTGCGGACCTCGGAGAGCCGCTTGTACATCTCCAGGCGCAACCGCTCGCTGGCGATGTAGTCGTGCGGCAGGTGCGCGTCGATCGGGATCTCGATCCGCACCTCGCTGTACTCCTCGGTCTGGACGCCGTCCTGACGGAACTCCGAGACGGCCTCACCCACCAGCCGGACGTACAGGTCGAAGCCGACGTCGGCGATGTGCCCGGACTGCTCGCCACCGAGCAGGTTGCCGGCGCCCCGGATCTCCAGGTCCTTCATCGCGATCGCCATCCCGCCGCCGAGGTCGGAGTGCTGCGCCAGGGTCGCGAGCCGCTCGTGCGCGGTCTCGGTCAGCGGCTTGTCCTCGGGGTAGAGGAAGTAGGCATAGGCGCGTTCACGGCTGCGCCCGACCCGGCCGCGGAGCTGGTGCAGCTGGGAGAGGCCGAGGGTGTCGGAGCGCTCGATGATCATCGTGTTCGCGTTGGAGACGTCCAGCCCGGACTCCACGATGGTCGTGCAGACCAGCACGTCGAAGCGCTTCTCCCAGAAGTCGAGCATCACCTGCTCGAGCTGGTGCTCGCCCATCTGGCCGTGCGCGGTCGCGACCCGCGCCTCCGGGACGAGCTCCTTGAGCTTCGCGGCAGCCCTCTCGATCGAGCCGACCCGGTTGTGGATGTAGAAGACCTGACCTTCGCGGAGCAGCTCGCGCCGGACCGCGGCGATCACCTGCCGGTCCTCGTAGGCGCCGACGTAGGTCAGCACCGGGTGCCGCTCCTCGGGCGGGGTGGTGATCGTCGACATCTCCCGGATCCCGGTGATCGCCATCTCCAGGGTGCGCGGGATCGGCGTCGCACTCATCGACAGCACGTCGACGCTGGTCCGCATCCGCTTCATGAGCTCCTTGTGCTCGACCCCGAAGCGCTGCTCCTCGTCGACCACGATCAGACCCAGGTCCTTGAAGCGGATGTCGGGGTTCAGCAGCCGGTGGGTGCCGATCACGATGTCGACCGAGCCGTCGGCCAGACCGTCCAGGACCGCCTTGGCCTCCTTGTCGGTCTGGAACCGGCTCAGCGGCTTGAGGACGACCGGGAAGCCGGACATCCGCTCGGCGAACGTCGAGAAGTGCTGGGTGACCAGCAGCGTGGTCGGCACCAGCACCGCCACCTGCTTGCCGTCCTGGACCGCCTTGAACGCAGCCCGGACGGCGATCTCGGTCTTGCCGTAGCCGACGTCACCGCACACCAGCCGGTCCATCGGGACGGTCCTGCGCATGTCGGCCTTGACCTCGTCGACCGTGGTCAGCTGGTCGGGGGTCTCGTGGAACGGGAAGGCGTCCTCGAGCTCGGTCTGCCAGGGGGTGTCGGGACCGAACGCGTGCCCCTTGGTGGCCTGACGTGCGGCGTACAGCTTGATCAGCTCGGCCGCGATCTGGCGGACGGCCTTGCGGGCCCGGCCCTTCCGCTTGGCCCAGTCGGCGCCGCCGAGGCGGTCCAGGCTCGGCTGCTCGCCGCCGACGTACCGGGTGACCTGGTCGAGGGCGTCCGCCGGGACGAACAGCCGGTCCGGCGGGTGCCCCTTCTTGCTGACGCCGTACTCCAGGACGAGGAACTCGCGCATCGCCCCGTGCACCTCGCGCTGCTTCATCTCCAGGAACCGGCCGACGCCGTGCTGCTCGTGGACGACGAAGTCGCCGGGCTTGAGCTCGAGCGGATCGATCTGCTTCTTGCGACGGGTCGGCATCGACCGCATGTCCCGGGTCGAGGCCTTCTGCCCGGACAGGTCCTCACCGGTGATCACCACGATCCCCGGGACCGGGACGACCAGACCGGCGACGAGGCATCCCTGGGTCACCTCGACGACCGAGGCGTCACCGGCCGCGACGTCGTCGACCAGCCTGGCCGCGATGTCGTGCTCGCCGAGGACCTCCACCGTGCGTTGCGCCGGGCCGAGGCCCTGCTGGACGACGACCACCCGGCGGCCGGCAGCGAGGTGCGCCGCGATGTCGCGGACGGCCACCTCGATGTCGCCGCGGTACGGCTCGACGGCACTGGCACCGACGGTCACGGTCTCGTCCTCGGTCTCGATCCCGAAGGGGCTGACACCCCACCAGGACTTGCCCTGCGCGAGCGCCAGGCCCCGTACGTCGGCCAGCGTCTGCAGCGAAGCCGCCCCCAGGTCGATCGGGGCCGTGCCCCCGGACGCCGCGGCAGCCCAGCTCGCCCCGAGGAACTCCTCGCTGGTCGCCACCAGGTCGTGCGCCCGCGACCGCACCCGTTCCGGGTCGAGGAGCAGGACGTGGGTCTGCTCGGGGAGCAGGTCGATGAGCAGCTCCATCTCGTCGACCAGGGCCGGGGTCAGCGACTCCATGCCCTCGGTGACGATGCCCTGCGCCAGCTTGTCGGTGAGCTCGGCCAGCTCCGGGTGCGCCTGACCGAGCGCCGCGGCGCGACGACGTACCTCTTCGGTGAGGAGAAGCTCACGGCACGGGGGTGCCCAGAGCCGCTCGAGGGTGGCCAGGGTGCGCTGGTCGGCGACCGCGAAGCTGCGGATCTCGTCGACCTCGTCACCGAAGAACTCGACCCGGACCGGGTGCTCCTCGGTCGGTGGGAAGACGTCGACGATGCCGCCGCGGACCGCGAACTCACCGCGCTTCTCGACCAGGTCGACCCGGGCGTAGGCCGCGTCGACCAGGCTGCGGACGACCTCGTCGAGCTCGATCTCCTGGCCGGGCACGAGCTCGACCGGAACCAAGTCGGCGAGGCCCTTGACCTGCGGCTGCAGGAGCGAGCGGACCGGGGCCACGATCACCTGGAGCGGACCGTTGGTCGCGTCGGTGCCGGGGTGGGCGAGCCGGCGCAGGACGGCCAGCCGGCGGCCGACCGTGTCGCTGCGCGGGCTCAACCGCTCGTGCGGCAGCGTCTCCCACGCCGGGAAGTGCGCCAGGGTCTCGGCCGGGACGACGTCCGCGAGCTCGACGACCAGGTCCTCGGCCTCGCGGACGGTCGCCGTCACCACCAGGACGGTGCGTCCGGTTCGCGCCAGCCCGGCGATCACGAACGGGCGCAGCGCGGTCGGACCGGTCAGGTCCAGGGTCGGGACCAGCCCTCCGCGCGCGTCACCCAGCGCCGCCGCCAGGGTCGGTTCGGTCAGGACGGCGTCGGCGATGCCAGCGAGTCTCAAGGGCCCCCCAGGGGTCGGTCGGAACAGCACAACAGCCCCCGCTCGAACGAGAGTCGGGGGTACAGTCAGCGAGTCTACGGGGGTCTTCCGACACCCCTACCAATCTCGGTGTCGAACGCCTGGCGAACCGGTGATCGACCCCTCGATCGCTCAGGGGTACCCATGCAGAAGCCGTCCCGCACCCGCCTTGCCGTCATCGCGGTCAGCGCTCTCGCCCTGACCGCGAGCATCAGCGGGATCACGTACGCCGCGACCAGTGCGACCTCGAACCCGACCGTGAAAGCGTGCCGCAACTCGTCGGGAAAGCTGGCTCTGCTGAACTCCAAGGGCAAGTGCCCGACGGGCTACTCGGCGGTGACGATCAACGAGAAGGGCATCGCCGGAGCGAAGGGGGCGACCGGAGCCAAGGGGCTCCAGGGGATCCAAGGAATTCAGGGCATTCAAGGCATCCAGGGGATCCAGGGCGACACCGGTCCCCAGGGACCCGGCGCCGTGCCGCTGTACGTCCACACCACCAGCACCGCGACCGTCGCGTCGGACACGATCACTTTGCCCGACGGTCTGAGGTTCACCGGTGACTGCGCGGCAGGCACGCTCGCGGAGGCATCGCTGGCGATCGACATCCCGTCGCTCGGTGGCACCGGCTTCACGCTCTCTGGTTTCATCTCGACGGCCGGTGCAGCCACCGACGCGGGGGGCACGCCGCTCGAGACGATCGCCGCCGGCAGTGCCGACCAGGTCAGTGATGTCGAGGCCGGGGGCTCCGGGGTGCACGCTGACTGGTCCATGGACACCCGGAACAGCGGCGAGTCGTTCGGCACCTTGATGGTGGTCCGACGTCTGTCGGAGAACACCCGGACCGGGACGGTCGTGGTGAGCACCGGCGCGAACGTCACCGTGCACCTGCACCAGACGGCAGCGCTGTGCACCATCGAAGCGCAGATCACGCCGCTGGGTTGAGCCGCTACCGGCCGGTGGACCGCGCGGCGTAGGTGTTCGCCGCCGACAGCACGTTCAGCACGTACTGGTCGTCGTGGTCGTAGGAGTGGATCGCTGCGCTCCAGCCGGTCGCCGTCGCGAGGTCGTGCCCGTCGGCGCAGAGGTAGTGCGCCGTGGTCAGCGCGGCGTCGTTGAGGTCGAGCGGGTTGGCCGTGCCGTCGCGGTCCCCGTCGACACCCCACTTCTCCCACGTCGAGGCGATGAACTGCATCGGGCCGACCGCGTGCTCCCAGACGCTGTCCCCGTGCCAGGACGCCGACAACGGCGTCGAGTGGATCGCGGCGTACTTGGTGCCGTCCAGGGCCGGGCCGATCACCGGGCTGGAGGAGAAGCCGCTCGACTCCAGGGTGCGGCCGCCGATCGTGCCGTTCTGGGACTCGATCCAGCCGATCCCGGCGAGCGTGTTCCAGCTCAGGTGGCAGCTCGGCTGCTGGTGGTCGAGGGTGAGCTCCGCGTCGCCGTACGCGAGCATCGCCGGCACCGGGATGCCGGCTTCCGCGC
>JAOPXD010000004.1 GCA_025965315.1 Marmoricola sp.
AGCCACGCCGCCGCCACCATCATGTCGGTGCGCGAGCGTGAGAACCTGCGGGAGGCCGTCGAGGGCCGCACCGTCATCGGGCAGGCCCAGGGCATCCTGATGGAGCGCTTCGACCTGGACGCCGATCGGGCGTTCTCGGTGCTCCGCCGGTTCTCGCAGACCGAGAACATCAAGCTGCGCCAGGTCGCCGAGCTGGTGATCGCGAACGGCGACCTCCCGGGCAGCGACGCCTGACCCGGGCCCTAGCACGGCCCCGGCGCTGTGAAATTCAACGCCGGGACCTGGAGCTAGAACCACGCGCGTGACTCCGACCCGTGCGGACACCATGCCCGGTACGCCGGATCCCAACCACCGGGTTCGGCGAAAAGAATTTCCGCCGATCAGGTTTGACCGCGGTTCGCGCTCGGGTAGGTAGAGGTCGAACTCGTGGTTCAGACAAGTGCCACGATCGCGCTGGATCCCCCCGAGAGGGTGTTCTCCGTGACGACTGCACAGATTGCTCAGACCCAGCTTGCCAAGCCCCACGCCGATGCCAAGATCTCCAACGCCGAGCGCGACCAGCGCACCGTGGAGCTCCTGACCGAGAGTCTGGACGGGGACGCCCTCGTTCGCGAAACGGCCGAGACCGAGGCAGTGGAGCTCAACATGCCGCTCGCCCGCTACCTGGCCAGCCGGTACCGGCGTCGTGGCATCCCCGACGACGATCTCGAGCAGGTGGCCTTCCTGGGACTGATGAAAGCGGTGCGGGGCTTCTCCCCCGAGCGTGCCAACAGCTTCGCCGCCTACGCGATCCCGACCATCCGCGGTGAGCTGCGCAAGCACTTCCGCGACGCTGGCTGGACGATCCGGCCGCCACGCCGGATCCAGGAGCTGCAGATCCGGATCCGTACCGCCGAGGCCGACCTGGTCCAGCAGCTGTGCCGCACCCCGTCGGTCAACGAGCTGGCCGAGAAGCTCAACGTGGAGGTCGAGGAGCTCCTGGAGGCGACCTCGCTGGACGGGTGCTTCACGCCGCACTCGCTCGATGCGCCGCGTCCGGGTGGCGACAGCGACCTGACCCCGACGCCCGGCACGGCGGACCCGGCGTTCGACGATGCCGAGGCGCGGATCGTGCTCGCACCGGCCCTGGAGCGGCTCTGCGAACGCGACCGCCGGATCATCGACCTCCGGTTCGTCCAAGGTCTGACCCAGAGCCAGATCGGGGAGGTCGTCGGCGTCTCGCAGATGCAGGTCTCCCGGATCCTGACCCGGGTGCTCGAGGAGATGCGTGGCGTCATCGTCGGAGAGGCAGCGGCCTGAGATGAGCAACGTCGCACTGCTCTCGGACTGCCTGCTGATGGCAGCCCTGGTACGACGTCAGCTCGCCGTCGCCATCATCGGCCGGCGGGCCTGACGAGCCGTCAGCCCGCGACCGCCTCCTCGACGGTGTCGTAGACGCCGAACGCGACATCGAGGGCGGTGACCTTCAGGACCTTCTGGACGTACCGGGACGGAGCGACGAAGCGGAGCCACCCGCCGGACGTGGTCGCCCGCCTGGCTCCACCGATGATCGTGCCGAGCGCGGTCGAGTCCAGGAACGTCGTCTCCGACAGGTCCACGACGACCTTCGGCCGCTCCGGCGTCACCGCGTCGGTGAACGCAGCGTGCAGGGCCTCGTTCGCGTCCAGGTCGAAGTCCCCGACGGGACGGACGACGGTTGCGTCGGCGCCGTGCTCGGCGAGGACGACGTCGGGCACAGGGGACATCACAACCTCCACCAGCTCAAGGGCGCTGACGATCAGCGAAACGGCGTACCCGAACGATCTGATTGGTCGGCCCCTGCCGTCAAGAGGCAAGTGACTCGCCGGTACGTCCGAACAGGTGCAAGGTGGACAGGTGAGAACCGCAACCGCCTCGTCGTACTCGATCACCATGCGCCTGAACACCGGCCCGGACCACGGCATCGTCGGAGCCGTGGCGACCGCGATCGCGACGGCAGGCGGCGTGGTCACCGGCATCGATGTCGTCGAGTCCGGCCCGACCCGGCTGCGCATCGACGTCACCTGCTCGGCGACCGACGGTGACCACGCGCTGCTGCTCCAGAAGGCGGTCGCGGCGCTTGACGGCGTCGAGGTGCACAAGGTCAGCGACCGGACCTTCCTGCTGCACCTCGGCGGCAAGATCGAGGTGACCTCGAAGGTCCCGCTCAAGACCCGCGACGACCTGTCGATGGCCTACACCCCCGGCGTCGGCCGGGTGAGCATGGCGATCTACGAGAACCCCGAGGACGTCTCCCGGCTCACGATCAAGGGCAACTCCGTGGCCGTGGTCACCGACGGGTCCGCCGTGCTCGGGCTCGGCAACCTCGGACCGGGCGCTGCCCTGCCGGTGATGGAGGGGAAGGCCGCGCTCTTCAAGCGCTTCGCCAACATCGACGCCTGGCCGATCTGCCTGGCGTCCCAGGACGTCGACGAGATCGTGAAGGCGGTCGAGATGATCGCTCCCGGTTTCGGCGGCATCAACCTCGAGGACATCGCCGCCCCGCGCTGCTTCGAGATCGAGCAGAGGCTGCGCGCGAGCCTGGACATCCCGGTGTTCCACGACGACCAGCACGGCACTGCGATCGTGGTGATCGCAGCCCTGACCAATGCCCTGCGGGTGGTGGACAAGCAGCTGGGGACCGCCCGCGTCGTCGTCTCCGGAGCCGGAGCCGCCGGTACGGCGATCGTGACGCTGCTGCTCGCTGCCGGCGTGGTCGACGTGGTCGTCTACGACCGGGCCGGGTGCCTGGTGCCCGACCTGGCCGGCCTCGGGCCGACCCAGGTCCAGCTGGCCGAGGTCACCAACCCGCGCCGGGTCACCGGCGGGTTGCACGAGGCGCTGCGCGGGGCGGACGTCTTCATCGGCGTCAGCGCGCCCGGGGTCCTCGACGCCGAGTGGATCAAGGACATGGCGCCGCGCTCGATCGTCTTCGCGCTCGCGAACCCGGATCCCGAGGTCGACCCGATCGAGGCGTCGAAGTACGCCGAGGTGGTGGCCAGCGGCCGCTCGGACTACCCCAACCAGATCAACAACGTGCTGGCGTTCCCCGGGGTGTTCCGCGGGCTCCTCGACGCCCGTGCCCGGGAGATCACGGTCGAGATGCTGCTGCGGGCCGCGCGGGCGATCGCCGACGTGGTCCACCCCGACGAGCTGAACCCGAGCTTCATCATCCCGTCGGTCTTCCACCCCGACGTGCCGGGAGCCGTCGCCGCGGCGGTGCGCGGCGACTGACTCCCGGGTTGCTCACATCAGGAAGCCGCCACCGCAGACCAGGGTCTGGCCGCTGATGTAGTTCGACTCCGGGGTGCACAGCAGGTAGACCGCTCCGGCTGCCTCTTCCGGCGTACCGGCGCGGCCGAGCGGGATCATCGTCTCCATGGCGGAGATCAGCGCCGGGTTGACCCCGACCTTGATCTCCTTGCCCTCGACCTCGATGGTGCCGTTGCCAGCGGGCGCATCGGTGAGGCGGGTCTTGATCAGGCCGAACGCGACGGTGTTGACCGTGACGTTGTAGCGGCCCCACTCCTTCGACATCGTCTTGGTCAGCCCGATGATGCCGGCCTTGGCAGCCGCGTAGTTGGCCTGGCCGGCGTTGCCGCCGACCCCGGCGAGCGAGGAGATGTTCACGACCTTGCGGCAGCGGACAGCGCCCTCGGCGGCCTCGGCCTTGGCTGCTCCGGCGATCACCGGCTGGGCGGCGCGGAGGATCTTGAACGGCGCCTTGAGGTGCACGTCGAGGATGGCGTCCCACTGCTCGTCGGTCATCTTCTGGATCACGGTGTCCCAGGTGTAGCCGGCGTTGTTGATGATGATGTCCACGCCGCCGAACTCGTCGACCGCGGTCTGCACGAAGCGCTCGGCGAAACCGTCCTCGGTCACGCTACCGGCGCAGGCGACGGCCTTGCCGCCGGCGGCCTTGATCGCCGCGACGGTCTCGTTGGCAGGCACTTCGTCGAGGTCGTTGACCACGATGCTCGCGCCTTCAGAGGCCAGCTTGAGGGCGATCTCGCGCCCGATCCCGCGGCCTGAGCCGGTGACGATCGCTACCTGGTCGGTCAGGGTTCCCATGTGCGTGTGCTCCTTAGGTTTCGTGGTGCTTCAGCTGAGTGCGACGACGGCGTCGCCGGTCAGGGTGGTGGTGCCGTCGGCGAGCTTCACCGCGAGCTCGAGGGTGGCCCGGCGCTCGCCGTCCACGTCCTCGATCGCGGTGACCCGAGCGGTGCAGGTGGGCTGGCCGAGGACCGGCGTGATCGCGACGAAGCGGACCCCGTACGAACGGATCTGCTGCTGCGGGACCCAGTTGGTCAGCAGTCGCCCGAGGTAGGCCATCGACAGCATGCCCTGCGCGAACACGTCGTCCAGACCCGCGGACCGAGCGACGTCGAGGTCGATGTGGATCGGGTTGGAGTCCCCGGACGCACCGGCGAAGAGCGCCAGCGTGCCGCGGCTGATCACGGGCAGGGCGAGCGCCGGGAGCTCGGTCCCGACAACGACGGCGTTCACGGCGTTCACGGCAGCACCGCCGGGTTCCGGACCACGATGATCGAGGTGAGGTCTGCCACCGGCAGGCCGGCCTCGTCGGTGACTGCGCTTCGTTTCACGATGAACTCCAGGACTCCTGAGTGCTTGCTGTAGATGTCGTCGATGCGCGGCGAGGCCGTGAGCCGCTCCCCCGCGTACGCCATCCGGTGGTAGTCGAACCGCTGCTCCCCGTGCAGGACCGTGTTCAGGTCGATGTCCATCCGGGTCGCCCACGCGAACGGGTCCGGAACCTCCAGCTCGATCGCGAACAGGAAGCTCGGCGGCACCGGAAGATCCGGGTGCCCGGCCTTCCTGGCGGCGTCCAGGTCGCAGTAGACCGGGTCGACCTGACCGGTCGCCCGGGCGAACGCGACCAGCCGGCCGCGCTCGATGTCCATCGTCACCGGCTCGAAGCTGGTGCCGACGTGCTTGGTGTCGATCGCCATCTCAGGCCACCTTCTCGTAGAGCGTCACGACGGCAGCGCCGCCGAGGCCGATGTTGTGCTGGAGCGCGAGGGTCACGTCGTCGACCTGGCGGGGACCGGCCTCGCCGCGCAGCTGCCAGACCAGCTCGGCGCACTGCGCCAGCCCGGTGGCGCCGAGCGGGTGGCCCTTGGACAGCAGCCCGCCGGACGGGTTGGTCACGACGCGGCCGCCGTAGGTGTTGTCGCCGTCGAGGATGAACTTCTCGGCCGTCCCCTCCGGGGTCAGCCGGAGCGCCTCGTAGCTGAGCAGCTCGTTGGTGGTGAAGCAGTCGTGCAGCTCGACCACCCGGATGTCCTCGGGCGAGACCCCGGAGGCCTCGTAGACCTGGTCGGCGGCGGCCTGGGCCATGTCGTAGCCGACGACCTTGATCATGTCGTTGTCGTCGAAGGTCGAGGCGAGGTCGGTGCTCATCGCTTGCGCCCGGATCTGGACGTCGGCGCGGAGGCCGTGCTTGGCGGCGAACTCCGGCGTGCAGATCACCGCGGCGGCGGCACCACCGGTCGGCGGGCAGCACTGCAGCCGGGTCAGCGGGCCGAAGATCTGCGGCGACGCGAGCACCTCCTCGACGCTGACCGGGTCGCGGAACACGGCGTACGGGTTGTTGGCAGCGTGCTGGCGTGCCTTGACCGAGATCCGCGCGAAGGTGTCCGGCGCGAGACCGTACTTCTCCGCGTACGCCGCGCCGGCGCCACCGAAGTACTGAGCGGCGAAGGGCGCCTCGCTCTTGCCCTGGACGCGGTGCATCACCTCGTCGAACCGGTCGAACGGCGTCGGTCGGTCGGTCCACTGGCTGGCGAGGGCGCCACGCTGCATCTGCTCGAAGCCGAGGGCGAGCACGCAGTCGGCGATGCCGGCCTCGACGGCCTGACGGGCGAGGAACAGCGCCGAGGAGCCGGTCGAGCAGTTGTTGTTGACGTTGACGATCGGGATCCCCGACTGGCCGACGCCGTACAGCGCTGTCTGGCCCGAGGTCGAGTCGCCGTACACGTGGCCGACGTAGGCCTGCTGGACGAGGCTGTAGTCGATACCGGCGTCGGCGAGCGCAGCCTTGGCCGCGGCCTCCCCCATCACGTCGTAGGTCTGGCTGCGGCTGGGGGTGCTGAACGGCACCATCCCGACTCCGGCAACGCGTGCTTTCCCGCTCATGGTTCGTACTCGATTCCGTGGGTGAGCCCCGATCGGGGCTAGTCAAGAGTCACTTATGCTGCCACACTAAGTGAACCTTGACTAGCCCGCCAAGCTCAACGATGGAGAATGCGATGTACCTCACCCAGGGACTGCACCGAGCCGTCCAGCAGACGCCGGACCTGCCGGCGACGATCTTCGGGGACCGGGTGCGCACCTGGTCCGAGGTCGGCGACCGCGTTGCTCGGCTGGCCTCGGCCCTGCGCGCCCTGGGCGTCGAGCCGGGTGAGAGTGTCGCGATCCTGAGCCTCAACTCCGACCGCTACAGCGAGTACTTCTTCGCGGTGCCGTGGGCCGATGCCGTGATCAACCCGGTCAACATCCGGTGGAGCCCGGCCGAGATCGCGTACTCGCTGGTCGACTCGAGGACCAAGGTGCTGTTCGTCGACGACGCCTTCGCGGCGATGCTCCCGGCGCTGCAGGAGCTCGCCCCGGACGTGACCACCGTGATCCACTGCGGCGACGGGCCCACCCCCGCCGGTTCGCTGTCGTTCGAGGAGCTCGTCGCGACCCACGAGCCGATCGAGGACGCCCGCCGCGAGGGCGAGTCCCTGGCCGGGATCTTCTACACCGGCGGCACCACCGGGCACCCCAAGGGCGTGATGCTCAGCCACGCGAACCTGGCGATCTCGACGCTCGGTGCGGTCGGCGGCAGCGACTTCATGACCCGCGGCGGCCGGGTCCTGCACGCCGCGCCGATGTTCCACCTCGCCGACCTGGCCACCTGGGCAGCGCGCAACGTCCTCGGCGGCACCCATGTCTTCGTGCCGATGTTCGAGCCGACCGCCGTGGTCCGGGCGATCGAGCAGCACCAGGTCACCGACGTGCTGCTGGTGCCGACGATGATCCAGATGCTGGTTGACAACACGGTCGCCCAGACGGCCGACCTCAGCAGTCTCCAGCACCTGATCTACGGAGCCTCGCCGATCTCCGAGGCGCTGCTGGACAGGGCTGCGAAGACCTTCCCTGCGGCCGGTCTCACCCAGGGCTACGGGATGACCGAGCTCTCCCCGATGGCGACCTTCCTGGTGCCCGAGGACCACGACGACCCGACCCTGCGCCGCTCCGCCGGACGGGCCGCGCCGCACGCCGAGGTCCGGATCGTCGATCCGCAGGATCACGAGGTCGCCCGCGGCGAGGTCGGCGAGGTCGTCGTCCGCGGAGGCCACGTGATGATGGGCTACTGGGAGAAGCCGGAGGAGACCGCGGCGGCCGTGCGCGACGGTTGGATGCACACCGGCGACGGCGGCTACATGGACGACCGCGGCTACGTCTTCATCGTCGACCGGATCAAGGACATGATCGTGACCGGCGGGGAGAACGTGTACTCCGCCGAGGTCGAGAACGCCCTGGCCAAGCACCCGGCGATCGCCGCCTGTGCGGTGATCGGCATCCCGGACGCCGAGTACGGCGAGGCCGTGCACGCCGTGGTTGTGCTGGCCGCCGGCGCTCAGCTCACCCACGAGGAGCTGCGCGCGCACTGCAAGGAGCTCATCGCCGGCTACAAGACGCCCCGGTCCTCGGAGTTCGTCGAGGCGCTGCCGATCTCGGGCGCGGGCAAGATCCTCAAGCGCGAGCTCCGCACCAAGCACTGGCCCGACGGTGGCCGAGCGGTCTCCTGACGATGGCGATGCCCGATGATTGGTCCGCGATGACCTCGACCCGCAGTACTGCCGACCCCGGTACCGTCCCGCCCCGCGGGACCCGGCCGTCCAACCGTCGCGACCTCATCCGTGAAGCAGCCGCCGTGCTGTTCGCCGAGCACGGCTACGCCCACGTCTCGCTGAACGAGGTCGCCGATGCCGTGAACATCGGGCGGTCGGCGATCTACCGGCACTACCCGGGCAAGGCCGACCTGCTGTACGGCGCCGCTGACTCGGCGTTGACCCGGATCCTCGACCGGCTCCCCGACGTCCGCGATGCCGACCTCGACTCCCTGGTGACGCCACTCGTCCGCAGCGTCCTCGACCTCCGGTACATCGGCGTCCTCTGGCAGCGCGAGGCGCGCAACCTTCCCGAGGCCGAACGTGCTGATCTGAGGCGCAAGGTCCGCCAGGTCAACGAGTCCTTGGGGGCAGCGGTCGCCGCGCACCGGCCCGAGCTGACGGCCGGCCAGGCCGAGCTCCTCGCCGCCTGTGCCGTCGATGCGGTCACCAGCGTCTCCTTCCACCGGCTCACCCTGCCGCCGGCTGACTTCGAGCGGCTGCTGGTCGACCTCTGCCTGCGGGTGCTGCACCTCGAGCCCGCCGCAGCCACGCCGAGCACGCGCCCGGCCTCCCGCTCGGGATCCAGCTCGCGCTCCGACCAGCTGATCGACGCCTCGATCCGGTTGTTCGCCGAGAACGGCTACGCGGCCGTCAGCATCGACGACATCGGAGCTGCGGTCGGGATCGCCGGTCCCAGCGTCTACAAGCACTTCGAGAGCAAGCACGACCTGCTGCTCGAGGCGATGGTGCGCGGCACCGGTCAGCTGATGACCGACCTCGACGCTGCCAGCGCCGATGACGGCAGCGGCAGGGAGCCCCTCCGGAGGATCTCCGATGCGTACGTCGCACTGGCACTGGACCACAGCGACCTGATCGGCACCCTCATCGGCGAGACCACGCACCTCGACGACCTGTCGCGCGAGCGGACCCGCAAGGTCCAGCGCGCCGTCATCGACGACTGGGTGGCACTGCTGCGCGAACGCCGGCCCACCGAGGACGCGACCGTCGCCCGGATCAAGGTCCAGGCCGCCCAGATGGTCGCCAACGACCTCGGCCGCACCCCCCACCTGCGCAAGGTGCCCGGGTTCAGGCAGACCGTTCTCGACGTCTGCTGGGAGCTTCAGCAGTAACGTCCAACCCACTGTCCAGCTCGTGGCGCCAGGCCGGGTCGGCTCCAGGCCGGGACACGGCGATCGCGGCCGCACCTGCGGCGTACCCGAGGACCTCGTGCCAGCAACCACGACCAAGACCTCGCAGAGCGCTGCGGTTGTCGGCTCCCAGCACACCCAGGATCCACAACCGGTCGATCACGGCCGCGGTGAACGAGTCGCCCGCGCCGATCGTGTCGGCCACCGCGACCTTGCGGACGCCGTACGCCACCTGCTGCCCGTTCGCGAGCACCGCCGTGACCACGCCCCCGCCCCGGGTGACCAGGACGGCTGCCGGACCGAGATCGAGCAGCCGCTTCGCAGCGGTATCCGTGTCGAGCTCGGGATAGAGCTCCGCCAGGTCCTCGTCGGCCGCCTTCACGACGTCGCTGAGCGCTACCAGTGCCTCGACCTTCGCGCGCAGGCTCCACAGGCTGCCCATCACCTGCCGCCGGATGTTGAGGTCGTAGGTCACCGTCGACGTCGTACGGCGCGCCCTGATCACCTGCAGAACGACGTCCGCACCCGGGGCGAGCACGGCGCCGATCGAGCCGGTGTGCACGACGAGCGCCGGCCCGGTCGTCGGCGACCCGGAGTCCGAACGGATGTCGAAGGCGATGTCGAACTCGTACGACGCGGAGCCGTCGTCCCCGATCGACGCCACCGCCGTCGAGCTCGACCCAACGGTGCGCAACTGCAGTGCGAGCTCGACGCCGGACGCCGCGAGGTGCGCCGCTAGCAGGCATCCGAGGCGGTCGTCGGCGAGGTCGGTGGTCAGCACCGTCCGGCGCTCGAGGCGGGCCAGCGCGACCGCGACGTTGGCCGGGCTCCCGCCGGGAAGCTCGGTGACGGTGCCGTCGGTCCGGCGGACGATGTCGACGAGCGCCTCGCCGAGCACCAGGGCCACACCGGCCACCCGCTAGAGCCCTCGCAGGAAGCGGTACCGGTCGGCCAGCGCGCGCTTCGAGACGTCGATGTCCGGTGCCGCGACCTCGAAGGCGTGCGGCACCCCCGGGTGCAGGTGCAGCTCGGTGGAGACACCGGCAGCGGTCAGCCGGGCGGCGTACGCAAGGACCTCGGCCCGGAAGATGTCCAGCTCGCCGGTGTCGAGATAGGTGCGCGGCAGCCCTGCGAGATCGGTCGCCCGCGCGGCCGCTGCGTACGGCGACACCTCGTGGGAAACCTCGGTGGCACCGCGTCCGACGACGGCGTCCCAGGCCACGGCGTTGTTGTCGTAGGGCCATCCCGCGAACGGCACCAGCGCGGGATCGGGCTCGCGGTTGCGGTCGTCGATCATCGGGTAGATCAGGATCTGGGCGGCGAGCGGGATCCCGCGATCACGGCAGGCCAGCGCGGCACCGGCCGCGATCCCACCGCCACCGCTGTCCCCCATGATCGCGATCCGGGTCGGGTCGGTCCCGAGGTCCGGCGCGTGCTCGTGCAGCCACTGCACGGCAGCGACGACGTCGTCCAGCGCGGCCGGGTGCGGATGCTCGGGCGCCAGCCGGTACTCGACCGCCAGCATCGGGACACCGCTGTTGGCGACGTACTTCGCGACGATCGGGTCGTACATCTCCAGGTCGCCCATGACCATGCCGCCGCCGTGGACGAACACCGCTGCGGCGGCGGGTTCCGAGCCGTCCCTGGTGTACCAGCGCAGGTCCAGCGCGCTGCCGTCCGCACGGGCGTGCGAGAACCGCTCGAAGGTGACGTCGGGCTGGGGTTCGGTGAGTGTCCGGTAGACCGGGAGGGTCTGCTCGAGGAACTCCCGCATGCTCGCGATCGTGACCTCGGTCGGAGGCTCGATCGCGGGCAGCAGCGCCATCAGCTTCATCATCGCGTCGAGGTACTCCGGGTCGTAGCCGAAGGAACCGGTAGTCATGCGTATCTCACCGCTTCCGGTAGATGCGCTCGCGGCGCAGGTGGTCGACCGCGACCGCGCTGACCAGGATCGCGCCGACCACGATGCTGTTGTACTGCGGCGTGATGTTGGTCAGCACCAGCGCGTTGTCGATCAGCGACAGCAGCACCGCGCCGATCGCGACCCCCTGGATCGAGCCCATCCCGCCCTGGAGGCTGACGCCACCGATCAGCACGGCGGTGATCACGTTCAGGGTGGTGGTGGTCCCGCCTGCTGCGACCTGTCCGGCACCGACCCGGG
>JAOPXD010000027.1 GCA_025965315.1 Marmoricola sp.
AGGCGCTGACGATGGCCTACCGGCGCACGCACGGCGTCGACACCGCCATCGTCCGGATCTTCAACACCTTCGGCCCCCGGATGCGCCCGAACGACGGCCGGGCCATCCCCACCTTCATCCGGCAGGCGCTGGCTGGGGAGCCACTGACCGTAGCCGGGGACGGTCTCCAGACCCGGAGCGTCTGCTACGTCGACGACCTCGTCAGCGGGCTGATCAAGCTGCTCGACTCCGACCTCGAGGGTCCGGTCAACATCGGCAACCCGTACGAGATGTCGGTCCTCGACCTGGCCAAGCGGATCGTGGAGCTGACCGGCAGCAGCAGCGCCATCTCGTTCATCGACCGGCCGGTTGACGACCCCACGGTGCGCCAGCCGGATATCGCGCTCGCCCGCGCTGGGCTCGGGTGGGAGCCGGAGGTCGACCTGGACGACGGGCTGAAGCGCACGATCGCGTGGTTCGTCCAGGAGCGCGAGGCCGGGGCCTGAACCGGCCTTAGGCCGCGTCGAGGGCGGCCAGGTCCTCCGGCGAGAGCCGGAGCGACGCGGCAGCGAGGTTGTCCTCGAGGTGGGCGACCGAGCTGGTGCCCGGGATCGGCAGCATGACCGGCGACCGGTGCAGCAGCCAGGCCAGCGCGACCTGGGTCGCCGAGACCTGCAGCCGGGTCGCCACGTCGGCGACGACCCCGGCGCCGGTCACCCCGGCACCGGACTGCACCGGCGAGGCCGCGAGCGGGAAGAACGGCAGGTAGGCGATCCCGGCCTGTTCGCACCGCTCGACCAGCCCCTCGTCGGCCCGGTTCAGCACGCTGTACGCGTTCGAGACCGTCACGATCGGGGTCTGCGTCAGCGCGAGCTCGACCTGCTCCTGGGAGACGTTCGACAGCCCGAGGTGCTCGATCTTGCCCTCGTCCTGCAGGCTGATCATGGTGCCGAGGGCGTCCTCGAACGGGATCTCGGCCCCGGGCATCCACCGCAGGTGCGCCACCGGGACGGCGTCGAGCTGCAGCAGCCGCAGGTCGTGCTCGCAGCCCTCCCGCAGCTCCTGCGCCGACAGGGCCGAGTACCAGGAGCCGTCCGGCCGCCGCGCGCCGCCGAGCTTGGTGACGATCACGAGGTCGTCGGCGTACGGGTGGAGCGCCTCCGCGAGCACGAGGTTCGCCTCGTACGGGCCGTAGTACCAGGCGGTGTCGATCACCCGAACCCCGAGCTCCACCGCACGACGCAGAACCCGTACGGCTTCGGGCCGGTCGGCCGGCGGCCCCATGATGTGCGGGCCGGTGAGCCGCATGGTCCCGTAGCCCAGCCGCGGCACCTCCCGGCCGGCGAGCGTCAGCGTCCCGGCGGTCATCGGCGACCCGCCGTCTCAGGTGCGGCGGGGGGCAGCGAGCCGGCCTCGAGCTCCCGGCCGACGTCCGAACCCTCGTGCCGGGTCTTGGCGAGGGGCACCTCACGGAGCAGCCAGGTGAGCAGGAAGGCCAGCACCATGATCGGGATGGCGTACGAGAACACGGTCGTCAACGCATCGGCAAAGCCGGTCTTGTAGGCCATCTGCTGGTCCACGGGCAGGCCGGCCACGGCCTGCAGGCTGCCGCCGCCGGTGCTGCTGAGCCGCTGAGCGACGTCCGCGGGCAGGTCGTGGCTCAGGTTGCGGGCGAGGCCGCTGGTGAACAGCGCCCCGAAGACCGCGACCCCGACCGAGCCGCCCACCGACCGGAAGAAGGAGACGGTCGCCGTCGCGACGCCGAGCTGCGACCGGTCGACGGAGTTCTGGGTGACCAGGACCATGACCTGCATGACCAGGCCGATACCCGCACCGAGCACGACCATGTAGAAGCTGGCGGTCCCGCGCGAGGTCGTCGCGCTCATCGTGGCAAGCAGGAACATCCCGACGCCCGCCAGGGCGGTCCCGACGATCGGGAAGACCTTGTAACGCCCGGTCCGGCTGATGATCTGCCCGCTGATCATGGAGGCGGAGAGCAGCCCGCCCATCAGCGGCAGCATGAGCAGGCCGGAATTGGTCGCGGAGGCCCCGGACACCAGCTGCAGGAACAGCGGCAGGTAGATGATCGAGCCGAACATCGCCAGGCCGATGATGAAGCTGACCGAGGTCGCGATGTTGAACGTCCGGTTCGAGAACAGCGTCAGCGGGATCACCGGCTCCGAGACCCGCCGCTCGATGGCGACGAAGACGCCCAGCAGGACGAGGGTCGCGAAGATCAGGCTCAGGATGATGAGCGAGCCCCAGTCGTACTGCGCGCCGCCCCAGGTGGTGAACAGCACCAGGCAGCTGATGGCCGCCGCCAGGACCGCGAAGCCCAGGTAGTCGATGGCCGGCTTCGCCTTGGCGATCGTGTTGGGCAGGACGAAGCTCGTGACGACGAGCGCGATGATCCCGACCGGCAGGTTGATGTAGAAGATCCAGCGCCAGGACAGCTGGTCGGTGAAGAACCCGCCGAGCAGCGGCCCGAGCACGCTCGCGGCGCCGAAGACGGCCCCGAAGTAGCCCTGGTACTTGCCGCGCTCGCGCGGCGGCACGATGTCGGCGATGG
>JAOPXD010000035.1 GCA_025965315.1 Marmoricola sp.
CCCGGGGTGGCGCGCAGCTTGCGGTACTCGTCCGAGATCGTCGGCCACAGCGTCTGGTCGAGCAGCATCCCGGCGTGCTCCGGGGTGGCCTGCAGATCGGTGACCGGCACGGGTTCCCCGAAGGCGATCCGTACCCGCCGCGGCAGGTGGTTCTTCCGCTTCTCGGTGCCGCTGATCGCGGTCGGGATGACGATCGCGCCTGCTTCGATCGCGAGCCTCGCGGCTCCCCGCTTCGGGTTGCCCAGCTTGTCCGGGTCGGCGACACGGGTGCCTTCCGGGAACAGCGCCAGTACGTCGCCCCGTTCCAGGATCGCGCGTGCGGTCCCGATGGCGAGCAGGTCGGACTCACCGCGCAGCACCGGGAACCCGCCGAGCGCGACGAACAGCCGTCCGTGGAGACCCTGGAACAGCTCGGCCTTGCCCATGAAGTGGATGCGGCGCCGTACGACGGCAGCGATGAAGAACGCGTCCCAGAAGCTCTTGTGGTTCGGGGCGATCACCACCGGGCCGGTCTTCGGGATGTTCTCGGTGCCGGTGGCCGTGAGACCGAAGAAGAGCTTCATCACCGGCACCAGGATCACCCGGAGCAGGAAGTAGAGGAAGGGATTGCTGCCCTTCTCCCGGGCGAGCTCGTGGGCTTCGGCGTGGGTGATCTCCATGGGCCCGATCCTGCCTCAATCCGAGGTCTGGCGGCGCGACAGCCACCCGCGGATCGCTACGATGGGCACGGAAGGTGAGACCCCGATGCCAGCCCGTTCCTCCCGTGCGCCGACAGAGAGCGCATTCGCGATCGTGCTCCGCCGTCAACGGGAGTCCGCGGGCCTGACCCAGGCCGAGCGTGCCGGGATCGGCGTGCGCACGGTGAGCAACCTCGAGCGGGGCATCAACAGCTCGCCGTACCCGAGCACCGTGCGACTGCTGGCCGACGCACTCGAGCTTCCCCAGGACGTGTACGACGACCTGGTGACGGCCGCCGGCCGGCAGGCGGCCACCGACCGTCCGGTCCTGCCGACGGGCGGGTACCTCGGCGCGCAGCCGCCCACCCCGATCGTCGGCCGCGATGCCGAGCGTGCCGCCATCGTCGACGCTCTGACCGCGGCCGCGGCCGGTGAGGGCCAGGTCATCCTGCTCGCCCGCGAGCCGGGAATCGGCAAGACCCGCCTCGCCCAGGAAGCAGCCGCGTACGCCGGGTCCCGTGGGTTCGTCGTGGCGAGCGGTCGGTGCTTCGAGCAGCAGAGCGCGAGCCCGTTCGTGCCGCTGCTCGAGGTGTTCGCGTCGTTGCACCAGGCGGCGCCGCAATCTGTGCGCGAGGCGACAGGCTCCCGCTGGCCCGCACTGGCGCCCCTTCTCCCCGACCAGCTCCGCCCGTCCCGGACCCGGGGCTCGACGACACCCGACGCGGCCCAGCTCCTCCACCGCGACGCCATCGCGCTCGTCCGGGAGATCGCCGCGAAGCGTCCGGTGGCGATCCTGATCGACGACCTGCACTGGGCCGACGACGCCACCGCCGAGCTGCTGATGTACCTCGTGCGGCACACCACCCGTGACCGGGTGCTGCTCCTGGGGACGCTCCGCGATGCGGAGGTCGGTTCCGTCCACCCGGTCAGGACCCTGGCGCACGCGCTGCGCCGGGAGCGTCTGACCCGTGCGATCTCCGTCGACCGGTTCGACCGGGAGACCACTGCCCGACTCGTCTCGCAGCGGCTCGGCGAGCCGGGCGTGGCTCCCGGGCTGAGCGATCTGGTGCACCTGCACGCGGAAGGCAACCCGTTCTTCACGGTGGAGATCGTGACCGCGCTCGTCGAACGCGGCGACCTGAGCCTCGTCGACGGCCACTGGGTGTGCCGTGCGCTCACCGACATCGAGGTGCCGATCAGTGTCAGCGAGGCGATCGGCCAACGAGTCGCCCGGCTCTCTCCGTCAGCCCGGAACGTCCTCGAGGCTGCCAGCGTTCTCGGCACCGCCTTCTCCCCGGACGACGTCCCGGTCGGCGAGACAACCGACGGCGAGCTGGAGAACGCGCTCGACGAGGCGACCGGCTGCGGCCTCGTGACGATCGTCGAGGACGGGTACGCGTTCGACCACAGCCTGACCCAGCAGGCGCTCCACCTCGGCATGTCCCCGGTACGGCGACGCCGGCTGCACCGCGAGGTCGGTGAGCGGCTCGAACGCCGTCCCGTTGCTGCGCGACGACGTCGGGCAGCCGAGATCGCCGATCACCTCGAGGCGGGCGGAGCGAACGGGCGCGCACTACCGTTCGTCCTCCTCGCCGGCGACGTGGCCGCCGACGCGTACTCGCAGACCGAGGCGTTGCGGCTCTACGACCGCGCCCGCGAGCTCGCCGAGAGGCTCGGCGACGACGCCGGTGCCACCGAGGCCCTCGAGCGCCGCGGCCGGGTCGAGCTGATGGTCGGCCGGTACGACGACGCACTGGACCACCTGGTCGAGACGGCTGAGCGCTACCGACGTGCCGACGAGCTCGGCTCGAGGCTCCGCGTCGAAGGCATGATCGCCGACCTCCAGCACCGGCGCGGCGAAGGCGAAGCAGCAGCAGGTCGGCTCGACGAGCTTCTGGCCGAGCTCGAGATCGACACCGGATCCGACAGCTGGGCAGTGGGGGGTGCGGTGCTCGCCAACGGCCTGGCCCGGGTGCGGCTCTCCCTGGGCCAGCACGAGCTCTGCCTGGAGGCGACCGAGCTCGCGGCCCGGTTGGCACAGCAGGAAGCAACGCCTGCGGCGGAGGCGGACGCGTGCGCGGTCGGCGGAACGACGCTGATCTTCCTGGACCGTCCCGACGAGGCAGTCCGGGCCCTCGAGCGGGGCGTGGCCATCGCTGCGAGGATCGACGACGCCACCTTGGAGAGCACCGCGATCATGGGACTGCAGTGGCTCACGACGATGCGGGGCGAGCTCTCCCGGAGTCGCGCGCTCGGCGAGCGGGGCCTCGAGCTCACCCGGCGTGCCGGCAACACCGACATGGAGTCGAACCACGCCGCGGGACTCGGCCACACCCTGTACTACACCGGTGACTGGGACGAGGCGCAGCGCTACCTCGAGCACAGCATCGAGCTCGCCCGTGCCGGGGCGCCGACCTTGAACTCCGGCATCCCACCGATCTACCTCGGGCTGCTGCGCGCCGGTCAGGGCGACGCCGAAGGAGCCGCCGCATGCTACGACGAGGCCGCGACCGCTCCGGACCTGCAGACGTTCGCCTTCGCCGGCTACCTCGAGGCGCGCCGGGGCCAGCTCGACCTGCGCCGGGGCGACGCTGCCGGAGCCCTGGCTCGCCTCGAACCCTGGCTCGCCCAGGAGGCTCCGACCAAGGTGCACGACGTGATGCTGCTGGTCACCGCGACCGAGGCCTGCCTCGCCCTCGGCGACACGGCGCGCGCCACGGCACTGGCGGCCCAGGCGCTCCGGCGTGCCGACGCCACCAGCAACCGGGTCGACGCCGTCGATGCCTGGCGCCTGCTGGGCAGGAGCCGGCGTCTCACCGGCCAGGACGACGAGGCGCGGGACTGCCTGGCAGCCGCGCTGGAGCTGGCGATCTCCATCGGGTACCCAGCCGCCGAGGCCCGGGTTCGCGCCGAGCTCATCCACCTCGAACCGGACGAGTCGGACGCGCGCTGATCGGTCGAGCCCACCGACTACCCACCGACTCCGCCGAGACGACCTCGGGCGTACGGGCACTCGCCCAGACTCGGTGTACGGGCCGCGTGTACGCGCGCGCCCTCGGGGCTGGGAAACGCGAACGTCGAGAGGTCTGACCATGTTCATGCGCCGTACGGGGCACGCTGTCCTGGTGGTCGCGGTAGCCGCGACGCTCACCGCCTTCGTCCAGGCGGTGCCGCAGACGGCACACGCCGACCCGGCCCCGGTCCCGGTGATCACCTCACCGTCGATCAGCAACGGTGGGCCGGTCTTCTCGGTCGTCGCCAACGCGGACGGCACCACCACGGTCCACAACCCCGGGGGCACTTTCTCGGCCGCGCAG
>JAOPXD010000056.1 GCA_025965315.1 Marmoricola sp.
TACCAATTTAACGTGCACCTGTTTACAGGTCGTCATCAGCGGGTCTAGCGTCCGTTCCAGACTCCGCACGACCCGAGAGGTGGACCATGCCCGAAGCCCACGAGACACTCACCGCCGACGAACAGCAGCTGGCAAAGCTCGGCTACAAGCAGGAACTTTCCCGGACCTGGTCGGGGTTCTCCAACTTCGCGATCTCGTTCTCGATCATCTCGATCCTGGCCGGGTGCCTGACGACGTACGGCGCCGGTGTCGCCAACGGTGGCCCGGTCTCGATCTCCTGGTCCTGGCCGATCATCGCGGCCTTCATCATGGTCATCGGCTTCACGATGTCCGAGCTGGTCTCCTCGATGCCGACCTCGGGCGGCATCTACTACTGGGCCTCCAAGCTCGGCGGGCCGATGGCCGGCTTCTTCACAGGCTGGCTCAACCTCATCGGGCTGATCGCCGTCACCGCATCGGTCGCGTACGCGTGTGCCACCTTCTTCGACCTGACGTTCCTCGAGTGGGGTTGGGTCAGCCACTTCTCGCTCAACGTCGTCTTCATCTACTTCTTGGTGATCCTCGTGATCATCGTGTTGCTCAACATCTTCTCCAGCCACCTGCTGGCGATCATCAACAACGTGTCGGTCTGGTGGCACGTCGCCGGCGCTGCCTTCTTGATCGCCGTGCTCGTCATCGTCCCGGACCAGCACCTGAGCTTCGCGCAGGTTTTCACCGACCGCTTCAACGGCTCCGGCTGGCAGACCGGGCACCACGACACCTCGTCCTGGCAGTTCTGGCTCTCGATCATCCCGTTCGGGTTCATCCTGACCCAGTACACGATCACCGGTTTCGACGCCTCGGTGCACCTGTCGGAGGAGACGCAGGGCGCCGCCAACTCGTCAGCCAAGGGCCTTTGGCAGTCGATCTTCTACTCCGCGGTCGGCGGCTACCTCCTGCTGCTCGCCATCACCTTCGCGATCCCGAAGGTCCACGGAGTGCCGCAGTACAGCGCCATCCCAGCCGGCGGCGTGGACTACGTCTTCCACGCGGCCCTCGGCGGCAACTGGGCCGGCGCGCTCCTGTTCATCTCCTCCGTGGCACAGCTGTTCTGTGCGACGGCGTGCCTGACGTCCACGTCCCGGATGATGTTTGCGTTCAGCCGCGACCGCGCGGTCCCGGGGTCCCATCTCTGGTCCAAGGTCAACGCCAACCGGACCCCGGTGAACGCGGTGATCGCTGCGGCAGTCATCGGCGGGATCATCACCCTCCCGGCGCTGAAGAACGTGGGCGGAATCCCGACTGCGTTCTACGCCGTGACCTCGGTCTCGGTCATCGGCCTCTACCTCTCCTTCGCGATCCCGATCTTCCTGCGCTGGCGGCACGGTGAGAGGTTCGAGACCGGCGGCTGGACCAACGGCGCCAAGTACAAGTGGATGAACCCGATCGCGGTCATCGAGATCGTGCTCGTGAGCATCATCCTGATGCTGCCTACCGTTCCCGCGGCGGCGCCGTGGCGCAAGGAGTTCGCTTGGGCCTCGGTCAACTACGCCCCGTTCATGGTGATCGGCGCCCTCGTGCTGCTCACGATCTGGTGGAACGTCTCGGCGAAGCATTGGTTCACCGGTCCGGTCCGTACGGTCGAGGAACCGCCGGCCGAACCAGTAACAGTCTGAGTTGACCGTCCCCGACCACCTCGCCCGCCTCTCCGTCCTGGAGGGGCGGTCGTGGTCGGTGACCGAGCTCCCGGGCGGGCTCACGAACGTGAACGTGCGCGTGCGGACCGTTGACGATCGTGAGCCCGAGCTCGACCTCGTTGTCCGCTGCTCCGGCAACGACCCCGGTCTGCTGGGCATCGACCGGGCCACGGAGCACGTCAACACCGATCGGGCCGCAGAGGCCGGGGTCGGCGCTCCGGTGTTCGAGTTTCGCGAGGACCTGCGGATGCTGGTGATCGGCTTCCTGCCCGGCCGGGCGCTCGCGGACGCGGACTTCGCTGATCCCGGCGTGCTGGCGCGGGCAGCAACGGCGGTCCGCACCCTGCACGCCGGTCCGCGGTTCGCCGGCGACTTCGACATGTTCGAGCGGCAGTCCTCCTACCTGGCCACGATCCGGGCACGCGGGTTCCGACTGCCTGCGCAGTACGAGACCTACGCACACCAATGGGACCCCGTACGCCGGGCGCTGGCGGTCTCGGCGCCGCCGACGGTCCCCTGCAACAACGACCTGCTGGCGGCGAACTTCATCGACACCGGCGAACGCACCTGGCTGATCGACTACGAGTACTCCGGCAACAACGACACCTGCTTCGAGCTCGGCAACACCGCCACCGAGTGCGGCTTCTCCCCGGAGCTGACCGAGGCCTGGACGACCGCCTACTTCGGGTCCCCCACGACCGCCGACTTCGCCCGGGTCCGGCTCCAAGCACTGTGCAGCTGCTACGGCTGGTCGTTGTGGGGATTCATCCAGGCGGCGACCAGCCCGCTCGACTTCGACTTCTGGTCCTGGGGGCTGGAGCGTTTCGAGAAGGCCCAGCAGACGTTCGGAAACCCCGGCTTCTCCCAGCTGCTCGAGGAGGTGGCCGATGCCTGAGCTGCCGAGCCGCGCTCGGGTCGTGATCATCGGCGGCGGCGTGATCGGCATCAGCGTCGCCTACCACCTGACCCAGCTGGGCTGGACCGACGTCGTACTGCTGGAGCAGGGCCACCTCTCGTCCGGTACGACGTGGCACGCGGCCGGCCTGGTCGGACCGCTGCGCGCCAGCGAGAGCGGGACCCGACTGGTGCAGTACTCCGCCCAGCTCTACGCCGAGCTCGAGGCTGATACGGGCCTCTCGACCGGCTACCGCAACGTGGGCGGACTGGTCCTGGCGCGTACCCCCGAGCGGATGGTCCAGCTCGCCCGCACCGCTGCCAACGGCGAGGCCTTCGGTCTCGAGACCGAGCTGATCGATCCTGCCCGTGCCCAGGAGCTGTGGCCACCGATGCAGGTCGACGACCTGCTCGGCGCCTTGTGGCTTCCCGGCGACGGCAAGGTCAACCCGACCGACCTGACCCAGTCGCTCGCCCGAGGCGCACGCCAGCGGGGCGCGACGATCGTCGAGAAGGTGCGTGTCACCGGCTTCTCCACGACTCCCGGAACACGCGGCCCGAGGGTCACCGGAGTATCGACGGATCACGGCGACATCGAGGCCGCGGTCGTGGTCAACTGCGCCGGGCAGTGGGCCAAGGCGCTCGGTGACCTGGTCGGGGTGACGATCCCGTTGCACTCGGCCGAGCACTTCTACGTCGTCACCGAGCAGGTCGCCGGCACCCACCCCGATCTGCCGATCATGCGCGACCAGGACGGCTGGACCTACTTCAAGGAAGAGGTCGGTGGCCTGGTGGTCGGCGGCTTCGAACCGAACGCGAAGCCGTGGCGCTCGCCCGACGACCTTCCCTACCCCTTCGAGTTCCAGCTGCTGGAGGAGGACTGGGACCACTTCTCGATCCTGATGGACCAGGCGCTGCTCCGGGTCCCCGACCTCGCGCACACCGGCATCCGGAAGTTCTACAACGGGCCCGAGTCGTTCACCCCCGACAACCAGTTCCTGCTCGGCGAGGCGCCCGAGCTGGACGGGTTCTTCGTCGGCTGCGGCTTCAACTCCGTCGGCATCGCCTCGGCCGGTGGCGCCGGGCGGGCGCTCGCGGAGTGGATCGTCGCCGGGTCGCCGCAGGACGACCTCGTCGCCGTCGACGTACGCCGGTTCGCGCCGTTCCACGGCGACCACGGCTGGCTGCGGTCCCGGGTGGCCGAGACGCTGGGCAACCACTACGCGATCCCGTGGCCCAACCTCGAGCTGGTCACCGGACGCCCGCAGCGCACCTCGCCGCTGCACGAGCGGCTCGCGGCGAAGGGGGCGGTCTTCGGGTCGAAGATGGGCTGGGAGCGCCCGCTCTACTTCGGGCCGCCCGACGGCTCTCTCCAGCTGGCCTACTCCTGGGGGAAGCCGGACTGGCTGCCGTTCTCGATCGAGGAGCAGCTGGCTTGCCGCGCCGACGTCGCCGTCTTCGACCAGACCTCGTTCAGCAAGTACGTCGTCGCCGGTCCCGGCGCGGTCGCGTCGCTGCAGCGGATCTGCGGCGCCGACGTCGACGTGGCCGTCGGCCGGGCGGTCTACACCCCGTGGCTCGCGAGCGACGGCGGCTACGAGGCCGACCTCACCGTCACCCGCACGGGAGAGCAGTCCTTCCTGGTGGTCTCGTCGTCCGCGACCACCATCCGCGACCTCGACTGGCTGCGCCGCCACCTCGACGCCGCCGCCGCGGTCGACGTGACCGAGGAGTACGCCGTCGTCGGCGTGATGGGCCCGCGGTCGCGCGCGCTGCTCGCGGGGCTCACCGACGCGGACCTGTCCGACGACGCGTTCGGTTTCGCGACCAGCCGGGAGATCACCCTGGCAGGAGTGCGCCTACGCGCCACCCGGCTCACCTACGTCGGCGAGCTCGGCTGGGAGCTGATGGTCCCGGTCACACACGCGCTCGCGGTCTACGACGCGGTGTCCGCTGGAGGCGCCCGCGACGCCGGCTACTCCGCGATCGAGTCGCTACGCCTCGAGAAGGGCTACCGCGCCTTCCCCCGCGAGCTCAACCCGGCGTACAACCCGGTCGAAGCGGGCCTCACGTTCGCCTGCAAGCTCGGCACCGACCTGGACTTCATCGGCCGCGCTGCGGTGGAGAAGGCCAAGGCCGACGGCCCGCGACGACGGCTGGTCTCGTTCGCGGTCGCCGATCCTGACGCGATGCTGTGGGGCGGCGAGCTGGTGCTCCGCGACGGCGTACCGGCGGGTCAGGTGACCTCGGCCGCGTGGGGAGCCACCGCCGGCTCCGCGGTCGGCCTGGCGATGCTCACCGATCCCGCTGGTGGCGTCACCGATGCCGCCTGGATCCGACCCGGCTCGTACGCCGTCAACGTCGGCGGCGAGATCCAGCCGGTCACGGTCTCGCTACGGGCGCTGGTCGATCCCGACGGCGCGCGGATCAGGGGCTGAGCGGACCCGAGTCGGGAGCCAGGTCCAGGTTGCCGGACCTGAACGGCACCTCGATCTCCTGGTGGGTCCGCGCGAGGTAGCCGACCAGGATCGCGAACACGACCAGACCGACGGCGAACACGATCCCGTCACCGACCCCGAGCCCGCCCTTGGCGGACGGCTTGCCGAGCCAGTCGGCGATCGAGGCGCCGAGCGGCCGGGTGAGCACGTACGAGCCCCAGAACGCGGCGACGGCGTTCAGGACGCCGAGACGCCAGAGCACCAGCGGCACCAGGATCACCACTCCGAAGAAGAGCGTGGCCTTCGAGTACCCCAGGTGGGCGTTGAACGCTGCGGTGTCACCGAGCGCCGTACCGAGACCGAAGGTGAGCAGGACCGCCGTCCAGTAGAAGCGTTCGCGGCGAGCGGTGGTGATCGAGTGCACCGACAGCGTCCCCTCGGACCGCTGCCACCACACGAACAGGGCACCGAGCGCCAGGGCGCAGACAGCGGAGTCGAACCAGTACGGCGTGCCGAGCACCAGGTGTGGCCCGTCGGCGCACATCGTCCCGAAGATCGCGACCATCAGCACCGCGACCCAGTAGCGGACCGGCTCGTACCTCGTGGCCCGGAGCTGGGCACGGATCGCCAGCCAGAAGCCGAAGACGCCGACCGCTGCGGCGAGCAGCAGGTTCACCTTGGCCAGGTAGTCCGAGCCCGCCTCACCGATCCCGGTGGTGAGCAGCTTGACCACCCAGAAGAGAACGAATACCTCGGGAACCTTGGGAACGCGGAAGGTGCGCGTATCCATCCCTTGCCTCAGTCCTGAGCCAGGTCCAGGTTGCCGGTACGCATCGGCACACCGTCGTGCGCGTGGGAATGGGTGCCCTCGACGTCGGAGTGCGTGATCGTGAGGTAGGCGACGAAGCCGACGAACAGCAGCATGCCGAGCCCGGTGACGGTGCCGTCGCCCCAGCCGATGCCGCCGTTCTTGTGCGACTTGCCGAGCCAGTCGGCGACCGAGGCCCCCAGCGGGCGGGTCAGCACGTACGAGCCCCAGAAGCAGAGGGTGGCGTCGAGTCCGGCTCGCCACAGGCCGAACGGGACCACGATCGCGATGCCGAAGATCACGATCGACCAGACGAACCCGAGGCCGAAGTTGATCGCGAAGGTGTCGCCGAGCGCCGTACCGAGACCGAAGGTCAGCAGCACCGTTCCCCAGTAGAAGCGCTCACGACGCGCGGTCGTGATCGAGTGCACCGAGAGGGTGCCCTCGCTGCGCTGCCACCAGGTCAGCAGACCGGCGAGCAGGATCAGGTAGACGGTCGCGTCCACGTAGTACGGCGACCCCAGCGCGACGTGCGGACCGTCGGCGATCATCGTGCCGAACAGCGCCACCATCAGCACGGTGACCCAGTAGCGGATCGGGTGGTACGCCGGGGCGCGCAGCTGGTACCAGAGCGCGAGGAAGAAGCCGCCGATCCCGACCACGGCCGCGAGCGGGATGCTCACCGTCCCGAGGAAGTCCGACCCGGCTTCACCGATTCCGGTGGTGAGCAGCTTGACCACCCAGAACAGCAGGAAGACCTCAGGGACCTTCGGGGCACGGAAGGAACGGTTGGAAAGGGCACGCGTAGCCATGTACCGGAGGGTATGTCCGATTTCCTGACCAGAACCTGAATCTCCGTGACAGGTGGGTTACATCTGGGAAACGGCGGTGCTCCAGCGACTCAGCTCGCGCCGGCGCGCAGGTGGGCGAGAACCACCAGCACCGACGCAAGCAGAAGGCCCCCGACCGGCGAGAGTCGAGGGCCTTGCTGTGGCAGATGAAGGATTCGAACCTTCGGAGACATAAGTCGACGGATTTACAGTCCGCTCCCATTGGCCGCTCGGGCAATCTGCCAGTGCTCTTCACCTGGTGGTTTCCCGTTAAGGTGAGCAGCGCAGACGAGGATAACGCACCAGTAGCGCCGCTGCTAAACCAGCACAGGAGGATCCCGGTCATGGCCGACTCATCGTTCGACATCGTGAGCAAGATCGACCGCCAGGAAGTCGACAACGCGCTCTCGCAGGCGGCCAAGGAACTGGCCCAGCGCTACGACTTCAAGGGCACCGGCGCCGAGATCAAGTGGTCCGGCGAGGTCATCGAGATCTCCGCGAACGCCGACGACCGGGCCAGCGCCATCCTCGAGGTGTTCAAGGAGAAGCTGATCAAGCGTCAGCAGTCCCTGAAGATCGTCGACGCCACCGAACCGCGGGCCTCAGGCCGCGAATCGAAGATCACGGTGACGCTCAAGGAAGGCATCAGCCAGGAGGACGCCAAGAAGGTCGGCAAGCTGATCCGGGACGAGGGCCCCAAGGGCGTCAAGGTCCAGGTCCAGGGCGACGAGCTCCGGGTCACGTCCAAGAAGCGCGACGACCTCCAGGAGGTCCAGGCGCTGGTCAAGGCCCAGGACTACGACTTCGCGGTCCAGTTCGCCAACTACCGCTGACAACGCGCGCTCCACCTGGCGGCGTAGCGGACCTCCCCCGCGCGGTGGAGAGCCACGCTCGAAGTTCAGCAGTCCGACCGACGCGGGACTGGTGCCCGGCTCCCTAGGGTTCGAGTACCGACCTGAGGAGAGACCGTGATCGAAGCACGTGGGCTGACGAAGAAGTACGGCGAGAAGACTGCGGTGGATGACGTCACCTTCACGATCCGACCCGGGATCGTGACCGGCTTCCTCGGGCCCAACGGCGCCGGGAAGTCCACGACGATGCGGATGATCGTCGGACTCGACGCTCCGACCACCGGCACGGTCACGGTCAACGGCAGGCCCTTCGCCGAGCACGCGTCCCCGCTCCACGAGGTCGGGGTCCTGCTGGAGGCGCGGGCGGTGCACACCGGCCGCTCCGCCGAGAACCACCTGCTGGCGATGGCAGCGACCGCCGGGATCTCACGGCGTCGGGTCCAGGAGGTGATCGAGCTGGTCGGGCTCCAGGACGTGGCCCGCAAGCGGGTCGGAGCGTTCTCGCTCGGCATGGGCCAGCGCCTCGGCATCGCCGCAGCGCTGCTCGGTGACCCGCAGACGATCATGCTCGACGAGCCGGTCAACGGCCTCGACCCCGAGGGCGTGCGCTGGGTCCGGCACCTGCTGCGCGGGCTGGCCGACGAAGGCCGCACCGTCTTCGTGTCGTCGCACCTGATGTCGGAGATGGCCCTGACCGCGGATCACCTGATCGTCGTGGGACGTGGCCGGCTCATCCGCGACATGTCGGTGAGCGACTTCATCGCCAGCGCCTCGACCGAGTCGGTCCGGGTGCGCTCCCCGCAGGCCACCGAGCTGCGCGAGCTCCTCCTCGGCAAGGGCGCCAAGGTGTCGAGCTCGGCACGCAACGAGCTCGACGTGGTGGGCCTGACCACCGACGAGATCGGTACGACGGCCGCGGAGTCGCAGCTGACCCTCTACGAGCTCTCCCCGGTCCAGGCGTCCCTCGAGGAAGCGTTCATGGAGCTCACCGGCGAATCCGTCGAGTACCGCAGTCACACCGTCGAGGAGAGCGCAGCATGAGCACCCTGACCGAGCCCCGCCACCAGCCGGCCGCCGCCGCGGCCCCCAGGATCGCCCAGCCGGTCAACTTCGTCCGGACCGTGACCTCGGAGTGGATCAAGTTCCGCACGTTGAGGTCGAGCTGGCTGGTGCTCCTGGCAGCGGTCGTCGGCGTGATCGTGATCGGCCAGCTGATCGGTTACAACACCGGCAAGAGCTTCTCGCACCTCGCGCCCGAGGACGCCGCGCCGTCCGGGGTGATGCAGGGGTACTTCCTGGGCCAGCTCCTGATCGGGGTCCTCGGCGTCCTGTTCGTCACCGGCGAGTACGCGACCGGGATGATCCGGTCGACTGCCACCGCCGTACCGCGCAGGTTGCCGGTCCTCGCGGCGAAGGCACTGGTCTACGGCCTCGTCGCCGTGGTCACCATGGTCCCCACCTGCATCGTCACCTTCCTGGGGGCGATGGCGTTCCGGTCGCACTACGGCCACGGATCGTCCCTGGGTGACCCGGGAAACCTGCGGGTCGTGATCGGCACCGGGGTCTACCTGGCGCTGATCGGCCTCCTCGGCGGTGCGATCGGCTGGATCGTGCGGAACACCGCCGGCGGCATCTCCACCCTGGTCGGTCTGATCCTGGTCCTCCCGGTCCTCTTCGAGGTCGTCCCGGGGACCTGGGCGAAGTCGGTCAGCAAGTTCTTCCCGAGCAACGCCGGAAGCTCCTTCGTCTCGACCGTGCACGCCGCGGACACCCTGACGCCCTGGACGGGACTCGTCGTCCTGGTCGCCTGGGTCGTCGCAGCGATCGCCCTCGCCGCCGTCCTGCTCAAGCGGAGAGACGTCTGATCGAGGGCGGCGGGAGCCGGGCGCGATGAGGGACACTGGCGAGATGGTGCGCCAGGTGGACAGCGCGTGGCAGTGGGCTCGCGAGACGCTCGCGGTCCCGGCCACGGCGGTGGCCGCGCTGGCTTTCGCGGTCCTGCACGACTTCGTCGGGCGGGACGGCGACAACGCCTGGTGGGTGCTGGTCTTCGACGTCGTCCTGGTGCTGCCGCTGTTCCTGCGCCGTCGGTGGCCCTGGGGAACCTTTCTCGCGGTCGCCGCGATCGCGCTGCTGCAGTGGCTGGGCGGGGTCTTCGCAGCCGGTGACATCGCGCTCCTGGTCGCGCTCTACTCGGTCGGCGCGTACGCACGCCGCGAGGCCGTGGTCGCTGCCGCCCTGATCAGCCAGCTGGGCGTCGTCCTGGCGGTCGCGCGTTGGGCCCCGTCCGGCCAGGTCGTCACCAGTGCGCTCGGGATGACCGGAACCGTGACCGCCGCCTGGGTGATCGGCGTCTACGTCCGCACCCGGCGCGCCTACATCGCCTCGGTGCTCGAACGGGCCGCCACCGCCGAGCGGGAAAGCGATCAGCAGGCGCTGCTCGCTACCGCCGCCGAACGGGCTCGGATCTCCCGGGAGATGCACGACATCGTGGCGCACAGCCTGTCCGTGATCATCGCGCTGAACGACGGTGCCGCGGCGTCGGTGCAGAGCTCGCCCGCCGAGGCCGAGGAGGCCGTCCGGCTGGCCGCCAGCCTCGGTCGCCAGTCGCTGGGTGAGGTACGCCGGCTCCTGGGAGCGGACCAGGAGGTCGCAGCATCCGACCGGGTGCCCGCGCCCGGGTTGGCGCAGCTCGACGACCTGGCAGCGAGCGTCCGCGCCGCCGGCCTCGCGGTCGACCTGACCATGGAGGGCCACCCGGTCGAGGTACCACCCTCGGCCCAGCTCACCATCTACCGGATGGTCCAGGAAGCGTTGACCAACGTGCTCAAGCACGAGCCCGAGGCGCGGCGCGCCGTCGTGACCGTGCGCTACCGGCCCACCGAGGTCGAGGTCGAGGTGATCAACGACGGGCCCGTCGGCGCCGTGCCTCCGACCAGCCGTGCCGTGGCCCATCACGGGCAGGGCCTGAACGGGATGCGCGAGCGGGTCGGGATGTTCTCCGGGACCGTCGAGGCTGCCCCCCGCGTCGGCGGCGGCTGGCGGGTTGCCTCCCGGTTGCTGCTCGACGAGCCAGCAGGACCGCGATGACGATCCGCGTGCTCCTGGTCGACGACCAGCCGCTGCTGCGTCACGGGTTCCGGCTGGTCCTGGCCGCCGAACCCGATCTCGAGGTCGTCGGCGAGGCCGGCAGCGGCGACGAAGCCGTCCGCCTCGTCGGCGTCCTCCACCCCGACATCGTGCTGATGGACGTCCGGATGCCCGGGATGGACGGGATCGAGGCGACCCGGCTGATCGCCGAACAGGCCCCTGCGGTGCGGACGATCATCCTGACCACCTACGACGTCGACCAGTACGCGTTCTCGGGGCTCCGTGCCGGCGCCAGCGGGTTCCTGCTCAAGGACGTCCAGTCGGCCGATCTGGTGGACGCGATCCGGGTCGTGGCCCGCGGGGACGCCGTGGTCGCGCCCAGCACGACCCGCCGCCTGCTCACCGCGTTCGCCCACCGGATCCCGGCGGACGACGCCGCCGCGACCGAGCCGCCGGACGTGCTCGCGCCCCTGACCGATCGCGAACGCGGGGTCTTCGCCGGGCTGGCCACCGGCCTCACGAACGCCGAGATAGCCCAGGGCCTCAGCCTGTCCGATGCCACCGTGAAGACCCACGTCGGCCACATCCTGGCCAAGCTGGAGCTGCGCGACCGGATCCAGGCAGTGATCTTCGCCTACGAGAACGGGCTCAACGCTCCACGCGTCTGAATCCACCGACCGTCAACCGAAACGCGTCACCCGAAGCGCGGCGCGCGCTTCTCCACGAAGGCGAGGACGCCCTCGCGACCGTCGGGTTCGCCTGCTCGGTCGCGGATCGAACGCGTCTCCGCACGGAGCGCGCGCTCCGGGGCCGGATCTGCCGTCGTGCGCAGCAGCCGCTTGGTCGCGGCGAGGGCCGCAGCGGGGCCGGACACCAGTCGGCCGACGACCTCCTGGACACCGGCCGCCAGCTCGTCGTCGGGAAGGACCCTGGCAACCAGACCTGCTGCCTGGGCTTCTGCCGCCGACAGCACATCGTTCAGCAGGGCGAGACGGAGCGCGCGGTGCAGCCCGAGCGAGTGCACCAGCAAGCTGGTTCCGCCGTCGACGCTCAAGCCGACCTTCGTGTAGCCGAGGGTGAACTTCGCCGACGCGGCCGCGATCACGACGTCCGCCGACGCTGCCAGCGGGAAGCCGGCGCCGGCGGCCGTTCCCTGGACGACGGAGACGACGATCGCTTCGTTCTGCACCAGCTCGAGGACGACCCGGTGGATCGCCTCGGCGAGGTCGTCGATGAAGACGGAGACATTGTCCGCGCCGGGCGCCGCCGCGAACGCGCCCAGGTCTCCGCCCACGCTGAAGAACTTGCCGCGTGCCTGCAGCACGATCACCCGTGCCCGGTCTGCCGTGGAACGCCGTACGGCGTCGTGCAGCTCAGCGATCATCGCCGGGTGGATCGCATTGCCGTGCTCGGCGTCGTCCAGGGTGATCCAGGCGACGCCGTCGGCGTACTCGTAGCTCACGTACTCGCTCATGGACAGCCACGTTACGCGGCCGCATATCCTGCTTCGGAGCCGCCGTTCCTACCCCTCCGGAGACCTTCGTGACCCGCTGTCGACTGCCCGAGCTCTCGGCTCTGCGCAGGGGACCGCTGGTCCTGGTCGACCTGTCGGCGGGCGAGGACTGGGAAGGTGCGCCGCTCGACGTTCTTCGCGAGCTCACTGTCGGCTCGCTGGTGGTCGGGGTGGCGACGGAGCCGTTGCCCCTGGATTCGGCGAAGGTGCTGGAACACCTGACTTTCACGTTCGCGCCCTCGGCTCCCGGGCGGGCCTCGGTGCCGGTCGACGACATGGATCTCGAGGCCGTCTGCCGGACCGTCGCGGCGGCGCCGCTCGCCTCGCGGGTCCTGGTTGAGGTGCTTCGTTCCACCGCTGGCCTCGCTGTCCGCGACGGGTTGGTCGTCGAGTCGCTCGCGTACTCGGAGCTGCTCGGCGGACCCGAGTTCGCTTCCTGGCGCGCCCGGACCCCGGTCGGCGCCACGGTGCGGACCGACGACGCCGCCGTCCTGGTCGAGCGGGACGGTGACGCGCTGCAGGTCGTCCTCAACCGGCCCGAGCGCCACAACGCCTTCGGACACCGGGTCCGCGACCTGACGGTGGAAGCCCTGGCCGTCGCCGAGCTGGACCCGTCCATCGGCGAGGTCGTGCTGCGTGGCAACGGTCCTTCCTTCTGCAGCGGTGGCGACCTCGACGAGTTCGGGACAGCGGGCGACCTCGACGCTGCCCACCGGGTCAGGACGGAGCAGAGCGTCGGGCTGGCCGTGCACCGACTGACCGAGCGGCTCGGGGACCGGATGCGGGTGCAGGTGCACGGTGCGTGCATCGGCGCGGGTGCGGAGGTCCCTGCGTTCGCCGGATACGTCGAAGCGGCTGCCGATGCGTACTTCTGCCTGCCCGAGCTGGGGATGGGGCTCATCCCCGGAGCCGGCGGGACCGTCAGCATCCCTCGGCGGATCGGCAGCTGGCGGACGGCGTACCTGGCGCTGACCGGTCGGCGGATCGACGCCCGGACCGCACTCGACTGGGGACTCGTCGATGCCGTCACCTAGGCCCGCTGACCTGGAGCTCTGGGCGAGATCGGGGGCGATGGCGCTCACCGGACGCGCCGACGGACCACCGCTGGCTGCTCCCGGCCGACCCGCGAGCATCGTTCAGGACGCCCTCGACCACCTCCGGACGACGACGCTCGAACGCACCGGGATCGCGCCGGTCCTGCCCGGGATCGAGCTGTTCGGCGAGCGTGCCGCGATCGTCGGCTTCACCCGTCAGGGATCCGTGTCCTGCGGTGGCGGGTTCCGGCTGCTCCCGACCACCGACGGGTTTCTCGGGCTCTCACTCCCCCGGACCTCTGATCTCGACCTGGTGCCGGCGTTGGTCGAGAGCTCGACGGTGCTGGACCCGTGGGACGCGGTCGCCCGGTGGGCAACCGCGCAGAGCACTGGAGCTGCGGTCGCCCGCTGCCGACTCCTCGGTCTGGCGGCGTCGGGCGTACCGGAAACGCCCGAGGCACGGGCTGCTGCGGTCACGGACAGTGGTGGGCGACGAGCCCGGGTCAGTGAACGGCCTCGGGTGCTCGACCTGACCTCGCTCTGGGCCGGACCGCTGGCGACCCACCTGCTGCAGCTCGGCGGCGCCGACGTGGTCAAGGTCGAGAGCGCTCACCGGCCGGACGGCGCTCGCGGCGGTCCGGCCGAGTTCTTCGACCTGCTGCAGGCAGGCAAGCGGATGGTCGCGCTCGACTTCACGACCGCCGAGGGGAGAGCCCGGCTTCAGGCCCTGGCCGCTGACGCCGACCTGGTCGTGGAGGCCTCGCGGCCCCGGGCACTGCGCCAGCTCGGACTGGTCGCCGAGGAGCTGGTCGCGGCGGGGACCTCCTGGCTGTCGATCACGGCCCGCGGACGCGGCTCGAACGACATCGGCTTCGGCGACGATGTCGCGGTCGGTGCCGGCCTGGTCGCGTACGACGGCTCCGGGCCGGTCCCCTGTGGCGACGCACTGGCCGATCCGCTGACGGGCGTCGTGGCAGCCGCTGCCGCGGCCGACGCACTGGCCGACCCGTTCGCGCGGCTCGTGGACGTGTCGATGGAAGCGGTGTGCGCCTCGGCAGCCGGGGCGGTCGAACCCCACGAGGTGATCCAGCGGCCGGACGGCTGGGAGGTCGTGACCGACGCGGGCAGCTTCAGGGTCGAGCCGCCGACGTCCCGGAAGCCGGCAGGTCGCGCGGGCGCGCTCGGGGCCGACAACGCAACGGTGCTGCGATGACCGACGGCGCAATCCTCTTCCAGGACGTCGAGGTCGACGGGGTCCGCGTCGACGTACGGGTCGACGCGGGCGCGATCACCGAGATCGGTGCCGAACTCTCCGTCGGTGCCGCGGAGGTGGTTGAGGGACGCGGCGGGGCACTGCTGCCCGGGTTGCACGACCACCACCTGCACCTGATGGCGATCGCGGCCGCGTACGCATCCGTGAACTGCGGGCTCGCGGCCGACCTGTCGAGCCTCGGTGGGCTTCTCGCCGCGGCACCCGGGATCTGGGTACGAGCGATCGGGTACGACGAGGCAGCACTCGGCTACCTCGATCGCACGGCCCTCGATGCCATCGCTCCGGATCGTCCCGTCCGGGTCCAGCACCGGAGCGGCGCGCTGTGGATCCTGAACTCGGAGGCCCTCCGGGAGGTCGAGCACGTCCTCGACGCGACCGATGATGTCGAGCGGGACGATGCCGGCCGGCCCAACGGACGGTTGTGGCGGTACGACGACCGGCTGCGCCTCGCGCTGCCGGTCATCGAGCCCGATCTCGCTGCGGTCGGGACCCGACTGGCCGCGCTCGGGATCACCCGGGTCACCGACGCGACCCCCAACCTCGATCTCGGGACCGTGGCCGTCCTCGCCCGGGCCGCGACGACCGGCGCGCTCCCCCGGAACCTCCGCCTGCTCGGCGCACCTGAGGGCGAGCTGCCTACCGGGGTGGTCGCCGGGCCGCGCAAGCTGCTGCTGCGCGATCACAACCTGCCGTCGTACGACGAGCTCTGCGACCTGATCTCGGCCACGCACGACCTCGGTCGTGCGGTCGCCGTGCACTGCGTGACCCGGGAGTCGCTGCTGCTGACGCTGGCTGCGCTGGAGCGGGTGTCGCCCCTCGCAGGAGACCGGATCGAGCACGGCTCCGTCGTCCCGCGGGACGTCTACCCGCACCTGGCCCGACTCGGGGTCGCGGTGGTCACCCAACCCGATTTCCTACGGACCCGCGGGGATGACTACCTGCGCGAGGTCACCGCCGACGACCTCGCTTGCCTGTACCCCTACGCCTCGCTGCTCGACGCCGGCATCCCCGTCTGCGCGTCGAGCGACGCGCCCTTCGGCGAGCTCGATCCGTGGACGGTGATCAGGTCGGCGCGAGACCGTCGATCAGTCGGCGGCGCGGCCCTCGGGCCGTCCGAAAGCGTCGGGGCCAGGGCCGTTCTCGACGGCTACCTCACTGATGTCCCGGGCGGGCCGCGGCGCGCGATCCAGGTGGGGATGCCGGGAGACGTCGCGCTCCTGACCGTCCCGCTGGCCACGATGCTCGCCGAACCCAGCAGCGATCTGGTCAGGGCTGTCCGGGGTTGAGGGCGAGGAACAGTCCTTCGACCTCGGCACAGACGACGTCTCCGTGCTTGAGGGTGCCGCGGACCAGCCGCTTGCGGCCCACCTCGCTCTCGAACCAGGCGTCGACCCGGAGCTCCGGACCGATCGGCGTGATCGACCGGTAGTCGGTGTGCAGGTAGGCGGTCCGGCACGCACTGCGTCCCCCGGATCCGGCGAGCCAGCCGAGCACCTCGTCGAACAGCAGCGGGATCGCGCCACCGTGGACCGCACCGTTGCCGCCGAGGAAGTAGCGCCCGAACCGGGTCGTGCCCCGGACATGGTCCGAGCTCGCCTCGTGGGGCGTGAACACGGGCGGCAACGACTGTCCGCGATCGGGCAGCTCGAAGCGGCGTGCGAAGAACTGGTCCCGCTCGGAGACTGCCATCGGCGCGAGCCGGTCGCACCACCCGCCGAGCTCGTCGGCGAGCGCCCGCACCTCGGTCGGCGCCGGGCGGGCCGCGGCGACGTGATCGAGGAACGAACGCAGGTTCGCGATCAGGTCGCCGTACCCGTCGTCCTCGGTCTCCGGCGCGACCCCGGCCCACTCCTCGATCCGCGGGATGCCCGCCGGTACGTCGGAGAACAGTCCCAGGGTCGGGTCATCGGTCGCGTCGTGTTGGGTCACGGAACGACATTCTCCCCCGCGTAGAACTGACTCGCCCACCGCCGCATCTGCCGGAACCCCCGACCCTCCTCGGTCGCGAGTCCCGGGGGGTCGATGTAGGTCTGGTGGTTCCAGATCGCGAGGTCGTCGGGCAGCGCGAGCTTCGCCTCGTCGAGGCGACGTTCGTAGCCGCCGCCGGCCCGGTCGATCCAGTACGTCGTGAAGATCTCGGTGGTGCCGTCCTCGACCGGAGTCGTGTTCACGCTGATCACCCGGACGCCGTCGCGGGTGTGCTCAGTGTTCACGCTGACCCCGAGGCCGCTCCAGAGGATCTCGATCGTGTTCAGCGAGTCGGTGCGGACCGCTCCGTCCGGCCCGCGGGGATGCTCCTTCCAACCACGACCGAAACCGACCCGCGACCACCAGGTCGGACCCTCGACGCGCTCCTCGATCACCGTCGGGGACGTCGGCGTGCCGTGCACGAACCGGAAGTGGTGGGCGTCGACGGCGTTCTCGGCGACCATCTGCGGATGGACCCGCAGGTCGGTGAACCGGACCCTGCCACCGTCGTCGAGCGGGTAGAACTCCCGCCGCTCGCAGTGCACGCCGGCAGCCAACGAGTCCGGCACCTCCCACAGCGGCGGGCGACCGGCGGCGTCGTGCCAGAGGTAGAGCGACTCGTTCGCCTCGGCCACCGTCCAGGTCGCCAGCTTGCGTGCCTTGTTCGGCCGGTCCTGGTACGGGATCGCCACGTTGCTCCCGTCGGCCGCCCAGGTCCATCCGTGGAACGGGCACTGGATCCCGGCGTCGGTGACCGTGCCGCCGTGGCCCAGGCTCGCGCCGAGGTGCTGGCAGAAGCGGCCCTGCACGCGGAAGGCGCCGTCGTGACCGCGCCACCCGACGAGGTCCTGACCGAAGTAGCGCAGCGGAAGGACGTCGCCCACCTCGAAGTCGGCCGACCACCCGATCTGGAACCAGCCGGTGAGGTCGAGGCCCAATCCGTGAAGCTGCATCAGAAGCCGAGGTCTCGGCCGATGATCTCCTTCATGATCTCCGTGGTGCCGCCGAGGATCGTCGTGATCCGCACGTCCGCGTAGTCGCGGGCGATCGGGTACTCGAGCATGTAGCCGTAGCCGCCGTACAGCTGCAGGCACTGGTCGATGACCTTCTTGTGCAGCTCCGTGCACCACCACTTCGCCTTGGCCGCGTCGACGGCGGTGAGCGTCCCGTCGACGACCCGGCGGATGCAGTCATCGATGTAGACCTGGGCGATGTCGAGCTCGGTGGCCATCTCCGCGAGCGTGAACCGGTTCGCCTGGAACGAGCCGATCGACTGCCCGAAGGCCTGCCGGGACTTGGCGTACTCGACCGCTTCACCGAACGAACGCCTCGCGCCCGCGATCGCGGTGATGCCGATCGACAACCGCTCGGAGGGCAGGTTCTCCATCAGGTGCAGGAATCCGCGTCCCTCCTTGCCGAGGAGGTTCGTCGCCGGGACCCGGCAGTCGGTGAAGAACAGCTCCGCGGTGTCCTGGGAGTGCAGCCCGAGCTTCTCGAGCTTGCGACCGCGCTCGAAGCCTTCGGTCCCGTCCTCGACCACGATCAGGCTGAAGCCCTTGTGGCCGGCCTCCGGATCGGTACGGCAGACCACCACGACCGCGTCGCAGATGATGCCGTTGGAGATGAAGGTCTTCTGTCCGTTGATGACCCACTCGTCGCCCTCGCGCCGGGCGCTGGTGCGGATCCCGGCCAGGTCGCTACCGGCGTTCGGTTCGCTCATCGCGATCGAGAACAGCATCTCGCCGCGGGCGACCGCGGTCAGCCACCGCTGCCGCTGGTCGTCGTTCGCCAGCCGGAGCAGGTACGGCGCGACGATGTCGTTGATCAGCGTCAGCGCCAGACCGTTGGCACCGCTGCCGGCGATCGAGATCTCCTCGGCGACGATCGCGTTGTAGCGGAAGTCGTCGATGCCGAGACCGCCGTACTCGACCGGAACCGCGAACCCCAGCACGCCCTGGTCGGCCGCAGCCTTGTAGACGGACTTGTCGACGATGCCGTTCGCGGTCCACTCGGCTGCGTACGGCGTCACCTCACGCGCGATGAACTCCTTGACCATGGCGCGGAACTGCTCGTGCTCCTCGGTGAACACCGGGCGGCTGCTCATCGGCTCAGACTCCGACCAGCTCGGCCGGGTTGCGCACCGGCAACCCGAGCAGGCGGCGAGCGTTGTCGCCCATGAAGTCACGGGCGCGCTTCTCGTCCATCTCCTCGGCGTAGCTGTAGATGCCGCGCGGTTCGGTCAGGCCTTCGGGGTGCGGGAAGTCCGAGCCGAACATGACCCTGTCCCAGCCGACGGTCTTGACGACGTCCTCGACCGAGCCCTCCCAGAAGGGGCTGATCCAGATGTTGCGGCGGAAGACGTCCAGCGGGTGCTCCGGGAACGCCTGGGGCATCTTCCCGTACGTCGCGTCGAAGTCGTCGAAGAGCGGCTTGAGCCACGAGCTGCCGTTCTCGACGCTCGCGATCCGCAGCTTCGGGAACCGGGTAAGGGTGCCGTGGCAGATCAGGCTGGTGATCATGTCGGTGATCTCGCGGTGACCGAGCGTGACCCAGCGGAAGGCGCTCATCTCGGTGAAGTTGTTCGTCGACGGCGGTTCCCACTGGTTGATGTAGCTGTCCAGGGGAGGCTGGCTCGCGTGCAGGATCACCGGGATGCCGGCTGCCTCGACGTCACGCCAGAACGGGTCGAACTCCGGCAGCGCCGGCGAGCGCCAGCCTCGGAGCCCGAAGACCGGCGACGGCTTGATCAGGATGGCGCGAGCGCCGTTCTCCAGGACGTAGGCAAGCTCGCGCTGGGCTTCCTCGAGGATGCCCATGTTGATCACCGGGGTCATGAACAACCGGTTCTCGTGGGTGAAGCCCCAGTGCTGGAGCATCCACTGGTTCAGGGCATGGATGATCGACACGGTCAGGTCGGGGTCCTCGGCCGAGGAAGCCTCGACCAGGTTCGCCAGGGTCGGGTAGACCAGCGCCTCGTCGACTCCCTGCTCGTCGAGGGCCTTGATCCGCGGCTCGGGCGAACGGAAGGCGGGCATCGCATCGATCGGGGTCCCGGTCATCTCGCGCAACGACTGGCCCTCGGTGTTCTGGCCGGAGAAGAACTTCTCCCAGGCGCCAGGAGCAGCGACCCGGTCGAACGTCGGGTTGGGGATGTACTCGGTGATCTTGTTGTTGATCGCGATCCTGGTGGCCTTGCCGACCTGGACGTACTGGACCGCGCGCTGGTAGCGCTCCGGGAGGAACTGTGTCAGTGCCTCGGGAGTCTCGTACATGTGAGAGTCGGCATCGAAGATCGGTGCGTCGGTGAACTGAGTCACGACCGTCCCCTTTCGGCTTGGTTGGATTCGGTAAATCGACCCTAATCCCGGCTTGACGAAAGTGTCAAGTAATTCGCCTGCCTGACCTCATCCGGCTATCTCTGACGGTCAGTGAGGCACTAGACGATCTCGTCAAGTAAAGTGGGATCGTCGGCCTGCTCGCCACCTTTGGGAAGGCCAGAAAGATCTTTGGAGGTCCCCGCAGATGACAGCCAAACTCGACGAGCTCGACCCCGAGAGCGAGCTCGGAGCGCGGGCGATCAAGACACGCGAAGCGATCCTCGAGGCGTCGCGCAAGCTCTTCCTCGAGCGCGGCTACGCGGGCACGCGGGTCAACAACATCACCGACGCGTGCGGTATCTCCCGGGCCGGGTTCTACACGTACTTCAAGGACAAGCACGAGGTCGTCAACCTGCTCGGGAAAACGACGTACGAAGAGATCCTGAAGGTGATCGGCCTGTGGGAGGAGATCCCGAACCCCTGCACACTCGACGACGTCCGTAAATGGGTCGACGCCTACTTCACCTTCATGAACGTGCACGGAGCCTTCATCATCTCCGCCGCCCAGGCAGCCCCGATGGACGAGGAGTTCCGCGCCGCGTCGCGTCGGATGCAGATGCGGGTCGCTTTCCTGCTCGGGGTCTCGCTGCGCAGCCGGCAGGCCGAGCCGACCGATGCTCCCGAGGCACTCGGCCTGGCCACCCAAGCCCTGCTGGACCGGTCGTGGTTCTACGGCCACGTCCAGCAGCTGCCTGTCGACGACGCGGACATGATGAACACGGTCGCAGTGACCATCATGTCGATGCTCGTTGCGAAACCGACTTCCTGACACTTTCGTCAATTCACCGGGGTCCGAAGCGCTGTCCGCCGTCGAGCCGGATCGTCTCGCCGTTCAGGTACCCGTTGGTCAGCGCGTAGACCGCGAGCGAGCCGAACTCCTCGGGATGTCCGAGCCGCTTCGGGAACGGCACCGCCGCGCCGAACTTCGCGATCATCTCCTCGCCGACCGACTCCATGATCGGCGTCCGCATCGTTCCCGGCGCGATGCAGACCACCCGGACGCCGACCGAGCTGAGGTCGCGGGCAGCGACGATCGTGAGCCCTGCGACGCCGGCTTTGGCAGCTGCGTACGCGCTCTGACCGATCTGCCCCTCGTACGCCGCGATGCTCGCGGTCGTCACGATCGCGCCGCGGGCACCGTCCTCGTCGGGCTCGGTGGTGGCGATCGCGGCTGCGGCGAGGCGCAGCACGTTGTAGGTGCCGGTGAGGTACAGGTCGATGGTCTTGGTGAAGCCCTTCAGCGTGGCCGGCGTCCCGTCCTTGCCGACGATCTTCTCGGCGACGCCCCAGCCACCGTGCGCGGTGACGGCGTACCGCAGCGTGCTTAGCTCCTGCGCAGCGGCGATCGCGCCACCCACCGCCTCGTCGTCGAGGACGTCGGTACGGACGTAGCGGACCGCGTCCCCCAGCTCGGCCGCAAGCTTCTCGCCCTTCTCGTCGGAGAGGTCGGCAATGACCACGTACGCGCCGGCGTCGACCAGCTGACGGACGACGGCCTCGCCGAGGCCTCCTGCACCACCGGTCACGATCGCTGAGCTGTTCGCGAGTTCCATCAGTCTTGCCTTTCGTCGGTTCGTGGGGAGCTGAAGCGGTCGCGCAGCTCGGATTTGGCAACCTTCGCCAGCCCGGTGCGTGGGAGCGAGCCCACGATCTCGAGACGTTCGGGGAACTTCTGCCGCATCAGGCCCGCGCGGTCGAGGTGGGCGACGAGGTCGGGCAGGGCGGGGGGAGCGCCCGGGTCGGACGGCGTGACGATTGCGCAGACGAGCTCCCCTCGCTCTCCGTCGGGAACGCCGATGACGGCGACCTCGGCAACGGCGGGATGCGTGGCGAGCAGCTCTTCGATCTCCTGCGGTGCGATGTTCTCGCCCTTGCGGTTGATGATGTCCTTGAGCCGTCCGACGACCTCGACGTGGCCGGACGGGTACAGCAGGCCGAGGTCCCCGGTGCGGAACCAACCGTCGGCGGTGAACGCCTTCTGGGTCTCGGTCGGGTCGGTGTAGCCGCGGCACACCGCCCAACCGGAGACCTGGATCTCGCCGAGCACTCCTGACGGGCAGGCCTGCCCGCTCGGATCCAGGATGCGCACGGTGTTCCCCGGGATCACGCGGCCGTCGGTCGCAGCCAGCACCGCTGGGTCGTCGGTCGGATCGGCGACCGCGATCATCGGGACCTCGGTCATCCCGTAGTCGTGGGCCAGCACAGCGCCGAGCTCGTCGCGGACCGCACCGAACATCTCCGGCGGGCACGCCGCTCCTCCGCCCTTCAGAGTCCTCAGCCCGGGCACCAACTTCTCGGGAGCGACGGCACGCGCCATCGTCAGCAGAGCGCTGTAGAACGCCGGGGCCCCGCCGGTCGTGGTCACCCCGAAACGGCGGTAGTCGGCGGTGGCCCGATCAGGCACGAAGGCCTCCTGGACCAGGACCGGGTACCCGCCCGCCAGCGCAGCGATCAGGTAGACGACACCGCCGATGTGCGCGACCGGGAATCCCATCGCAGCGACTTCGCCGGGTTGCTCGCCCAGCCTGCCTCCGCCAGCGAACGCCGTCGCGGCTGCCAGCAGTGTGCCGTCGGTGTGCCGGGCACCCTTCGGCGCTCCGGTCGAGCCCGAGGTGAAGTAGATCCACGCGACGGTCTCAGGATCAGCGTTCGACCCGGCATCGAAGCTCGCGCCCGGGTCGGCCTCCGGAGCGTCATGTCCGATCTCGATGACGTGCGCACCGGGGGCGTCGGCCGCGATCCCGGCAGCCATCGCGCCGTAGTCGAAGCCTTGCCAGGCCCCTGGCACCAGGTAGTACTCCGCGCGCGACGTCGCCAGAGCGACAGCGACCTCCCTGGTCCGGTACTGCGTGATCATCGGCGCCTGGACGGCGTCGAGCCGACGCAGGGCGGCCAGGACCAGAAGGGCGCTGATCCGGGTGGGGAGCTGCCAGGACACGCGGCTTCCCCGGCCGATGCCTTCAGCAGCCAGCGCTGCTGCCACCCGTTCAGCCCGATCGGCGAACTCGCGGCACGTGACGGTCGTCCCGGACTCGTCGACCAGCAGCGGAGCGTCCGGAGTGGTGCGCGCCCGCAGCGCGATCAGGTCATCGAGGGTGCGGGCCCCGATCATCCACGGCCACGGGCCCGTCACGACGAGTCCGCGAAGTAGTAACGGGCGACCAGGTCGGCCACACAGGCCGGCTTCTCCTCGCCGTCGACCTCGATCGTCGTCCGGGTGACGATCTGGACCGCAGCGTCACCGATCCGTTCGAGTCCGACCATCGTCGCCCGGGCCCGGACCCGCGATCCGGCTCGCACCGGAGCCGGGAACCGGACCTTGTTCAGGCCGTAGTTCACGCCCATCGTCACACCCTCGACACGACGGAGCCGGTTCACGAGGTACGGCACCAGCGAGAGGGTCAGGAACCCGTGCGCCACCGTCGCTCCGTACGGCCCGGTCGCAGCCCGCTCCGGATCGACGTGGATCCACTGGTGGTCCAAGGTGTCCTCGGCGAAGCCGTCGATCCTGGACTGGTCGACCACGAACCACTCCGTCGGCCCTAGCTCGTCACCGACCGCCGCCTCGAGAGCGGCCAACCCGGCGTAGACCGTCGCGTGCGCCGGCGTACTGCTCGGGTCGGTCAGATCTATCTGGGCACTCATCGAGCCTCCTGAATCAGTGCGTACTCAGCAACAGGGCACCGGCGACAGGACCGCCGCCGACGCCGACGGCAGCGACCTCGGCGCCCGCGACCTGACGCTCGCCGGCCGAGCCCCACAGCTGGATGCACGCCTCGTGGAGCAGACCCATCCCGTGCAGTCGGCCGCCGGACAGCTGGCCACCGGCGGTGTTCAGCGGGAGGTCACCGTCCAGAGCGATCCGGGACCCGTCCTCGATGAACGCCCCGACCTTGCCGTGCTCGCAGAAGCCGAGAGCATCGAGCCACTGCACAGTCAGGAAGCTGAATCCGTCGTACAGCTGGGCGACGTCGACGTCGCTCGGCCGCAACGAGGTCCGCTCCCACAAGGTCGCGGCCGCGTCGTGGGCGGCCATCGTGGTCAGATCGATCCGCTGGTCCCAGGTCGCTCGTTCGAACATCCCGGTGCCGACCGACTCGATCGTCAGCGGATGCCTCGGCAACCCGGCGGCAGCGTCGCGCCCGGAGACGATGACCGCCGTTGCGCCGTCGCACGGGATGTCGCAGTCGTAGAGACTGAGCGGCTCGGAGATCATCCGGCTCGCGAGGTAGTCGTCCATGGTGAGCGGGTCCCGGAACACGGCATCGGGATTGAAGCCCGCGTTGCGGCGAGCGTTGATCGCGATCTGGCCGAGCTGTTCGCGGGTCAGACCGTGCTCGTACATGTACCGCTGTGCCGGCAGGGCCAGCCAGTTCGCCGGGGAGAGCGCGCCGAACGGGGCGGTGTACTCGAGGTGCTCGGGCAGCTCGCCCTCCGGGGTCAGCACCGAAGCGCGGTTGCCACCTGCCTGCGCTGTCGACTCCCACACCGACCGGAAGACCAGCACGTGGTTGGCGAGTCCGAGCGCGACTGCCATCGCCGCCTCGATGACCGGGCCGATCTGGGCCGCGGTCTCCATCCCGCTCATGTACCACCGGGACCGCAGGCCCAGGGCGTTGCGGACGTCATGGACCCCGGCACCGGTGAAGCCCGGCGACGGGGCCATCGGACCGGGGTAGCTGGCGATCCCGTCGATGTCGTCCGGGGTCAACCCGGCGTCGGCGATCGCCCGCAAGGACGCTTCGAGCGTGAGGTCGAGTCCGGACCGCATCAGCTTGCGACCGACCTGGGACATCCCCGCGCCGGTGATCACCGAGCGACCTTCGAACGGTCCTCCGCGGCTCATGCCCGAGCCCGCTCGGGGCGGAACAGCGGCAACCAGACCTCGGTGTCGCCGGGTGCCGGCCAGTGCTCGAAGAACACCTCGACCCGGTCACCGATCCGGACTGCTTCCGGGTCGACGTCGACGAGCTGGCTGAAGATCCGGACGTCCCGGTCCTCGTCGAGCTCGACCAGGACGATCACGTACGGCGGTGGCATCGTCGGCAGCCACGGCTGCCGGTTGATCGTGTACGTCGCCACCACGCCCCTGCCGGAGACCGGCTCGGGAGCGACGTCCCGGCTGCGACAGCGGAAGCAGGCCGGTGCCGGCGGGTGGAAGAAGTGGCCGCAGTCGTGACACCGGTAGATCAGCAGCTCGCCGCGTTCGCCGCCTGACCAGAACGCTCGGGACTCGGCGCTCGGGCTGGGCGTGAGCCTGAACTCAGGCCGCTCGTAGGTGTCGGTCACAGATCAATCCTTCTGGTTGCCGAGGATCGTCACAGCCGCTACCGCGGTGGGGCCACCGATGTTGTGGGCAAGGCCGATCCTTGCCCCGTCGACCTGATTGTTGCCGTCGCCGCGCAGCTGCTCGAACAGCTCGACGCATTGCGCGACCCCGGTGGCGCCCGGCGGGTGGCCCTTGGCCTTGAGACCGCCGCTGACGTTGACCGGCATCGAGCCGCCGAAGGTGGTCGCTCCGGACTCCACGAGCTTGTAGGCCTCGAACCGCTCGGCGAAGCCCAGGTCCTCGTAGCTGATCAGCTCGACAGCCGAGAAGCAGTCGTGAACCTCGGCCACGTCGACGTCTGCGGCGGTGATGCCGGCCATCGCGTAGGCAGCCTTCGCCGCCCTCACCGTCGGCGGGAAGGTGGTCATGTCCTGCTTGTGCTGGTGCATCACCCTGTCCATCCCGAGACCCACGCCCCGGACCCAGACCGGGTTGTCGGTGTAGCGGTCGACGACGTCCTCGGAGACCAGCAGCAGCGCCGCGGCTCCGTCGCTCTGCGGGGTGCAGTCGTAGAGCCCGAACGGCGCCACCACCATCGGAGCGTTCAGGACCTGCTCGATGGTGATCTCGAACCGCAGCTGTGCCTTCGGGTTGGTCAGCGCGTGCTTGTGGTTCTTCACCGCGACCATCGCCATGTGCTCGCGGGTCGCGGGCGACTCGTACAGGTAACGGGCTGCGTGCAGCGCGAAGTTCGCCGGCGCGACCAGGCCGAGCGGGTAGTCCCAGGCCATGTCGCGGGTCAGGCTGGCCCACTCCCAGAAGGTGCTGCGCGCCGATGATTCGCGGACCTTGTCGGCGCCGACGACCAGAGCCACGTCGACCGCCCCGGAGCCGACGGCGTACGTCGCGTTCCGCACCGCGTCGTTCCCGGTGGCGCAGGCGTTCTCGACCCGGGTCACCGGGATGTCGAGCAGACCGCACGAGTCGGCCAGGATCCCCGAAGGGAACCCGTCACTGGTGGTGAGCTCGCCGAACCAGGCGGCCTGGATGTCGTCCCGGTCCAGGCCCTTGTCCACGTGGGAGGCCATCTCGGAGACGGCCATCGGCACGAGCTCCTTGATGCCGAGGTCGAAGTGCTCCTTGAACACGGTCATCCCTGCGCCCACGATTGCCACGCGCTTCATCGGGTCTCTCCCTCGTTCGCTGCGGTCTGGGGAAGCAGGGCGTAGCCGTAGTCGGGCACTCCTGACCGGACGGCGACGCGGCGCAGGACGAGCGTCCCCCTGTCGCCGATCTGGGTGGTCCCGGCAGGAGCGCCGGTGACCTTGACCAGCGCTCGCACCTCGACGCCGTCGAGCTGGACGATCGCCAGCGAGTACGGCGTCGGGAGCCCGGGAACCGGCACGTGCACGGTCACCGTCGTGTAGACCTCTCCTGCACGGGGCAGCGGACTCAGGCTCCACCCGGTCTCCGAGCCGCATTCCAGGCAACGGAACCGCGGGGGCAGCGCCAGCGCGCCGCAGGCGTCGCACCTTCCGGCTTCCCAGCGGAGCTTGGAGTCGAAGGCACGCTCGTAGGCGGCCAACGAGATGGCGATGTCCGGGCCGGGTGTCGTGGTCCGTCGCGGGACCGCGATCGCCGTGGCCTCGTCGCGCCGTACCCGGGGTACGGCGGACACCGTCACCGCGGTCGCCGATGCCTGCTCGACGGCCAGCACCAGGCCGCCGTCCCCGACGTACTCCAGCGCAGCGACAGCGAAGAGTGCTGCCGCTGCACCCACCACAGGCAGTGCCGGTGGCTTGCCGTCGGTCAGGGTGGCAGCGTGCTTGGCCGGGACGCCGGCGACGACCACCGGCTTGGTGTCGAGGTCGAGAAGCGTGACTGCCTTGTCGCCGCCGCGCACCGACTCCAGGCGCGGGTCCTCGTAGTTGCGCCGGACCCCGTCCTCGCCGCGGCTACGGACCGGCAGGCTGCGGACGACGCGACCCGTCAGGGAGATCTCCACGCCCTCGGCTCCGAGGTAAGCAGCCGCAGCACCCGCAGGAGCGAGATCTGCGCCGATCACCAGGGTGCCCGGGTCCGCTTCGGCCAGGGCGTCGAGCAGGGCCGGCGCGCCGCCGATCTGTTCCACCGTGTGCACGTCGTCCGGCAGACCGAGACCGGCGAGCAGGGGCGCACTGTTGCCACCCTCGAGCAGCGGCAGGTCCCGGGAGACGAGCACCACTCTGGTCACCACGGCATCGGTCAGGTCGGCCAGCGCAGCACGTCCGGCGGCGACCGCCATCGTGACCACGTCCTCATCGGGTCCGGCAGCCCGGGCACCGTCGGTCCCCCAGACCGGGAGGTAGGTACCGAGTGCAGTGAGGCGGGTCATCTGAGGTGCCCTGTCTGTGGTTGGAGGCCGGCGAGGCCGAGCGGTGCGAGACCGAACGCCTTGCGCAAGCCCTGATCGATCTCGCCTGCCTCAAGCATCTCGCCGCTCCTCGACCGGTACCCGCCGCGCACCGACCAGGAATCGACCGGCATCACAGCGCTGCCGTCGATGCGCAGGACGCGGCCGGTCAGCCAGCCCGACTGCTCCGAGCAGAGCCAGGCCACGACGGGCGAGGAGTTCGCCGGGTCGAGCGGGTTCCAGCCGGCATCCGGCTCGACAGCCGCCATGCCGACAGCCGCCGTCATCCGGGTGGCGGCCACCGGGGAGATGCAGTTGGCGGTCACTCCGTAGCGACCTGCTTCCATCGCTGTGGTCTGGGTCATGTTGGCGATCGCGGCCTTGGCAGCGCCGTAGGCGACCTGTCCGACGTTGCCGGCCAGTCCGGTACCCGAGGTGGTGTTGACGATCCGGCCGACGACCGGTCGCCCTGCCTTCTGCTCGGAACGCCAGTAGTCGCAGGCGTGCTTGGTCATCGTGAAGGTGCCCTTGAGGTGCACGTTGATGACGGCATCGAAGGCGTCCTCGGTCATCGAGGTGATGGTCGCGTCGCGAAGGATTCCGGCGTTGTTGACGATTGCGTCGATTTTGCCGTAGGTCGCGACAGTTTCAGCCATCAGCGACGCGACTCCGGACCAGTCCGAGACCGAGCTTCCGTTGGCCGAGGCGGTCCCGCCGCCATCGCGGATCGCGGCCACGACCTCGGCCGCCGGGTCGTCGCCCGAGGAGTCACCGGCAAGGCCCACACCGAGGTCGTTCACCACGACCGTCGCTCCGTGGGCGGCAAGTTCGAGGCAATGACTGCGCCCGATCCCGCGGCCACCACCGGTCACGATGACGACCCGACCCTCCAGCATGCGCTGCACGTCAGACACGTGTTGCCCTTCCGTTCGGCCTCACTCGAAGCCGACCATAGTCATACTTGACAACTCCGTCAAATATCGTTCGAATGAGACCTGATGCCCGGGTCCCGGGCGCGAGGAGGACAGATGTCGCACCCGTTCGGACCGGAACTGCTGGTCGAGTCGCAGGGCGCCGTACGGATCGTGACGCTCAACCGCCCGGAGGCCATGAACGCCACCAACGGTCCTCTGCACGGGGCCCTGATCGCGGTGTGGCCGTACCTGGCGGCCGACCCCGACGCCCGCGCCGTCGTCCTGACCGGCGCCGGTCGCGCCTTCAGCGCCGGTGGCGACCTCCAGCACTTCGTCGAGCTCTGGAACGACCGTCCCGCACGGCAGCACGAGATCGACGGCGCCGGCAAGCTGCTCCAGGCAATGCTCGAATTCCCGCTGCCCGTCGTGGCCGCAGTGAACGGTGCGGCGGTCGGACTGGGCTGCAGCCTGGCCGCGGCGAGCGACATCGTCCTGATCGCCGAGACCGCCTTCGTGGCAGACCCGCACGTGGGCATCGGGCTCACCGCGGCCGATGGCGGTGCTCCGACGTGGCCGCTGTTGATGGGCATGCTGAAGGCCAAGGAGTACCTCCTCACCAGCGAGCGGATCCCGGCTGCGGTGGCCGTCGAGCTCGGACTCGCCAACCGGGTGGTCCCGGACGCGGACCTGATGGCGGAGGCGATGAAGCTCGCCCAGAAGCTGGCCGCCTCACCCCCCCAGGCGGTGCAGAGCACCAAGCGCGCCCTGAACATGCACATGAAGCGGGCGATCGCGGGCGTGCTCGAGTACGCGCTCCTCGAGGAGTTCCACTCCTTCGACACCCCCGAGCACCAGGCCTTGGTGCGCTCGTTCCTGGAGCGTGGCGCAGCTGCCAAGGCTGCGAAGGCCGCGGAGTCTGCGTGAGTACGACAGCAGCACCGGTCGAGTGGCAGACAGACGTCGACGCCTACGCACAGGCGCTGCGTGAGCTGTTCTCGGACGATCCGGCATTCGACCAGTGGCGCGGCGTGCACCACGCCACCACCGAGGACCGGGTCCGGGCCACCGCCACGTTGCTGGGCCACCTCTACGCGGGCGGCTGGAACAGGTTCGGCTGGCCCGAGGCCGTCGGCGGCCTGGGCGGCGACGCCCGTCACCGCGCCGCCCTGTACGACGAGCTCTCGGCAGCGGGTCTTCCGGTCCCGGACCCCTGCCTGCTGATGGAGACGTTGGCCAACCCGCTGGTGCACTTCGAACCCGGGCTGGCAGCAGAGATGCTGCCCCGGTGGCTGCGTGGCGAGGAGTGGTGGGGCCAGGGGTTCTCCGAGCCCGAGGCCGGCAGCGACCTCGCCTCGCTGCGCTGCCGCGCACGCTTGGACGGCGAGAACTACGTGGTCTCGGGCTCGAAGCTCTGGATGTCGTCCGGCGCGACCGCGACCCGGATGATGTGCCTGGTCCGCACCGGCACCCCGGAGTCACGGCACCGCGGCCTGACCATGATCCTGATCGATGTCGACTCCCCCGGCCTGAGCGTCCGACCGGTCGCCCTGGCGAGCGGGCTGAACGAGGTCGCCGAGGTCTTCTTCGACGACGTCGTGGTCCCGGCCGACCGCGTGATCGGCAGCCATGACGGCGGCTGGGGCGTCGCGATGTACCTGCTCCAGTTCGAGCGCGCGATGTACGCCTGGCTCGCTGCCTGTGTCGCTCTGCGCCGGTTCTACGAGCTGCGCGATCGCGTGATGACGAACGGCGGGTTGCCCGACGGCGCTACCCGTCGGCTGGGCGAGTGCTACACCGACCTCGTCTCGCTGCGGGCCCGGAGCGCCGAGACGGTACGACGACTCTCGGCTGCCGAAGCAGTCGGCCCGGAAGCCAGCGTCGACAAGATCCTGCTCGCCACCGCCGAGATCAGCCTGCACGACCTCGCCCGCGACCTGCTCGGCGACCATTTCCTGACCGGCACCGACGACGGCGCCGACGAATGGCGCCACGACTGGTGGTACAGCCGGTCGGCGACCATCCTCGGCGGGTCCTCGGAGGTCCAGCGGACGATCCTGGCGGACCACGTTCTCAAGCTCCCGAAGGAGAACGCATGAGCGGCCTCGACCTGGACACGATCACCGAGGTGACCGCGTCGGTGCGCGAGGTGTTCGCAGCCGGTACCGGGGCCGCGGTTCTCGCCAAGGCCCTCGACGAGCTCGGCTGGACCGAGGTGGTCGAGGCAGATCCCGCGATCGCGACCACGATCCTGTTCTCCGAGCAGGGCCGGGCACTGGCCAGCTCCCGGCTGCTGGACGACGTGGTGCTGAATCAGCTCGGCTCGGTGCTGCCGGCCGCATCCGGTTCCCGTGCCGTCCTCTACCCGCGGACCGGAGCGACCCCTGGAACAGTCGGGATCCTGCTCGGCGCCGTCGAGGACGACACCGAGATCGTCTCGATGGCGATGGACGAGAACGGCAACGCATCCTGGTGCCTGCGACCGGCGTCCGACTTCACCACCGAGGCGATCACCGGCTTCGACCCGACCTGCGGGTGGTCGCTCGCTCGCACGAGTACGGCGGCGACCGCTGTCGCTGCAGCCGGCACGAGCTGGGACGACGCACGCGCGGCAGGCCGTCTGGCCATCACCGCCGAGATCATCGGGGTCTGCGCCTCCGCTCTCGAGCTCGCGGTCTCGCACACGAGCGCGCGCCACCAGTACGGCCGGGCCCTGGCTTCCTTCCAGGCGGTCCGGCACCAGCTGTCCGAGAGCCACGCGGCCATCGAGTCCGCACGCAACACCCTGGCAGCTGCGTACGCCGCGTCTCCCGAGCACGGTGGCGGCGCCTGGGCGGCGAAGGTCGCCAAGGTCCGCGCCGGCCAGACCCAGGCGATCGTGATGCGCCGAGGGATCCAGGTCCTCGGCGCCATGGGGCTCACCCTGGAGAGCGAGATGCATCGCTACGTCACGCGTGCGGCCGCGCTCGATGCGCTGCTCGGCGGACACGCCGAGCTCGCCGTCGAGATCGGCACCGAACTTCTCGGCGGCGCTGCTCCGGCACGCGTCGTCACCATCTGAGAGCGAGTCGACATGAACGACATCGAGACCTTCACCGCCGAGGTGCGCGCGTTCCTGGACGCGAACGCGCAGCGGTTCCCGGGAGGCGAGGCGCACCTTGCCTGGGGCAAGGGCGATGACCACACCGGCTACTTCAGCGACGACACCGCTGAGGTCGAGGCAGCGAAGTTCGCGGCTGCGCGGTCGTGGCAGCGCACCCGCTACGAGGGCGGGTTCGGCTGGATCACCGGTCCCTCGTCGTACGGCGGCCGCGAGCTGAGCCCGGTGCACGACCTGGTCTACGACCTCCTCGAGGCCGAGTACGACGTCCCGGACACCGGGGTGATCTCCCTGATCGGGCTGGGCATGATCGGGCCGACGATCCTGGCCCACGGACAGCAGGCCATCAAGGACCGCTACCTGCCGGCGATGTACCGGGGCGACGCGATCGCCTGCCAGCTCTTCAGCGAGCCTGCTGCAGGATCCGACCTCGCCGGCGTGACCACCAAGGCCGTCCAGGACGGCGACGTCTGGCGGCTGACCGGGCAGAAGGTCTGGACCTCGGTCGCGCACCAGGCCCAGCTCGGGATGGCGCTGTGCCGCACCAACCCTGATGTTCCCAAGCACAAGGGCATCACCGCGTTCCTGGTCGATCTCGCTTCCCCCGGCGTCGAGATCCGCCCGCTGCGTCAGATGAACGGCGGCGCCGAGTTCAACGAGGTCTTCCTCACCGACGTCGTCGTTCCTGACGACCATCGGCTCGGCGAGATCGACGGTGGCTGGCGCGTTGCGCTGACCACCCTGATGAACGAGCGCGCTAGTGTCGGCGGCGAGAACGAAGGCGCCCTCGCCCGGGTCCTCTCGGACGGATTCCTGGCCTCGTTGCTGCACGAGACCGGCCACGGCGCCGACCCGGCCGCACGCCGCCGGCTCGCCGAGATCACCGCCGACCTGACCGCTGCCGACTACCTCAACCGGCAGACCGTACGACGACTCGTCGGCGGTGCCGAGCCCGGGCCCGAGGCATCGGTCTCGAAGATGATGTGGGCCCAGAACCTGACCCGCGTCGCCCACCTGGCCGCCGAGCTCGTCGGCCCGCGCCTGACCGCCGACACCGGCGCCTGGGGCACGTACTCCTGGACCGAGCTGCTGCTCGGGAGCCCGGCCTTCCGGATCCTCGGAGGCACCGAGGAGATCCTGAAGAACATCCTCGGTGAACGTGTTCTCGGCCTGCCCAAGGAACCGGTCGCCCCGTGAGTACCTACCTGTCGTCCGAGGAGAACCATGTCTGAGCTGACCACCGACGCCGACCGCGAAGACCTGCGCGCAGGAGCCCGTGCGGTCCTGAGCGCCAAGGCGACCGACGAGCAGAACCGCACGGCGATCGCCAGCGAGGCCGGCTACGACGTTGCCCTGTGGGCGCAGCTCGCCAGCGAGCTCGGCCTGCACTCGATGGTGTTTCCCGAGGAGCACGGCGGTAGCGGGTTCGGGTTCGTCGAGCTCGGCGTCGTGCTCTCCGAGATGGGTCGGGCGCTTCTCCCCGGGCCGTTCTTCACCTCCGTCGTACTCGCCGGATCAGCTTTGGTCGTCTCCGGTGACGACGAGGCCCGGGCGTCGTACCTGCCGGGGATCGCTGACGGCTCGACGGTTGCCACCCTGGCGGTTCAGGAGGCTGACGGCGCGTGGCGCCACGACGGTTTCGACTCCGAAGCGGTGCACGAGGGTGGCCGGTGGTCGCTGACCGGTGAGAAGTCGCTGGTCCCGTTCGGCACCGTCGCCTCGCTCATCGTGGTCGCGGCCACCACTGCTGACGGTCCGTCGTTGTTCGCCGTCGAGGCCGGTGCAGCCGGGTTGACGAGCGAGGCGCTGACCACGCTGGACATCACCCGACCGCTCGCCCGGTTGAGGTTCTCCCGAACCCCTGCGGTGCTGATCGGCGTGACCGGTCAGGCCCCCGCGATCCTGGACGCCGTCCTGGACCGGGCGACCGCGGCACTCGCTGCCGAGCAGGTCGGCGCAGCACGCGCATGCCTGGAGATGGCAGTCGCGTATGCCAAGGACCGGTCCCAGTTCGGGCGGCAGATCGGTTCGTTCCAGGCGATCAAGCACAAGTGCGCCGACATGTTCGCCCGGATCCAGATCGCCGAAGCCGCGGCCGTCGAGGCGGCTCGTGCCGTCGACGGCCTCGAGGACGCACCGCCGGTCGGTGTCGCCGCCGCGGTCGCGCACTCGGTCTGCTCGGAGGCGTTCATGTTCGCTGCTGCCGAGAACATCCAGGTGCACGGCGGGATCGGTTTCACCTGGGAACACCCGGCGCACCTGTACTTCCGCAGGGCCAAGGCATCGCAGCTGATGTTCGGCGGTCCAGGGGTCTACCACGAGCGGTTGCTCCAGCGGATGGGCGTGTAACCGGGAGCGAGCGCGGCAGGCCATTGCGCCGCGTCATGGCCGGAGGTTGGCAGGTCCGGACGAACGCGTTCAGGGGCCTCGACAAGGAGATCGGTGTGCAGGCATGCGTGGCGGCCGCTCCCATTCGGGAACGGGTGAATGCCCACGAGCTTGTGGTGGCACTTCACAGCGGCCTGCTCGATCACGCCAGCTTCATCGGAACCGAACCAGTACTTCGCGCCATCCACCAGGTCCTTGACAGCAGCAGGAACCCGAACGGGGTCGATCCCGAAGGTCATCTCGCGCCGCCGATAGGTGCCAGCCCAGGCGGATGCCCCCTCGGACGAGCAGCATCAGCGCCCGAGCACCCAGAGCCCTGTGATCGCCCGAGCTCGCCCTACGCGGTCCAGCCCGCGCAGGTCGGCGACGCCGTGCTCCGTGACGATCACCTCGACGTCGTGGCTCGGGGTGCTGACCGGTCCGGAAAGAGCGTCGACCAGTGTCGGCTTGCCGCGGTGGTGCGACGGCAACGCGATGATGCTCAAACCGCCGACCGAGCGGGCGCCGGCCGCTGCGTAGTCGGGGTGCCCCCCGACCCCGGCGACCACGGAGCCGTTCAGCATCTCGACGTTCACCTGGCCCTGGTCGTCGATCTCGAGCGCAGTGTTGACCGCGACGAACGGGACGCCGGTCGAGAGCCGGGTCGGGTCGTGGGTGAACTCCACCGGGTGCAGGATGCCGCGGCCGTCCGCCCACTCGAAGAGCTCCTGCCCACCCGCGAGGTAGGTGCCGATCGGTTCGCCGAGCAGCAGCCCGCGGCGGTCGAGGTCGACGACCCCGTCAGGCAGCAGCCCCGAGTCGATGAACACCGGGTGGTCCACCGCTTCGAGGATGGCGGTGCCCAGCGCCCCCGGTCCGACCTGCAGTCGCGCACCTTCGGGAACGAGTCCGACGACGTGCGCTGCGATGGCGTGGTGCACGTCCTTGGGCCCGGTGAAGTGCAGCGGCGGGACCGGGTCGATGTGCTCCCCGATCACCGTGACCTGATCGGCCGGCAGGCCCGGACCTGCTGCGGCAGCCACCGAACCGCGCGCGAGGACGCCCGCGACCCGAGCCCCGGCGTCCACGGCGGCCGTCATCCAGGAGACCTCGGTCCCGAACGCGAAGGAACCGTCGGGTCGCGGCACGACGGAGGCCACCAGCAGGTCGGGGCGCAACGGTCCGTGCAGCAGTGCCGGGACCCCCGACCACCGGGTCGCAACCCCGCGCACCTCGCCGGCCTGCATCGCAGCCCGTACTCCCCAGCCGGACATGAACGCGACAACGTCCGAGAACGCCGCCATCTCCAGACCTGGGTCGGGAGTCGGTAACCAACCGAGGACCAGGCTGATGTCGCCGTGGGCCCGAGCGGCCGCCGTCAGGTCGGCCGAGACCGAGCGGGGGGCACCGAGCCCGTCACCGACGGCGACGCGCATCCTGGGCCGGACCAGGTCAGCCAGGTCTGCGGAGCCGCTCATGCGCGCGGCGACGGTTCACGCGGCAGGCCGAGGATCCGTTCGGCGAGGATGTTGCGCTGGATCTCGCTGGTGCCACCGAGGATGGTCTGCGCGTGGCTGACGAGCATCCGTTGGACCAGCGGCTCGTCCTGCTCGGAGGCCAACGCATCTGGTCCGAGCGCTTCGATGCCCAGGTCGCCGATGGCTCGCTGGGTCTCGGCCGTCATCAGCTTGAGGACCGAGAAGGACGCGTCGCCGGGCTCGGCGCCCTCAGCGATCGCACGTTCCCAGGTGGTACGGAGCAGCCAGACCCGGACCCAGAGCTCGCTCACGCTGGCCCGCAGCGAGGCACCGAGTCGCCCTCGGGACTCCGCAGCAGCGACCAGGTGCTCCAGGGCGCGGAACATCTCCACGGAGTTCGCGCCGAGGGAGAGTCGTTCACGCCCCAGGGTCGTGGTCGCGACCTTCCAGCCCTGGCCTTCGGCACCGATCAGCGCGTCCAGCGGAAGCACCGCACCCGTGAAGTAGACCTCGTTGAACTTGCTCTCCCCGTCCATCTGGCGCAGCGGCCGCACCTCGATGCCGGGGGTGTCCATCGAGACCACGAACATCGACAGGCCGGCGTGTCCGGACCCGCCCGTCCGCGCGAGCAGGATCCCGAAGTCCGAGCCGACTCCCCCGCTGGTCCACACCTTCTGTCCGTCGACAACCCAGCCTTCCGGAGTCTCGCGCGCGCGCGTGCGTACCGAAGCGAGGTCCGAACCGGCGTCCGGTTCGGAGAACAGCTGGCACCACAGGTGCTCGCCCGTCCTGATCGACGGCAGGTACGCCGACTTCTGCAGCTCCGAGCCGTACGCCATCAGGACCGGGCCCACCAGGTCGGGGCCGACGATGCTGAGCTGGCGCGGTACGTCAGCCCGTGCCGCCTCTTCGGCGAAAGCCGCCTGGTCGGCCACCGACGCGTCCCGTCCACCCCACTGCTCGGGCCAGTGCAAGCAGGCGTAGCCGGCCTCGGCAAGAAGTGCCTGCCAGGCACGACCGGTCGGGACGTCGCCGGCCTGGGGCGTCGGACCGTAGTCGTGCAGTCCTTCCGGTCCCTGCGTCGCGGCGAGCCAGGCCCGCACCTCGGCGCGGAATCCGGACGGCTCGCTCATGTCGACAGGATGGTCACGGCCGCGGTGCCGGGCGACCCGTAGAGCTGGGCGTAGCCGACCTTCGCGCCCTCGACCTGACGACCGCCGGCGCGACCGCGCAGCTGGGTGGTCAGCTCGAACACCTGGCGCAGCCCGGAGGCACCGACCGGCTCCCCGTTGGCGAGCAGGCCGCCGTCGGTGTTGACCGGCATCCGGCCACCGATCTCGGTGGCGCCCTCGGCGATCAGCTTCTCCTGGTCACCGTCGGCGCAGAACCCGTTCTCGGCCATGTGGATGATCTCCGAGCCGGCGTCGGTGTCCTGGAGTTGGATCACGTCGACGTCCTCGGGACCGATCCCCGCCAGCTCGTACGCCGCCCGCGAGGCGTAGACCGTCGGGCTGAGGTCGGCCTCGATCGGCAGCGACGGGCTGAGCAGCTCGAACGCCCCTTCCTTGCGGGAGAACAGCGTGCTCGCCTTGAGGAAGACCGGCGTGCCGCCGTACCGGTGCGCCTGGTCGGCGCGGCAGACCACAGCGGCGGCGGCGCCCTCGTCGGGACCGCAGTACATGTACTGGCGCAGCGGGTAGTTCAGCACCGGCGAGGCCAGGATCTCCTCGACCGACATCTGCTTGTTGCGCCAGGCGTACCCCGTCCGCTCGCCGTTGCGGAACGCCTTGACGGCCACCCGTGCGAGCGTCTCGTGGGAGATGCCGTGATCGTTCATGTAGCGGTTGATCTTCATGCCGAAGAAGTGCGTGGTCAGGAAGAGTCCCGCCTCGCCGTACCAGTCCGGGAGACCGGAGACCGAGGGGTGCGCGGAGAACGCGCCGCGCGGGTGCTTGTCCAGGCCGACCGCGACGGCGACGTCAGCCTCGCCGAGGCGCACCGAGTTCGCTGCTTGCGCGAGAACGTTGCCGCCCGAGGCGCAGCCGGTGAAGGTCGAGCGTGCCGGGATGCCGGTCAGGCCGAGCAGCCCGGTGATCGCCTCGGGGTTGAAGACCTCCATGCTCGAGGCCCACAGCGAGCCCACGTCGCCCCACGCGACGCCTGCGTCGCCGAGGGCGTCGATGACGGCGTCCTCGCCCATCTGCAGCGCGGACTTGCCGTCGTAGCGGCCGAAGGGGTGCATCCCCACGCCGATGATCGCAATGTCGTCGGTGCTCATGCGGTGTCTCCGTCCTGGACCGGCGCGAACGCGTAGATCATGGTTTCGTTGCCGTCCGCGTCGAGACCGAACGGCACGATCCGCAGCTCCATCTCCTGGCCGATGCTGAGCTTGTCCGGATCGGGCTCGGTGAGGCGGGCCTCGATCTTCAACGCCCCGGGCAGCTCCACGTAGCCGACCGAGAACGGCTGGAACGACTTGACGTCGTCGTTGCCCGCGTACGGCGGCGCCGGTGGCCGGAACACCTGCGAGGTGAACGTCCACAAGGTCCCGCGACGTGGCAGCTCCACCTTCTCGAGCTCCTCCCGTACGCCGCCGACGAGTCGGTGGGAGCGGTACGGGAACTCGAGCTTCCCGTCGGAACCCTTGCCGGCGATCAGGCTCGGCGAGTCGGACGGCCAGGTGAAGAGGTCCGGGGCGATCGGGACTTGGGTCATGACGTGACTCCTTGGGTGGCGAGGATCGGAACGAGGTCGACGAGCTGGGCCCGGTGCTCTGCGGGGGTGCCGAGAAGTACTGCCGATCCGCGGGAGCGCTTCACGTGCAGCTGGGCCGGGTGCTCCCAGGTGAAGCCGATACCGCCGTGGACCTGGACGTTGTCCGACGCGCAGCGCAGATAGGCCTCCGAGCAGACCGAGGATGCGATCAGGACGAGCAGGCTCGCCTCAGCGGCCTCAGTGGCCTCGTCGTCGAGCGCGCGCGCCGCGGCCCAGACAGCCGAGCGCGCCGACTCGACGGCGACGAGCATGTCGGCGCACTTGTGCTTGATCGCCTGGAAGGACCCGATCGGACGACCGAACTGGTGCCGGGTCTTTGCGTAGCCGACGGCCATGTCGAGCGCGGCCGCAGCTCCGCCGACCTGTTCGGCGGCCAGCGCGACCATCGCTGCGGCCAAGGCCGCGTCGGCCGCGGAGGCTCCGGCGCCAGCATCACCGACCAGGACGGCCGGGGTGTCCGCGAGCTCCAGGGCAGCGATCCGCCGGGTGAGGTCCGAGGTCGCGATCGTGGTTACGGCTGCGCCGGGCGCGGCGCTCAGCCCCTCGACCGCGAACAACGACGGGCCTTCCGGCGTCGCGGCGAGCAGGACGAGCAGGTCTGCGCTCGCGCCGTCGAGCAGGTGCGCGATCGCGCCGGTCAGCAACCAGCCGTCCCCGGCGCGACGAGCGGTCACCGAGGACCCGGCGTCCAGCGCGGCGGTCGCAGTCAGGGTGCCGTCGACGATTCCGGGGAGCCAGCGCTCGCAGGCACCCGGGTCCCCAGAGGCCAGCAGCGCGCCGGCACCGAGCACGACGGTCGCGAGGTAGGGCGTGCACGCGAGCGAGCGCCCGAGCTCCTCGCAGACGATCGCGAGCTCGGCGTACCCGGCACCGGAGCCGCCGTAAGCCTCGGGGACCGCCAGTCCCTGCAGGCCGAGCTCGTCGGCGAAGGTGACCCACAGCACGAGGTCGTGGCCGGACGGGGACTCCATCGCCTCCCGGACCGCTGGCTCGGCGGACCGCTTCTCGAGCAGCCTGCGGACCACGGCACCGAGCTCGCGTCGGTCCTCGAGGGACGACGTGCTCACCACTGCACCTCGGCCGCCGGCTGCTGGGGTCGCCTCACGGCGGACCGCGGGCGCTCCACCATCTCGATCACGATCCCGTCCGGGTCGGCGAGGAAGAGCACGGTGAAGCCGCCGGTCGCGATGTCGGGCATCGGGATGTAGACGGGCTCCGGGATGTCCGCGCCGAGGGCGACCAGCGCGGCGTACGACGCCCGCACGTCCTCGACCGCCAGCGCGACCCGGAAGACGCCCTGCGCGTTGGCGACCTTGCGTGGAGCCGACGCGCCAGCGTCCTCGACGAGCTCGATCGAGAACGTCGGGTCCTCGGGAATCATCAGGGACGCTCCGTGTGCGGTCGCATCGGTCCCGCCCAGGGCGGCGAAGCCGATCCGCTCGTACCAGACCCGGGACCGGTCCAGGTCCGAGCAGCGCAGCCGGACGTGCGAGAACAGGCCACCCTCCGGGTCGTCCGGAGCCGGGGCGATCTCCACGAGGTCGACCCGGATCCCGTCGGGATCGAGGCGCGTGCACGTCGGCCGGGTGCGACCACGCACGGTCGTCGGCTCCGGGTCAGCAGCCGGCAGCGCGCCGAGCCGGATACCGATCGCCTCGAAGCCGAGCCGGGTGCCGTCGGACGGCGGCTCGGCCACCGTAACCGGGCGGAGCCATTCGACGAGCTCGAGGGCCGGTGCTGCCCGGGGCCCACGGGCGTCGAAGGTGAAGTCGGTTCGGCTCGCCGTGTGCTCGCCCAGGCCCATCGGGGTCGCGTCCGTGTCGTCGCTCAGGTTGGTCATCCGGAGCGCCAGGCCGAGCGGGTCGTAGAACGCCACCGCGGCAGCGGCGTCGACCGTGTTCACGTTGCAGTGCAGCACCGCGTGCACGGCCTCGGCGTGCGGGATCCGGGGGCCGGACGGGGCCATCAGCACGACCTCGTCGAGCGACGATGACGGACCGTCCGGCGTCACAGGATGGCGCCCTTCGCCTTCAGCTCGGCGATCTCGTCCCAGCCGATCCCGGCCTCGACGAGGATCAGCTCGGTGTGCTCGCCGTGCTCGGGAGCCCTCGTCTCGGCGTTCGGTCGCTGATCGAACTGGACCGGACTGTCCACCACGGCGAACTCGTGACCGGCACCGTCCACCAGCCGGGGCAGGTAGCCGTTCGCGACCACCTGCGGATCGTCGTGCACCTCGAGCGCCGTGCGCATGACGTCCCAGACGCCGTCGAAGCCCTCGAGCTGCTTCTCCCAGTGGGTGAGGGTCTGCGACCCGATCGTCTTGCGCAGCTCGGCGACGCAGTCCTTGCGGTTCGCGAACCGCACCGGCGCCGAGGAGTAGCGCTCGTCGGTGATCAGGTCCTCGCGGCCGAGCCGGGTGCAGACGTCGGCCCAGAAGCGGTCGGCCTGCAGCAGCACGAAGACGATGTGCCGGTCGTCCGAGGTCCTGTAGATGTTCGTGACCGGGTTCGGCATCTCGGAGAGGTCGAACTTCGGCATCGGCGCACCCGTGACACCGGCTGCCACGATGTCCGTCGAGATCTGCCACATCGCGGTGTTCAGCAGCGAGACGTCGACGACCGAGGGCACGCCTGTCCGCTCACGCTTGAACAGGGCCGCGGCGACGCCGGACGCCAGCGCGAACCCACCGAAGAGGTCTCCGAAGGCCGGGCGCTGGATCGGCGGGTAGCCGCCGTCGAGCGGAGAATACGCATCGCCGATCCCGCCACGGGCCCAGTACGCCGCCAGGTCGAAGCCGCCACGATTCGCCTCGTCGCCCTGCGAGCCGTAGCCGTGGCCCCGGGCGTAGATGATCTTCGGGTTGCGTGCGCGCACCGCGTCGACATCGACACCTAGCCGCTCCCTGGAGTCCGGCAGCAGGTTCGTGATGAACACGTCCGCGGTCTCGATGAGCTTCATCAGCACCTCGAGCCCCTCGGGGGTGCCCACGTTGATCCCGATGCTGCGCTTGCCGCGGTTCGGCTGCTCGATGAAATGGTTGACCTGACCCGCGCCAGGAACCATCCCGGAGCTGATCAGGGCACGCTGCGGGTCACCGGTCTCCGGGTGCTCGACCTTGAGCACGTCGGCTCCCCAGTCTGCAAGGACGGCCCCGCTGGTCGGGACGAACGTCCAGGCGGCGAGCTCGACGACCCGAACACCTTCCAGGACCTTGGACTGCTGCTCGCCGGGCTGGTCGGTCTGGCTGGCGTTGCTCATGATGCACACCTCGGTGTCGTGGCGGCTCGTGCCGCAGGTCCTGTGTCGCTCGACGCTATCCATATTTGACGGTTATGCCAAGTACCTGCTCGCGCTGATCCAGACCTCAGCTTCTCGACAGCCCGCGGCCCACGGCTGCGATGTCCGCGATGCATTGATCGGCAGATCGGGCGGACGACTGCCAGGTCAGCCAGGTGACGCCGGCCGCCTCGTAGCCGTCGCCCCCGGACCGGATGAATTCCAGCAGGTCGACAGCCGCACCCACCCCCTTCGGAGCGAGGCAGACCTCGAAGCCGGGGACTCTTCCGGCGGTAGCCCGCTGGTCGCGGACCTCGGCGACCTGCTCAGCGATCTGATCGGCTCCGAGAAGGACGTCGGTCCCGGTGATCGCGGCCTGGTCCGCGGTCTGCTCGAACGGCATCCAGCCGTCCCCCAGCTCGGCGACCCGACGACGGGCGCGTCGACTGTTCCCGCCGATCCAGATCGGCGGACCGGGTCTCTGGACGGGCGGCGGAAGGGACTGGTTGGTGCCGGAATCACCGCGGGCCACCCGTGCACGGGCGTGAAACGGCTCGCCGGTCCACACCTCGCGGATGTCGCGAACGGCGTTGTCGAAAGCCGCGCCGCGCTTCTCGAAGTCCGCCCCCAGCGCTGCGAACTCCTCGGCGACGTAGCCTGCGCCCATCCCCAGCGTCACCCGGCCGCGCGAGATCACGTCCAGGCTGGAGGCGGCCTTGGCGATCAGGTACGGGTGCCGGTAGGAAGCGATCGCGAGGTTGGTGTGCAACCGGATCCGCGAGGTCCGCGCAGCCATCGCAGCCAGGGCCACGAACGGATCGAAGCTCTGGTGCCCACCCTGGGACAACCAGGTGCTACCCGGGACCGGGTGGTCCGGCATCCCGATGCCGTCGAGACCGGCATCCTCGACGGCGGCCGCGATGTCCACCAGCTCGTGCGGTCCGGCCCAACGGGCCCAGTGCTTCACCGACCCCATCGGCAGGTCGAAGCTGATCTTCAGGGACACAGGATCTCCTCGAGTACGCCCGGCGCCATCAAATCTGACTGTTTCGTCAATCTCATTCGACTCTCATCTCCCGTCGGTGGACAGAGCCCAGAGCTCGTCATCACCAGACCCTGCGAGTACCAGCCGACCGACAGCTTCCTCGGCGTACCGGGTGGTCACGTCCTGGTCGGTCCATGCCCACAACCTCCTGGTGACGAAGTGCAGCTGGTGCTCGCGCGTGATGCCCATGGCGCCGTGCAGCTGGTGCGCGATCCTGGCCACGGTCCCGGCGCTGCTGCCCGCCACGGCACGTGCGGCGAGCGCCGTACCGAGGCTGCCCCGATCCAGGCCCTCCTGCACGGCAGACGTCAGACGGCGGCGTTCGAGGGTCATGTCCGCGAGTCCGTGGGCCACGGCCTGCAGGGCGATCAGCGGCTTGCCGAACTGGTGGCGGTCGCGGACGTGGTCGAGGGTCATCGAGCAGCAACGCTCGACCGCACCCAGGATCGCCGCCGAGCGCAGCAACGCCCGACGCGCCTCGAAGGCCGGCAGGAGCGCAGGGTCGAGATCGGCCACCTGCTCCGCGGTACAGTCGAGGACGAGGTCCCCGACCGGCTCGTCGGCGACGTTGGTCGAGAAGGACGCCGGTCCCAGGTCTCCGGGCCCCAGGGCAACGACCCGACCGGCGCTGGGGAGCACCAGAACCACGCCGCCAGCTGGACGCAGCCAGGTCACTGCGGGAACCCGTGCGACGACCCGGAGGCCGGTGGCCGAGCTTTCCAGGCGCACCTGCTGGTCGGGGGCGACCACGGCAACGCCGCCGCGCTGCAGCACCTCGAGGCCCAGACCGGAGCTCGCCAGCACCCATGCCGCCAGCCCGGTCTCCCACAACGGGATCGGGGACGCGTTCCTGCCCGCGGCAGCGGCGAGCTCGAGGGCATCGGCGAGGTCGCCGCCGGCCCCACCGCTGGATTCAGGTACGCCGACCAACGGCCAGTCGAGCGCGACCACCGACATCCAGAGCGTGTCGGTGTCGGCTTCGGTGGAACCGGCGAGGACGTCGTCGGCGATCGCGCGCAGGTCGTCGTTGAACATCAGGCGCTCGCTTCCTGGCGGGCGATGACCGTGCGCATGATCTCGCTCGCGCCACCACGGATCGAGCCGGAGGGGATCGTGATCAGGCCGTCGTCGAGCAGGGCGAGGTCGCCGGGCTCGGCACCACAGACGTCGAAGGCGTAGCGAGCGACCTCGACGACGTCCTTCTCGAACAGCGTCCCCAGCAGCTTGAGCTCGGCGGCAAGACGGGTCGGCGCTTCGCCCCGGTCGATCGCCCGGGCCAGCTCGAGCGACATCCGGCGCAACGACACGAGTCGCGCGGCCAAGGCTCCGATGCGCTCGGTCACCGCACGATCCGGGCTCCGACGTCCGGCTTCGGCCGCTGCCACCAGCAGCGGGTACGTGCTCAGGTAGCGCTCGACCCCGCCACGCTCGAACGCCAGCTGCTCGGTGACCTGGGTCCAGCCGTTCCCGACGGCGCCGAGGACCCGGCGGTCCGGGACGAACGCGGACTCGAGGATCATCTCGTTGAAGTGGTGGTCGCCGACCAGGTCGCGGATGGGCCGGACGGAGAGCCCGGGAGTGCCGATGTCGACCAGGAACTCGGTCAGCCCGTCGTGCCGGGATTCGGGCGGGCCGGTACGGGCGAGGACGTAGGCGTGGGTCGCAACGTGCGCTGCTGTGGTCCAGATCTTGGCACCGGTGATCTCCCAGCCACCCTCGACCTGGACCGCACGGGTCCGCACTGCCGCCAGGTCGGATCCGGCCTCGGTCTCGCTCAGACCGAGGCACACGACGACCTCGGCGCGCATGATCGCCGGCAGGAACTCTTCGCGGAGGTCGTCGGTGCCGTGACGCAGCACCGACGGCCCGATCTGGCGATCGGCGGTCCAGTGCGCTGCCACCGGCGCTCCGGCACGGAGCAGCTCCTCGGTGACGACCAGACGTTCTTCGTTCGACCGGCCGCCGCCGCCGTTGCGCACCGGCCACGTCATCCCGATCCAGCCGTGCTCGGCGATCTTCCTGCTGAACGCCGGATCGAAGCCCCGCATCCAGCTGTCGCAGCGAGCCTCGAAGTCGGCCGCGGCGACGACCGCTCGGATCTCGGCACGCAGGCCCTGCTGCACGAGTTCCTCCTGGGTGCGTACGCCTGAGACAGATGCTTGACGAAAGTGTCAGAAGAATAGGCCTTCCGGCCTCTCACGTCTAGGTCGCCGAACCTCAGGTATTCCGTTTGGCGATACCCGAGAAGCCGAAGAACTTCTCGAAGTTGTCGTCGTTGATCGGCTGTCGCCGATTGCGTTCGAGCGCAGCCTCCAGAGCGCTCAAGCGAGCTGACGCTTCGTCGAGTCCTGGCCCATTCACGCTCTCGAGTTCGCTCACCAACGCCCGTTGACCACGAACCGCGTCCTGCAGACGGACTCCCGCCTCACCGTAGGTGAGGAGGTCGTGATCCTCGGTCTCCTCGCGTTCGATCGCACCGTCCGCCGACTCGTCAGTACCGGTCATATCAGTCTCCAAGTTCTCTCGACGAAACCGTCAAGTAGCGTATATCGTGGCCGTGATGTGCACCACCTTTGAAGGAGTTGGAGATTCATGCCCCTGCAGGACCACCACCAGATCGTGTCAGTCGATGACCACCTGATCGAGCACCCTCGCGTCTGGCAGGACCGGCTCCCGGAAAAGTATCTGGACGCAGGACCGAAGATCGTCGAGGTCGACGGCAAGCACCTCTGGCACTACGACGGCAACGTGTTCCCCACCATCGGCCTGAACGCCGTCGCTGGCAAGCCCCAGGAAGAGTGGGGCATGGACCCGGTCCGCTACGAGGACATGATCCCGGGCTGCTACGACCCGGCGGCGCGCGTCAAGGACATGGACGTCGACGGCGTCCAGGCCGCGCTGCTGTTTCCCTCGTTCCCCGGCTTCGGCGGCGGCGTGTTCTTCCGCGGCCAGGACAAGGAGCTCTCCGCGCTCTGTGTCAGTGCCTGGAACGACTTCCACATCGACGAGTGGTGCGCGACGGCCCCTGAACGCTTCATCCCGATGTGCATCGTCCCGATCTGGGACCCGGTGCTCGCTGCCGCGGAGGTGCGGCGGGCCGCTGCCAAGGGTGCCCGTACCGTCTCGTTTCCCGACTCTCCTGTTCCGTTGGGCCTGCCGAGCTTCCACCACGAAGCCTGGGAGCCGTTCTGGAACGCGTGCGAGGACACCGGGATGGTGATCTCGTTGCACTTCGGCTCCGGTGGCTACGTGCCCGGGTTCTCGTTCGCGAACACCAACACGACAGGTGGCGAGCTGAGGATCCCGGATGCGCCGTTCGCCGTCGCGATCGCGCTGTTCTCCACGAACCTGATGTGGTCGACGGTGGATCTGCTCTTCTCGGGCGTCCTCCAGAAGCACCCGAAGCTGCAGTTCTCCCTGGCAGAGGGCGGCATCGGCTGGATCCCCTACATCCTCGAGCGGACCGACTTCGTCTGGGAGCGGCACCGCTACTACCAGCCGATCGACTTCCACACCCGACCGTCCGACCTGTTCCGTGAGCACTTCTGGGGCTGCTTCATCGACGACGTGCACGGCGTCGAGAACCGGCACGCGGTCGGCATCGACCGGATCATGCTCGAGATCGACTACCCGCACTCGGACTCGAACTGGCCGAACAGCCGCAAGCGCGCGGCCGAGGTCCTGGCCGACGTCCCCGACGACGAGGTCACGAAGATCTGTGAGACGAACGCACGAACGATGCTCAACTTCCCGCGGGTGAGCTGAACAGATCGACAACGACAAAGGGCCCGCCGGTCGGCGGCCCTTTGTCGTGCTCGACGTCGTCAGGCGTCCTCGGCGATGTAGCGCGCTGCCCGCATCGACATCGCCATCAGCGGCGCGTTCAGGTTGCCGGCCACCATCACCGGCAGCACCGAGGCATCCATGATCCGCAGCCCCTCGACCCCGCGGACCCGCAGCCGGGAGTCGGCAACGGCGTCCTCGCCCGGACCCATCCGGGCGGTGCCGTAAGCGTGGTAGCAGGTGCCGCCGTTCAGAGCGACGTGGTCCATGATCGCTTCGTCGCTCTGCACCGCCCAGCCCGGCTCGCTCTCGGCATGAACCATGTCGACCAGCGGGTGCTGGGCAGCGATCTCCCGCATCCGGCGGAACATCCCCAGGTAGATCGCCCGGTCGTGGTCGTTCCAGTCGTAGTTGGGCCAGATCCGCGGGTTCGCGTGCGGGTCGGTCGAGGAGACGTGGACCCGGCCGGTCGTGGTCGGACGTAGCGGGTTGCCGATGATCGTCGCGCCGGGCCTGGACTCCAGGGTCAGGTCGATCGGCTTGATGCCCTGGGTGAACGGAGTCATCAGGATCTGCGCGTTGACCCGCGGCTCGGCCGGATCGGTCTTCATGAACCCGACGAGGTCGTACGCCGGGAAGCCGATCGGGCCCTTGCGGGTCATCAGGTACTTCAGTCCGGCCTTGGCCTGACCCGCCTGGCTGCTCAGACTCGCGTTGTAGCCGAGCGCTGCGTCGTTGAGGCGCAGCTGCAGGGTCACGTAACGGTGCTCCACCATGTCCTCGCCGACCCGGGGCCGGTCCAGCTTCACCTCGATACCGGCAGCCTTGAGCACCTCCGCGCCACCGATGCCGGACAGCTCGAGCAGCTTCGGCGTCTCCAGGGCACCGAGCGACAGGATCACCTCCTTGTCGCAGCGAACCACCTCGGTCCGGCCGCCGCCGGCCTCGATCTCGACGCCTACCGCGCGGTCGCCCTCGAGAACGATCTTGCTGACAAAGGCCCCTGTCCGGATCGTGAGGTTCTTGCGCCGACGCGCAGCCGGACGGGCGAACACCTTGCTCGCACTCTGGCGCAGGCCGTTCTTGATGTTCGCCGGCACGTAGCCGACCCGCTCCTCGTCGGAGGCGTTGAGGTCGTCGACCCGTTTGAGGCCGACGTTGCCGGCCGCGTCGAGCAGTGCTTCGTCGACGCTGTTGCTGTTCTCCTGCACGCTGATGTGCAGCGGTCCGCCAGCGCCGCGGGTCTCGGAGGCACCGAGCTGGTGGTCCTCGATCTCCTGGTAGACCGGCAGGATCTCGTCCCAGCCCCAGCCCGGGTTCCCGGTTCCGGCGATCGAGTCCCAGTCGTCCTTCCAGCCGCGGTTGTAGACCATCCCGTTGATCGCGCTGGAACCGCCGAGCACCTTGCCCCGTGCCCACTCCTCCGAGGCACCGAGCGGCCCGAAGGGCTCCGTGTCGTAGATGTACGCACGGTTCGGGTCCTTCAGCGCGAAGGCGAAGCCCTTGGGGATGTGGAAGACCGGGCTGCGGTCACGACCGCCTGCTTCGAGCAGCAGCACCCGGGCAGCCGGGTCCTTGCTGAGCTCGCTGGCCAGCACGCAGCCGGAGGTGCCGGCCCCCACGATGATGTAGTCGTACGACGCCACGATGCGCCCCCTCAGTCGTCGTCGAGTCCGTCGGTGTACCCGACGGTCTTGGTCTGCAGGTGCTGCTCGAAGCCCTCGGGCCCGTTCTGGCGACCGGTGCCGGACGCCTTGTAGCCGCCGTACGGGGCGTCGGCGCCGTAGAACATCCCGCCGTTGACCATCAGGGACCCGGTCCGGATCCGCCGGCTCACGGCCAGCGCACGGTCACGGTCGCCGGCGAAGACACCCCCGGAGAGCCCGTAGTCGTTGTCGTTGGCCAGCCGGACCGCGTCGTCGTCGTCATCGAACGCGATCACCGCGATGACCGGTCCGAAGATCTCTTCCCGCGCAACGGTCATGTCGTTGGTGACATCGGCGAACACTGTCGGCTCGACGTAGAAGCCACGGTCGTACGCCGCCGGACGTCCACCGCCCGTGGTGACCCGACCGCCCTCGGCCCTGCCCTGCTCGATGTAGCCGAGCACCTTGTCGCGCTGCTTGGCACTGATCAGCGGGCCGCCCATGTTTCCGGCGTCGTTCGGGTCCCCCACGCCGATGTCGCGGAACGCCTGGGTGACCAGCTCGACCGACTCGTCGTACCGGTGCCGCGGCACCAGGAGCCGGGTCTGCAGCGCACACCCCTGTCCGGCGTGCATGCACATCAGCGAGGCGCCCGGAACGACCGATTCGAAGTCCGCGTCGTCCAGGACGATCATCGCCGACTTGCCGCCGAGCTCCAGGAACGTCCGGGCCATCCGCGGAGCGGCGATGCTGGCGATCCGGGCACCGGTCGCTGTCGAACCGGTGAACGAGATCATGTCCACCCGGCGGTCCACGACGAGCTGCTCGCCGACACCGTGGTCACTCGAGGTGAGCACGTTGAAGACCCCTGCCGGGATGTCGGTGCGTTCGGCGACCAGGCGACCGATGCGGGTCGCCGACCAGGGCGTGTCCGGGGCGGCCTTGAGGATCACGGTGTTGCCGGTGGCCAGCGCGGTGCCGATCTTGCCGAGCGCCACCTCGACCGGGAAGTTCCACGGCGTGATCGCGGCGACGACCCCGACGGCCTCCTTCCAGACCGCCCGGTGGCTCAGCATCCCGAACGCCTCGCTGTCCGGGATGTCGCGGTCCCACGCGAACTCCGAGATGTACTCGGCCGGCCACCTGACGGCGTCATCGATCGGCCAGTCGATCTGGGCCGCGTACGTCGTCATGATCGGGGCACCGGCCTCGGCGACGACCTCGGCCCGGAACTCCTCGCGCTCGTCCTCCAGGGCCTGCTGGAGCTGCAGCAGGCACTCGCGTCGGAACTGGTGGTCGGTCGACCAGGTGGTCTCGTCGAAGGCCCGGCGAGCTGCTGCGATCGCTTGCTCGGTGTCCGCTGTACCGGCGTCCGCGGTGACCCCGAGGACCTCTTCGGTGGCTGGATCGACGTTGTCGAACGTCCGGCCCGACTCGGCGTCGACGAGCTTGCCGTCGATGAGGAGACGAGGGTCCCCGATCTGCGTGCTACCGATGCTCATGTGCCGCTCCGTCGTCGTTTGATGACTATTTCGTCAACTCGGATTAAATAAGCAAATCCCGCCTGAATCTTAGCCCAGATGTTGACCGCTGTGACCTGGCTCTCTACTCTTTTAACGAAAGTGCCAATCTCCGCATCATCGGTGGCACATCCCGACCCAGCACCCTGAACGAGAGGTTCCCGACGTGGCCGTCGTGAAGAAGTCCGCAGAGATCGCAGCCGTACCCGCGAAGGTGCTCGCGATCATGTTGGACGTGACCGAGCACCCGAAGTGGCAGAAGGAGGTCGACAGCATCGACATCCTGGAGGCTGACGCCCAGGGCCGCCCGCTCAAGACCAAGGTCAACATCTCGGCGATGGGCCAGAACGCGTCGTACTCGCTGCAGTACGAGTACCCGACCGAGACGAGCTTCGCCTCCCAGCTGCTCGACGGCGCCGACACGACGGTGACGACGCTGAACAACTTCACCTTCGCGGCGACGGCGACCGCGACCGGCACCACCATCGAGGTCACCCAGGAGATCGACCTGAAGTGGCCGCTGCCCGGCTTCATGATCGACCAGCTCGCCCTCAAGGGCGTCAAGGACATGATCAAGAACCTGACCGCTCAGGCCGAGGCTTCCTGACGCGCACGACATCGGATCAGGCCGGTCAGCCGACCTCGATGACGACGGCACCGCCCTGGCCTCCCCCGGCACACATGGCCGCGACCCCGATGCCACCGCCACGACGACGCAGCTCGTGCACCAGGGTGGTGAGCATCCGGGCGCCGGACGCGGCCACCGGGTGGCCCAGGCTGCAGCCGCTCCCGTAGATGTTGACGCGGTCCTCGTCCAGGTCCAGGAGCCGACAGGCAGCAAGAGGCACCGAGGCGAAGGCCTCGTTGATCTCCCACAGGTCCACGTCGGCCACCGAGAGACCGGCGCGCTCGAGCACGGGCGGGATCACCTCGGCGGCAGCCAGACCGGTGCGGTGCGGTGCGACCCCGACGGCAGCCCAGGCGCGAACCCTGGCCAGCTGGGTGAGGTCGTGCGCTTCGGCGAGCCCATCGCTGACCACCATCAGCGCGGCGGCGGCGTCGTTGACACCGCTGGCGTTCCCGGCGGTGATGCTGAAGCCGTCGATCTCGGGATGCAACGCCTTGAGGCCGGCGAGCTTCTCTGCCGTCGTCCCGCGTCGCGGACCTTCATCGGTCGTGAACAGCGCTGCCGCACCATCCGGGCCGGTCACCGGGACCGCCACGATCTCATCGGCGAAGACCCCGGCGTCGATGGCGGCGATCGCGCGCTCGTGCGATCTCAGCGCCCAGGCGTCGATCTCTGCGCGCGTCAACCCGAGCTCCTGGGCCGAGGACCAGCCGGTGGAGATGGTGACGTCGTCGTCAGCACCGTCGTAGTGCGGGAACGTCGCCGGCATCCCGACGCGTGGTTCGGCAGCGCCCGGCACCCGCCAGGTCATCATCGGCATCAACGACGTCGACATCACGCCGCCTGCGATCACGGCACGGTCCATGCCAGCGCGGATCGAGCCGGCCGCGTTGCCGACCGCCGTCAGGCTGCCGGCGCAGTGCCGGTTCAGAGCCTGGCCAGCGACGTGGGTCAGGCCCGCGCCGACCGCCGCGTACCGCGCCAGGTCGCCACCGCCGTACAGCGACTCCGCGAGGATCACGTCGTCGATCAGCTCGGGCGGGACGCCGGAACGACGCGCGACCTCCGCCACGATCAAGGTGGCGAGCTCCTCAGCGGGCGTGTCCCTCAAGGTCCCCTTGAAGGCGACCCCGATCGGGGTACGGACGGCACTGACGATGACGGCGTCGGTCATGAGGTTTCCTTGTTCGGTCGGAGGAAGGTGATCAGCAGACCGGCGGCTGCAGCCGCTCCGCCAACGGCGGCGACGACGGCCCACCAGCCACCGGCGAGGTCCAGGTTGAAGGCGTTGTCGAGCGACCACTCCCCGGGCCCCAGGGCCGCGATCGCGATCGCGATCATCGCGATCAGGACGGTGTACTCGCAGCCGCCCTTGAAGACGAAGTAGCCCTTGCCCCGGTGATCGGTGAAGGTCGCGACCAGCATCAGCCCGACGAACGCGGTCGCGGCCAGACCGGTGAACAGCCCCAGCGTGAGCAGCGTGCCGGCGACGATCTCGTTCCCCGACGCGAGCCGGGCGTGCAGCCACGCGGGACGGAGGCCGAGGGACTCGAACCAGCCCTCGGTGCCGGCGAAGCCGTTGGGTCCGAAGGCCTTGTTGAGTCCGTGCAGCACCAGCATCGGGCCGAGCGCGAGGCGCAGGAGCGCCAGACCGAAGTCGAGGTCGTGCATCAGACTGCGTCCGATCGCTGGCCGGGACTGAACGTGATCGGCACGCTGTTGAAGGCGTAGACCTCGGCCGCGTCGGCGAAGAGCACCGGCTCGCCCACCAGCTCGAAGTCGGGGATCCGGGTGAGCACCTCCTCGAGCATGACCTCGAACATGTCACGCGCCAGGTTCGATCCCAGGCACCGGTGTGCCCCGACCCCGAAGGTCATGTGCTTGGTGTTCACGCGGTCCAGGTCGAGCTCCTCGGGGTTCTCGAAGACCTCGGGATCCCGGTTCGCCGCTGCCCAGGAGAGCAGCACCATGTCGCCCTCGGACATCTTCTGGCCCTTGAACTCGCAGTCCCGGGTGACCGAGCGGGCCAGCCCGATCTGCGGTGTCGAGAAGCGCAGGAACTCCTCGGTCGACCTCGGGAGTGCCGAGGTGTCGGCAAGAAGGCGCGCGCGCAGCTCCGGCTCGCGGGCGATCTTCACGAAGACGTTCGCGGAGAACCCGCTGGTGGTGTCCATCCCGCCGAACATCATCAGCAGGCCGTACATCACGATCTCGGTCTCGTTGAGCGGTTCGCCGTTCAGGGTGCCGTGCACGATCCGGGAGTACAGGTCGGCGGTGGGCTCGCGGTCGCGGCGCAGCTCCATGTGCTCGGCGAGCTCGTTGAGCATGCTCCCGGTCGCCTCCATCGACGCGTCCAGGTCGCGGGCCCGGTCGTGGACTGCCGAGTGCACCCGGGTCACCCAGGACTCGTACGTCGACTCGTCGAAGTCCATCATCCGGAGCAGCACCCGGGCGGTCAGCGGCGTGGTGAAGTCCTTGACCAGGTCACAGCTCCCCGACTCGATGAAGGCGTCGATCAGCTCGGTCGCGATCTCGTGCATGCCCGGACGCAGCGCCTTGCCCGACTTCGGCGAGAACGCCGGCAGGGTGATCGCCCGCAGCTGCTGCGTCTCCGGCGGGTCCGTCTCGATCGGCAGGATCGGGAACGGAGTCCCGCTGGCCGGGATCCCGACCGAGACCGCCGAGCTGAACAGGTCGTCGTCCCGCGCGGCCTCGTAGACGCTGTCGTAGTCGGTCAGGATCCAGAAACCACCGTGCTCCGAGGAGTGCGCGACCGGGCACTTGGACCGGATGTCGCGTAGGAACTCGTACGGCGCGCCGCGGAAGTCGGCGCCGTGGTGGTCGAGGTCGACCGAGGCCTGACCGTCCTGGTTCACCTGTGCATTCGTGGTCATCGGGCACTCCTTGGTTCGTTGACTAGTGAGAAGGGGCCGTCCTCGACGAGCCGGCCGAGAACTCCGGTACTGATCCCGAGCGCGGTAGCCTCGGATTCGATCAGGGTTACGTCCTTGCGCAGGTAGGGCACTGCCAGCGCAGCAAACGTGTCGACATCGCCGACCGCCCGAAGCGTCGCCAGCGCGGTGCTGTTCGCGCTGCAGGTGGTCAGCGCCTCGAGCAGGCGCCCAGGCTCGAGCCCGAGGTCGCTGCCGAGCGCCACGGCAGCTCCGGCGATCTGGGTGTGGCTCGCGAACACCAGGTTGTTGACCAGCTTGGTCATGGTGGCCGACCCGACGTCACCGGTCCGGATGACGGCGTCCGCGTAGCAGCCCAGGATCGGCGCCAGTCGCTCGAGCAGGTCGTCCGCGCCGCCGTACAGGACCTTGAGGGTGCCGGCCGCGATGTCGTCGGCCCGCCCGCTGATCGGTGCGTCGACCACGACGACACCCGTTGCCGCTGCGCGCAGGGCCAGGTCGCCGATGCAGCCGGCAGAGACGGTCGCGTGCTGCACCAGGACCGCTCCCGGGCTCATCCGTGCCAGCAGTCCGTCGGGTCCGTCGACGATCTCGGCGAGCTGGGTCTCGTCGAACGGACAGACGATCACGACCGGGCTCGGCGCGAGCTCGGCCACCGAGGCGACGACGACCGCACCCAGGGCTGCGAAGCGATCGGCCACCTCGGTACGTCGCGCCACCAGGTTCACCTCGAATCCGGCGGCTAGCAACCGGGCGACCATCGGAGCGCCCATGGAACCGGCGCCGACGAACCCGACGGTCATCGACGATGAGGAGGACATTCCTAGGCCAGGATCGTGATCGCGCGCTCGGGGCAGGAGCTGGCCGCCAGCTCGACCGCACTCTCCCGGTCGGGGGGGATCACGTCGACCAGGACCCGCGCGCGACCGTCGTCGTCATCGGTCTCGAAGACGTCCGGCGCCATGCCTTCGCACAGTGCGTGACCCTGGCAGTGCGACTGGTCGACGGTGACGCGCATGGAGTTCCTCCTGGAACGGAAACCCGGTGAGGGAGAGGCCTCCAACCTATAACGGACGATTATCGTCCGCAATACCTGGACCTGCTTTAATCCCCCCATGACCTCGGCCGCTGCGACCCCTCCGCCCCGCTCCGCGGGGCGGCCGCGGGACCCGCACGCACGTCGACGGGTCCTCGATGCAGCTCTCGAGGAGTACGCCGAGCGGGGCTGGTCGGGATTCACGATGGACGGTGTGGCCCGTCGGGCCGGCGTCGGCAAGTCGACGATCTACCGACGCTGGGCCGACAAGGAATCGCTGCTCACCGACACCCTGACCTCCTGGTCGAACCAGGTCGACCAGGTCGACACCGGAACCCTCCGCGGCGACCTCCAGCTGATGGCCACCAACCTGCTGCGCTACTACCTGGACCCGGCAGGCTGGGTGACGCTGCGGCTCGTCGTCGACGCCGCCGTGCTGACCACGGCCCCGGCCCGCTTCGCCGACGAAGTGGTCGACCGGAACCTCAAGGCAGCTGCCGCCCTCATCGACCGCGCCGTGGCTCGCGGCGAGATCGCGCCCGGTACGCCGACCCGCCAGCTCACCGAGTTCCTCTACGGAGGCGTGACGATCAGTGCGCTCGGGATCCCGGGCGACCAGCGCGCGATGGGCGACGACGAGATCGAGGCCCGCACCAAGCCGCTGGTGGACTTCTTGATGACCTCCGTGACGCTGATCTGACTGCTCAGGCGTCGTTGCGACGGGACCTGATCGCGCACCTCTCCCAGCGCTGACGCGCCTCAGGCAGAAGCCGGGGTCGCGTAGAGCTGGACGACGTCCCGGCGCACCAGCTTGCCGGTCTCGGTCCGCGGCAGCTCGTCCCAGAAAACGATGTCCTCGGGGGTCTTGCTGCTGCGCAGGGTGTCCTTCGCAAAGGCCTTCAGCTCGTCGGCATCCACGCTGTGGCCGGCCCGCCGTACGACGGCAGCGGCGATCCGCTGGCCCCACTCCTCGTCCGGTACGCCGATCACAGCCACGTCGAGCACGGCCGGGTGCCGCAGCAGCACGGCCTCGATCTCGGCCGGCGCGATGTTCTCCGCGCCCCGGATGATCGTGTCGTCGGTGCGCCCGCCGATGAAGAGGAAGCCCTCGTCGTCGAGGAAGCCCTCGTCGCGGGTGTCGAAGAACCCGTCGGCGTCGACCATGCTGCCGATCCCGGCGTACTCGGCTGCGACCTGCTCACCACGAACGCAGATCCGGCCGCGGATGCCGGCGCCCACGAGAACACCGGACTCGTCCCGGATCACCAGCTCGATCCCCGGCAGAGCGCGGCCCACCGATCCGAGCCGGGCCCGGACGAACGGGTCCTCGCTGGAGACCGCGTCACGATGATCCTGCGGAGTGAGCACGGCGACCGTCGAGCTCGTCTCGGTCAGGCCGTAGGCATTGACGAAGTCGAGCTCCGGCCAGGTCTGGACGGCTTTGCGGATGACGGCGGACGACATCGGCGCTCCGCCGTAGGCCAGGGTGCGCAACGAGGGCAAGGCCTTGTCGCTCTCGCACTCCAGGATCCGCGACAGCATCGTGGGAACGACGAGTGCGTTGGTCACACCCTCGGCACGGACCAGGTCCAGCCACTCGGCGGGTTCGAACTTCTCCAGCGCGATGAACCGGCGACCGGCGTACAGGTTGGTGATCACGTTGGCGACCGCGGCGATGTGGTACGGCGGCACGCTCATCAGGGCGGTCTGGTCCTCGTCGGCGGAGAAGAACTCGACCGAGCCGAGGACGTAGGAGACCAGGTTGTGGTGGCCGAGCAGAACGCCCTTGGGCGCCGACGTCGTACCGCTGGTGTAGATGACCACCGCGGCACCCTCGGCCTCCTCGACGGGATCCTCGGCAGACGCGCCGGAGGTGGTCCCGGCCAGCCAGGCAGCGGTCGACATCGACGTCGGGTCGCCCGGCTCGGCGCTCTGGGTGATCAGGAAGGCACGGGGGTGGTTCGCGAGGAGCTCGTCGAGCTGTTCGTGACCCAGGCGGTAGTTGAGCGGCACCAGCGGCACCCCGGCGTACGCCGCCGCGAACAGCGCGACCGGGAAGGCGGGCCCGTTCACTGCCAGGTAGACGATCGAATCGGCATCGGCGGCGCGGACGAGCCCGGCTCCACGGAGGGCGGCCGCGCGCAGCCGGCCGACCGTCAGCCCGTCCTGCCGGGTGCCGACGATGACGCGCTCACCGAAGCCGTCGGTGGCCATGTCGAGCAGGATGGTGAGATTCATGGTCCAGCTCCTCGGGTCAGTCGGACGAGGGCAGGGCCTTGGCCTGCGCGACGGTCAGGGCGGACCCGTCCACAGCCAGCGAGCCCTTGCCCGGCTTGGTGCACAGCAGCTCGACGGTGCCGGCCTCGTCCACGTACCGCTTGCCGAGCAGGGAGCCCTCGAGCTGCGCCGGATCGGCTTCACCGCTGACGGCGTCGTCGCCCTTCGGGTACATCGCCACGCCGCCGCACGTCACCGAGACGTCACCGTCGGGAGCGCGCGTCACGATCACGCCGGTCTCGTCCACAGCGCTGACGAGCGCCTGGCCCACCTTCAACTGCATGTCTTCTCCTCAGGCCTGTTCGGATATCTGCAGATCATGGCTCATCGTCCGGTCCACACGGGTGCGCGCTTCTCGGCGAAGGCGGTCGCTCCTTCGCGGGCGTCCGCCGAGGAGAAGACCGGCATCATCAGGGCGTCCTGCTTGGCCCAGCCCTCGGCCCAGCTCCAGTCAGCAGACGCCTTCGCGATCTCCTTGGTCACCGCGACGGCGAACGGCCCGTTGGCCGCGATCACCTCGGCCAGCTTGATCGCTTCCGCCAGGGCTTCTCCGTCAGGTGTCACCCGGTTGACCAGGCCGAGGCTGGCAGCCCGGTCAGCATCGATCGGATCCCCGGTGAGCAGCAGCTCCATCGCGATCGACATCGGCAGTCGTCGGCCCAGCAGCAGCGCAGCACCACCGCCCGCCACCAGCGCGCGCTTGACCTCCGGCACGCCGAACCGGGAGCCCTGCGCGGCCACGATCAGGTCGCAGGCGAGCAGGAGCTCGAAGCCGCCGGCGACCGCCCAGCCCTCGACAGCACCGATCAGCGGCTTCCGCGGCGGCTTCATGGTGACCCCGCACAGACCCCGATCGCCGACGAGCGGCGTCTCGCCCCGCAGGAAGGCCTTCAGGTCCATCCCGGCGCTGAAGGTGCCGCCCGCGCCGGTCAGGACGCCCGACCGCAGGGTGTCATCGGCCTCCAGCTCGTCGACCGCAGCGGCGACCCCCTGGGCGACCGCTGCGTTGAGCGCGTTCTTCGCTTCCGGGCGGTTGATCACGATCACCTGTACGGCCCCGTGACGCTCGACCAGCACCTGATCCGTCACGCTCTCCACCTCACGGTCGTGCCACCTGGACCGCCCCATGAAAGCCTGATTTGGCACTTGTGTCAAGTACCGTGGAGGTGCTTGAGACTCCCCATAGAAGGCCTCCCTACGGTGCCAGGAGGAGGCGTAGTTGACGCAATTGCCAGATATGCTGATCGCCCCGAGTTCTGCACCTCCGGACAAGGAGACACCCGAACCACGATGGACCCCCGAACCTGGCGAGAAACCGACCGCGCAGCTCTGATCATGGCGACCTCCGGGACGGTGGTGACCCATACCGAGCTCGACGACCGGGCCAACCAGCTGGCGCACCTGTTGCGGGCCGAGGGGCTCGTCCGCGGGGACACGATCGCGATCCTGATGGAGAACAACGAGCACTACCACGTAGCGATGTGGGCCGCGCGGCGCTCGGGCCTGTACTTCACGACGATCAACGCCCATCTCGGTGCCGGCGAGATCGCGTACATCCTCAACGACAGCGGCGCAGCACTGCTGGTCTCGTCCGAGGCGATGTCCGCGACCCTGGCCGCGCTGGACCTCGAAGAACTGCTGGCGCTCCGGGTACGCCTGATTCACGGCGAGCCGCCGACACCGGCATGGGCGTCGTTCGCGGACGCGGTCTCGGCGATGCCGACCGTACCGATCGCCGACGAGTCCGCGGGCGACCTGCTCCAGTACTCCTCGGGCACGACCGGTCAGCCGAAGGGCATCAAGCGACCACTGCGCGACGGACCCGACTCAGCCGACAACGATCCGACGGTGCCGTTCCTGCGGGCGATCGGATTCCCCGATGGAGGCACCTACCTGAGCCCGGCGCCGATCTACCACACCGCACCGGCGTACTGGACGATGGCGGTGCAACGGCTCGGCGGCACCGTCGTGATGATGGAGAAGTACGACGCCGAGCACGCGCTGGCGCTGATCTCGGCTTACCAGGTCACCCATGCCCAGTTCGTGCCGTCGCACTTCGTCCGGATGCTCAAGCTCGACGACGAGGTCCGGGCTGCCTACGACGTCAGCTCGCTGCGCCAGGTCGTGCACGCAGCAGCACCGTGCCCGGTACCCATCAAGCAGCAGATGATCGCCTGGTGGGGGCCGGTGATATCCGAGTTCTACTCGTCCTCCGAAGGGGCCGGTGCGACCTTCATCTCCGCCGCGGACTGGCTCGAGCACCCCGGGTCGGTTGGAAAGCCGATGCTCGGCGTGCCCTCGATCGTCGGGCCCGACGGCGGCGAGCTCCCGAACGGAGAGATCGGGGACATCTACTTCGCCGGCGGTGCGTCCTTCGCGTACCTCAACGATCCCGACAAGACCGCGTCGGTCAGCGACAGCGCCGGACGGGTCTGCGTCGGCGACATCGGCTACCTCGACGACGACGGGTTCCTCTACCTGACGGACCGCAAGAGTTTCATGGTCATCTCCGGAGGTGTGAACATCTACCCGCAGGAGGCGGAGAACGTCCTGGTCAGCCACCACAAGGTGATGGACGCAGCCGTCTTCGGTGTCCCCGACCCGGACCTCGGCGAGCGGGTGCACGCCGTGATCGAGCCGGTGCACTGGGCGGACGCCGGTCCTGACCTGGCTGCCGAGCTCACGGCGTACTGCGCGCAGCACCTCGCTCGCTACAAGGTTCCCCGGGGCATCGACTTCGACCCGGCGCTCCCCCGCCTCGACAACGGCAAGCTCTACAAGCAACAGCTGCGCGAGAGGTACACGCCCTAGCGCCTCAGACCGGGGTGACCTTGGAGACGAGCCACTCGTTGCCGACCTTGGTCATGGCGACCTCGACCCGGCTGCCGTTGATCTGCGGAGTCGCGTTGGCGCCGCTGGTGGTGGTCAGGTTGAGGAAGACCAGCACCGTGACCCGCGACGAGCTCGCTGAGACCACGCCTGCTTCTACGGCCTTCGCAGTAGTGGTGATCCTCCCCGACAGTGCTCCGGCACGAACCTGGGTGCTCATCAACGATGAGAATTGCGTCTTGAAGCTGCCGGTCACCTGACCGGTCGCTGTCGTGATGTCGGCGTCGATGGTCTTGTAGGAGTAGGACAGCATCTTCGGGACCCGGGTGGTCGCGCTCGTCAGCGCCGCTGACCGGGCGCCGTCCAGGCCGTCCCCTCCAGGCTTGGCGATCTGCAGACCGACGGCCGCTCCGCCCAGGACCACCACCAGCACCGCCAGCACGATCACGAGCACCCGCGTCAGCCCGGCCGAGAAGCGCGGCGGCTTCGTGGCGCTGGTCGTGTCGGCGCTCATGCCACGAACCGCATGTCGGAGATGAGCCAGCGGTCACCCGTCTTCTCGGCGACCACCCGTAACCGGTAGTACCGGGCCTCGGCCTTGGGGGTCTGGTTGTTCTTGAGCTCCTGGACGACCGCGACCACCATGGTGACCTTCCGGTCCTTGACGTTCAGGCTCGAGATCCCCGACGACGCGACGGTCGCCGTCGCCGTGACCCCCGCCGACTTGACCGTGGACGCGAAGGTCTGCGCGATCTGGCCCAGCTGGTCCTTGAACGCCCCGGTCGAGCGGGAAAGCATGTCCTTCACGTAGGTGTCCGCGGTCGCCGCCGACGGCGACGTCAGCTCCACCACTGCGGTGGTGATCGCAACGGTGGCCTGCTGCCGCAGGGCGGTCTCGTTGTTGGACCTGGCGTGGTTGTACGACCGGATCTGGAACGGGACGAGTACCGCAAGGGCAATCACGGCGACGACGAGGACAGCGACGGCAGCCAGGCTCCTGCGGCTCGCCGGCACGGCCGCTGCAGCGCCCTGCCAGGGAAGCTCGAGAGCAACCTCGTTGTCCGGACCCTCGTCCTCAGCGTCGGTCTGGGGTGGTTCCACGTCCGGTCACTTTCCCATCGTCGACAGGACCAGCTGCTGCCACGTCCTCGGGGGGGTACCGAGCGATCCCGAACCCAGAGCATAGAACTTGCCGTCCGGGCCGATGAAGCGGCCGGTCGCGGGCTCGTACAGCGCCTCGTCGAGCGGCTTCTGGCCGGGCAGGTAGGCGACCTTCGGGTCAGCCTCAGGGCGTCCGGTCGCCGCGATCGCACACTCGTCGACCGTGCCTGCGCGGTACCCGGGGAAGCCCTCGCACGGATAGTTGCGAGCACCCCTGATGACCGACTTGGAGTCCTTGGGCAGCTTGCAGTAAAGGTCGGGCGGTGTCGGCACCTGGGTGGTGATCCGTGGATCACGCCAGTCCTTCGTCGGGATAAAGCCCTTGGTGCAGGTCGCCGGGTAGTTGGCCTGGAGCTTGAAGTCGAGGGCGACGCCGCCTTGTGCGTCGTACGGGAGCAGCGCCCCCTGGTAGCCGGCGATCGACGCAGGCAACAGCGCCAGCGCCTGCTCGGCACCGGGCAGGTACGCGACCAGGGCCTGGCTACTGGTGGTCAGGTTCGTCAGGAGCACCGGCAGCGACGGCTCGAGATCACCGACCAGACTGGTGAACCGGTCCGCGAACGGCGCGCCGCTCTTGAGCAGCCGGACCAGATCGGCGTTCTTGTCGGACAGCGTGGTGGTGACGCCTGCGAGGTTGTTCACGCTGCGCAGCTCCTGGTTCCGCAGCTGCACCTGGGTGTTCAGGAACGGCGCCGCGGTGTTGATCAGGTCGGTGGTCGGCCCGACGTTGGCCTGCGCGGTGCGCAGCAACGAGTCCGACTGGCTGACCAGCGTCTGCAGGTCGTTCGACCCACCGCCGAAGGCTGTCGTGATGTTGTCGAGGAGCTTCGAGAGACCGGTGGGCGGAATCGAGTCGATCAACCCCTTGACGCTGTCGAGCACGTCCCCGGCCTGAGGCATCCCGACCGTGCGCGACTCAGGAATGGTCGAGCCATCGGTGAGGTAGGGGCCGCCCTGGCGCGCGGGGACGAGGTCGACGTACTGCTCACCGATGGCGGAGGTGCTGTGGATCGCGGCGATCGCATCCGACGGCACGTCGGAGCCCTTGTCGATCTGCATCGTGACGATCACGCTGGTGCGCGACGGTTCGAGTGACTTCACCACGCCGACGTCGACGCCGCGGTAGGTGACCCGGGCCGACGGGTAGAGCCCGGAAACGTCGGCGAACTGGGCGTGCAACGTCATCTGACGGAAGCCGAGCAACCGCGGCAGCCCGACGTACGACACCGACACCGTGGTCATCGCGATGAGTGCCAGCACGCCGAACACCATCAGCTGGATCCTGCTTTGCTTGAGCAACATCAGCAGCCTCCCAGGAGCTTGGTCAGGAGGTTGCACGCCTTCGGAGGTGCCGTGGGCGTCCCGGAGGACCCACCGGTCGGGGCGCTCGGTGTGCCGCTGGTCGCCGGGCTGCCCGAGGTCGACCCGGCCTTGGTCGTCGTGCCCGTCCCTGAGCTCGTCGTGGTTCCCGACGAGCCGGCAGGGGGCACGGTGCCCGACGCCGGCTTGAACGGGTTGATGTGCTCGAAGAAGAGGCTCGGCTTGTTGAACCCGCTCGAGTCCGCCGGTCCACCGATGAAGTTCGCGGTCAGCTGAGGAAGGGAGAGGTCGAGGGTTCCGTACAGGTTCGCGAAGTCGCCCTTCACAGCCCCGGCGATGGTCGGCAACGGGAACGGGAACGTGCCCGTCACCTCGAGCGCGTTCGGGATCGACGAGGCTGCCACCCGGATCTTGGTCAGGGTGGGCTCCAGCTGGCGCAGGTTCGTGACCAGCTCGTCGCCGGACTCACGGATCACCCGGGAGCCGATCGTCCCGAATTCGCCGAGCTTCTCCAGGGCACCGACCAGGGTCGCGCGCTCGTGGTTGAGCACCACCAGGCCCGGGGTGATGTGCTGGATGGCTCTCGAGACCGTTGCCCGTTGCCGGGCGAGGGTGCCGGCGAGCCGGTTGATCGAGGCGATCAGGCCGATGATGTTCTTCTTGTTCTGGTTCAGCGAGGCCAGGAACACGTTCGTCCGGTCGATGAGCTCGCGCGCGTTCTGCTGCCGTTCGGGCGATCCGACCATGCTGTTGAGCTCGGAGGTGATCGTGTGCAGCTGCGACAGACCACCGCCGTTGAGCACCAGGGACACCGAGGCCAGCACGTCTTCCGTCTCGGGATAGTTGCCGGTCCGTGCCGCGGTCACCCTGTCACCGGCCTGCAACCGCGAGGTGCCGGCGTCGGTCGAGCTCGGAGCGACGACCTCGACGTACTCCGCCCCGAGCAGGCTGGCCTGGCCGATCTTGAACTGGGTGGTGGCGGGCAGCGGGACGTTCTTCTTGAGCTTCATGGTCACGTCGGCGTGCCAGTTCTTCATCGCGATCCTGGTGACGGTGCCGATCACGACGCCGTTGTACATCACCCGTGAGTTCGGAACCAGGTTCTCGACGTTCGCGAACTCGGCGCTGACCTGGTAGCCGTCCGAGCCGGTCGCTACGCCGCCGGGCAGCACGTAGTCGTTGGGCTTCTTGATCGCGCAGCCGGAGAGGGCCATCGCGGCAACCAGGGGGATGACGAACAAGCGCAGTCGCTTCACTTCGAACCTCCGAGGCCGAGGAGGGCGAGCAGGCCCTGCTCACCAGGGGTCGACGGCGACTCCGGCTTGGAGCCCGGCGCCGACGGCAGGCCGGGTTTCGCCTCCGGGTTGAGACCCGGGATCGGTAGCGTCCCGTTCGGGAAAGCGCTGTCGCCCACTCCGAGCAACGAGGCGAAGGGGCCGACGGCCGTCTTGCACTGGTTGCGGAACTCGTCCAGCTTCGGTCCCGAGGTGGCCGGGGTGATTCCGATGACGCCAGCAATCATGCCGCAGGCCAGACCCGCTCCGGACGCCTGCAGGTTGCCGAGACCCAGCGCCCCGGTGAACGCGTTGTAGCGCGGATCGATGATGTTGTAGAAGTTCACGAGGGCCGTCGGCGCGACGTGCAGGATCTGCTGGAGCTGCTTGGTCTGTTCAGCCAGCGTCGACGAGAACTCAGCCAGGTCACGAACGCTGCCCGAGATCTGGGTTCCGTTGTCGTCGAGGAACGTCTTCATCTGACCGAACGCCTGACCCAGGCTGTCCAGGGCGAGCGAGAGCGAGCCGCGGTCCTGGGCGAGGGTGGTGCTGACGCCGGTGAGCTCGGAGCTGAACTGGCGGACGGCGGCGTCGTTGGTGACCAGGTTCTTCAGGAACACGTCCAGGTTCCGCACGGTGTCGAACAGGTCGCCGCGGCCGCTCGAGATCGCGGTAGCCGCCTGCGACAACGAGTGGATCGAGTCGTGCAACCGCTGGGCGTTGCCGTGCGCCAGGTTGGTGTTGGCAACCCTGATGACCTGGGCGAGTGAGCCGCCCGGGTTGTTCCCGTTGGGGCGCAGGGCGTCGGCCAGGCGTGTCAGCTGAGCCTTGACGTCGTCGAACTCCTCGGGAACCAGCGTCCGGCTCTCCGGGATGACTGCTCCGGACGCGAGTACCGGGCCCGAGCTGTAGGCGGGGGTGAGCTGGACGAACCGGCTCGCGACCAGGCTCGGGGACAGCATCACGGCCTTGGCGTCGGCCGGGATCTTCCGCGAGGACGGCACGCTGAACGTCACCCGGACGTAGGTGCCTTCGGGCTTGATTGCATCGATCCGACCGACCTTGACACCCAGGACGCGGACGTCGTCGCCGACGTACAGGCCCTTGGCTGAGACGAACAGCGCGGATGCCTGGGTATCCCCGGACCCGCCGATGACTCCGAAGGCGAAGAGCCCGGCGACGATCACCAGCACCAGGACCGCCGTGTTGACCTTGGCCCGCCAGCTCACTTGGAACCCACCGCTTCGGCCAGGATCGCCGGGAAGACCGGCAGCGTCGACGGGTCGGACAGGTTCGGGATGTAGGCCGTGTAGAACGGCCCGCTGCCGACCGCGTCACCGAGGGCGGTCGCGTACGGCCCGAGCCTGTCGATCGTCTGCGAGAGCTTGACCTTGTTCGCGCTGAGCAGCTGCACGGTCTGGCGGAGCTCTTTCAGAGCCGGCGCGAGCTTGCCCTGCTGGTCCCTGACCAGACCGCTGAGCTGCTGCGCAACCGCACCGGCGTTCGCGAGTAGTCCGTTGATGGCGTCGCGGCGCGCGTTCAACTCGTTGAGAAGCGAAGCGCCGTTGTCGAACAGCAGCGAGATCTCCCGGTTCCGGCCTGCGAGAACGCTGGTGACGGACTTCGTCGAGCTCAGCAGGTTGTTGAGCTCCTGGTCGCGGCTCGCCACCGCTGCAGAGACCTGTCGCAACCCGTTGAGTGCACCGGTGACGCCCGCAGGTGTGTGGGTGAACGTCTGCGAGATCGAGTCGAGCGCAGCCGAGACCTTGGTGACGTCGAGGTCCTTGACCGTGGTGGTCACGCCTTCGAGGGCCTGGGTCAGGTCGTACGGCGCGATCGACTGCACGAACGCCCCACCGTTGCGCATCGAGTGATCGCCCTTGGACTCGAGCGAGACCGCCTTGCGACCGAGAAGGTTCAACGTGATGATCCGTGCCGTCGACTGGTCGCCCAGCTCCACGTCCGGGTTCTTGACCTTGACCTCGACCTTGACCCGCTGACCGTCGATCTGGATGCTCTTGACCTTGCCGACGTCGAGGCCCGCGACCTGGACGTCATCGCCCGTCGAGAGCCCGCCGGCATCGCTGAAGTACGCCGTGTACACGTGCCCGCTGTCGATGAAGGGCAGGTGCGTGACCTCGAGCGCCGCCAGCGTGAAGGCGAGCGTCAGCACGGTGCCGATCAAGCCGATCAGCCTCTGGTCACGTTCGAAGAAGGTCTTGCCGCTCCCGATGAGCTTCATGAGGCCTTGCACCTCGCAAGTCCGCTGTAGGTGAAGGGGGTGTAGAACGGCTGACCGGTCGGACCGGTGAGCTTGAAGCGCAGCCCGCAGAGGTAGAAGTTGAAGAAGGCGCCGTACGAGCCCACCCGGCTCAACCGGTTCAAGGCATCCGGGGCGTTGTCGAAGATGTACTGCAACGTGTCGGTCTGCTTGTTCAGCTCGGTCGCGATCCCCTGCAGGGCCGGGACGTCGGTCCGCAGCGATGGTCGGGCCCGTTGAAGCAGCGACGCGGCGCTCGCCGCCAGCGCGTTCACCTGGCTGAGGGAGGCGCCGATCGGCTTGCGATCCGCCGACAGGCCCGAGACGAGCTGTTCGAGCTGGACCACGAGCTGGGAGAGCTGACCCGAGTTCTGCGCCACGCCGGAAAGTCCGGTGTCCAGGTTGCTGATCACCTGGGTGATCAGGCCGTCGTTCTGGGCGAGCGTCCCGAACAGGCTCGAGAGCGACCCGATCAGCTGGTAGACCGCACTCGCCTTGCCCTGGAGGACGTTGACGATCGCCGAGGACAGGTCGTTGACCTGCGAGGAGTCCAGTCCCTGGAGCAGCGGCTGAAATCCCTGGAACAGGGTGTCGAGGTCGAGGGCAGCCCGGGTGTTCGTGGCCGGGATCGTGGCGCCGACCCGGAGCAGCGCCGCTGTGGGATGCGCACCGGGATCGAGCTGCAGGTACTGGTCACCGATCAGGTTCTTGAAGCGGACGGTCACATCCACGCCGGCCGGCAGCCGCACCCCGTTGTCGACGTGGAACTTGACCTTGACGGCGGACTCACCGGTGCCGCCGTCGTTGATCTGGACCGCATCGACCGCACCGACGGACACGCCCGCGATCCGCACCGGCGCACCCTTCTTGAGATCGGAGACCTTCGTGAAGAGCGCGGTGTAGCTGTCCCGCTTTCCCAGGTCGAAGTTGCCCAAGAACATCCCGAGATAGGTGGCGATCGCTGCGGAGACGGTGAAGAAGACGATGAACTTGTACGCGGCGCTGTTGCTGCGTCGCACCCGGCGCGGCACGGACTGCGGAACCATCGTCGCGCGCCTCATGCGAAGTTCCCCAGTCCGAACAGGACGCCGAGGAACTGCTTGGTGTAGACGGGGCCGAGTCCGCCCTTGGTCCCGGCGCTACCCCCGCCGGGGATATCGCCGGCGTACGGGTCCGGACCGCCGCTGTCGAACGTCGGGTGCGGGATCTTGCCCACCGTCACGTTCGGCAGTCCGTAGCACCCCGGCCCGTTCTTCGCGTTGATCTCCGGCAGGTCGCGGGGATTCTGGTAGGGCTCCTGGCTCGGCAGCAGTCCGATATAGCCGTTGATCCCGGGCTGCACCCCGGGAGCCGCACCGAAGGCCTTATTGGCCATGTCCTTCGAGATCGCCAGACCCTCGAGGAGGCACGGGAACTCCGGCGAGTACTTCGCCAGCAGCTTCGTGGTCGGGTCCAGGGCCGTCAGCGAAGCCGCCAGGTTCTTCTCGTTGCTCTTCGCGAGAGTGCCGGTCTTGTCGGCCAGCCGGCTGAAGCTCACCAGCAGCGCGTCGAGGGACGCTCGGTTGGCGACCAGGGTGTCGCTGATCGTGGTCCCGTTGCCCGCGAGCCGGACCAGGTTCGGCGCCAGGTCGGCGTACTGACCGGCGACACCGACGCCCTGGGTGATGTCGGCATTGATCAACGGGAGCTGCGGGTTGATCTCGCCCAGGTACGTGTTCAGAAGGTCGATGAACTGCCCGGCCTGGGCGCCGTTGTCCTGCAGCGATGACGCCAGGCTGGTCAGTGCGGCGTTGATCTGCCGCGGCTCCACACCGTTGAGGAGATTGACCAGGCTCTCGAAGGTGTTGTTGACCTCCACGGTGACGTGCTGGCCGGTGACGACCGATCCGGCGGCGATGGCCGGGCCGGGTTGCGCGGGCGGCACCAGCTCGACGTACTTGTTGCCGAAGACCGTGGTCGGCACGATGTCGGCGGCCACGTTGGCCGGGATCGTGGAGAGGTACTTCGAGTCGATGTCGAGCCGGAGCTGAGCACCGCCAGCGACCTCGGAGACCTCCCCGACCCTGCCGATCTCGACGCCGCGAAGCTTGACCATCGCGCCCTTGCTCATCAGTAGCCCGGCGCGATCGGAGCGCAGTGTGAGCGACTCGGTGCTGGTGAAGCTGTGCTTGAACAGCGCGGTCGAGAGCGCGATGAGCCCGAACGCAACGACGATCGCGAGGATGCCGACGAAGGCAGACCGAACCTCGGTGTCGTCGTCGCGCCGCTTGCGCTGTCCCCGGGTCATCGGCGTCAGCCCGCCAGGTGCAGGTCGAGGCTGCCGTAGAGGCCCAGTCCGACGAGCAGGTCGATCACGGCTACGACGATCAGCGACGTACGAACGGCCTGACCGACAGCACGCCCGACGCCTGCAGGACCGCCTTCGGCATGGAAGCCGTAGTAGCAGCAGATGGAGATCACGGCGATCGCCATCGCTCCGGCCTTGGCCAGCGAGTACACGATGTCGATCGGGTGCAGGAACGTGGTGAAGTAGTGGTCGTAGGTGCCGGCGGCCTGGCGGAAGAACACGATGACCACGAGCTTGGTCGCCGCGAACGACATGATCAGGCCCATCGCGAAGAGCGGGATGATCGCCACGAAGCCGGCGATGATCCGGGTCGTGACGAGGTACGGGACCGAGCGGATCGCCATCACCTCGAGCGCGTCGATCTCCTCGCTGACCCGCATGGCGCCGAGCTGGGCCGTGAAGCCAGCACCGACCGTGGCGGTGAGCGTGATCCCGGCGAGGACCGGCGCGATCTCGCGCGGGTTGATGTACGCCGACACGAAGCCGGCAAGCGCCCCGACGCCGATGTTTCCGAGCGAGGTGTAGCCCTGGAGACCGACCTCGATGCCGCCGGCGGCGGTCAGCACGCCGATCACCACGACCGTGCCGCCGATCAGCGCGAGTGCACCGGACCCGAGGCTGACCTGCGCGAGCAGGTTGTAGATCTCGTTGCGGTACCGGCGGATCGCGTACGGCACCGCTGCATAGGCCTTCGCGTAGAAGGTGATCTGGTCGCCGATCTCGGCGAATCCGTGCAGTAACCGCTTCCCCGCGCGAACCGGCACGCTCGGCCGGGACCCGGTGACATCCGTGACGACAGTGGCCATCAGGAGAACAGCTCCAGGAAGATCGTGGTGATCACGGTGTTCGCGACGAACAGCAGCAGGAAGCTGAACACGACGGTCTGGTTGACGGCATCACCGACGCCCTTGGGGCCGCCCTTGGCGTTCAGGCCCAGGTGGCACCCGACCAGTCCGGCCAGGAACCCGAACACCGCGGCCTTGATGATCGCCGAGATGAAGTCCGGGAAGCCGACCAGCAGGGTCAAGTTGCTGATGTAGAGGCCCGGCGTCGCACCCTGGACGAACACGCTGAAGACGAAGCCTCCGATCAGCCCTGTGATCGTGACCAGACCGTTCAGCAGGACCGCCACGACGGTGGACGCCAGTACTCGCGGGACCACCAACCGGTGGATCGGGTTGACGCTCAGAACCATCATCGCGTCGAGCTCTTCGCGAATCTTTCGCGAGCCGAGGTCTGCACACATCGCCGTCGCTCCGGCGCCGGCGACGACGAGGACGCTGACGATCGGACCGATCTCGCGAACCACCGCGAGTCCGGCACCGGCTCCCGCCAGGTCGACGGCGCCGATCTCGATCAGCAGCTGGTTGAGCTCGAAGATCACGATCACGCACAGGGGCAAGGACACCAGGATCGTCGGAACGATCGCGACGCTCGAGATGAACCACGCCTGCTCCAGGAACTCGCGCCACTGGAAGTCGCGCCGGAAGATCCCTTTGACCGTCTCCAGGGACGTGGCGTAGAACCCACCGAGCTCGTCGAGGATCCCGAGCATCGGGTTCGCCCGGCGAAGCGCGCGGTAGACGTCGCACTCGGGTTCGGCGGACGGTGACGGTGGGCGGCGAGGCTCAGTGGCGATGCTCATCGTCGACCCCCTCGGTACTCCATAGTCCGACATGTGCCGGTATGCCTCGATCTATGAACGATTGACTGCGGCTGCAGTGACGCAGCCCACTTCCGCCTCGTGCATCGTAGGTGGGTCTGACATAAGCGTCAATAACATCGGCCAGATTCTGCCTTTCACGCCGGAATAAGATCGCAGAGCTCGACACGAGAACGTCAAGTTTGATCGTCGCACGGGGCTCGGACAGGGTCCGGCGGGATGTTCGCCTGACTACCGGTGCTTCCGCGGCTCGGTCGACTTTCCCATGCCTGCAAGGGGATCAGCCTCCAGAACGCCCCCGGCGCCTCAGGAGGTCCGGGGAGATGCAGCCCGCCGGCACTGCCCGTCGATCCGCCCGCTCAGCTTGTATCTGACGATCCCGCCGACGGTGATTCAAACCCCGGAAGCCTGACGGAACAGCGTGCTTTCGCCGCCAAATCCCGATCTCCGGGACGGATCTGATGCGTTTCGGCCCGGGCATCGATACTGTGTTGACAGATGCGTCAACTGCCTGGCGCCGTTCAGGAAGGCTGCGATGACTGTCCTCAACGGCGTCCCCGTACGCGTCGGGCCTGCGGTCCGCGCGCCTTCACTGATCGGATCCGGATGAGCCTGTCGATCGACCCGAGCACCACCGGCATCATCTGCGTCGAGTGCCAGGAAGGCGTCCTGGGCGGCACGTCCATCCTTCCGGATCTGGCTGCTGCCGCGGCGCCCGCGATCCCGGCGATCCGGCGCCTGCTCGACGGAGCCCGGCGCGCCGGTGTGGTCGTCGTGCACGCGACGTACGAGGGGGCGCTCGGGGCTGTGGACCACGGCCCCGCGCCGCTCTGGCGAGCACTCGGCGCCGGGGCGACCTGGGCCCCCGGGGACGAAGCGACCCAGGTGCTGCCCGAGCTCCTCGGCGCCGGCGACCTGGTGCTGCCCCGTCATCACGGCCTGAACCCGTCCTGCGGCACCGAGCTGCTGCCGGTGCTGCGTGCCCGCGGCATCACGACGGTCGTCCTGGTCGGGGTCTCGTTGAACGTCGCCCTGATCCTGCTTGCCGGGGACGCGGCCCAGCAGGGGTTCTCGGTGATCGTGCCGAAGGATGCCGTGGCCGCCACGCCCCCCGAGTACGCCGAGCCGCTGCTCAACTACAGCATGCGGATGCTCGGCAGGGTCACGACCGTGGACGCCCTGCTCGAAGCCTTCCCGGACCCGGCCTAGCCCCGCGCGCTGGGCCTCAGCGCCGGGATCAGGAACGTCCGGAAGATGCCCTCGTCGCCACCGTCCACCTCGGCCGGCGGCTCGCTGGCCAGGCTGAAGGACATCCGCCAGATCCAGCGGAGCATCGTCTCGACCGGGACGTCGTCGCGGACCTCCCCGCTCGCGACCGCCGCGCGCAACGCCGGCTCGAGGGTCTGGGCGACGCGCTCGGACCACGCCTGCGAGGCACCCGCCGCGTGCATGGTCCGACCAGCGGACGTCGGGTCGATCAGCACCTTCATGTACTGCGACTCCCGCGTCTCGCGCAGGCTGGTCACCGAGGCGCGCACCAGTCGGTCCTCGAAGGACGTCTCGCCACCGAGGAGCGGCTCGACCCGGGTCAGGATTCCGTCCGCCTCGCGCAGGAAAGCTGCGGCCAGTACGGCGTCCTTGGTCGCGAAGTAGGTGTAGAGCGTGGTCCGGTGCACCCCGACCTCGAGCGCGATGTCACCCATCCGGGTCCGGTCGATGCCTTGGCGCCGGTAGCAGCGCTCTGCACCGTCGAGAATCCGCTCGCGGGCGGCGACGTCGTCCGCGGGCGCGTCCGCGCCCCAGCGCTGGGGGCGCTGGGAGACGACGGTCGGATCGGTCATTGACAGGACACTACAAGATCCCTACTTTGTCGGATGACTACGCACTACAAACTTTGTCGTTTGTAGTTTTCCGAGGAGACCCCTTGAACCAAGATGCACCGGCGTTCGCCTGGGCGTTCCAGATCGTCGGCCCGTGCATCTGGGTGGTGATGGCGGTGCACTTCTGGCGCAAGAGCAAGCGGCTGGGCGCGATCACGGTGCCGGCTCTGCTGTTCATCGGCGCGACTACCCAGTCCTGGCAGGAGTGGTACGCCGACTGGGGCGGGTACGTCCTCTACAACCCCCACCTGCACCTGATCCCGCACTGGAACGGGCCGTACACCAGCCCGAACAAGCCGTGGGCGGTCATCCCGGCGTACGGCTGGTTCTTCGGCGCGATCTACTTCCCGCTGATCGGCGGCCTGCGGAAGGTGCACACCTTGCTGAGCGGCCGGGTCACCGCGCGCTCCTGGTTGCCGGCGTTCCCGATCTTCCTGCTGGTGGCCGGCTTCGCGGCGCACTACCTCTGGGACCTGCTGATCGAGGGCAGCGCGGTGCTGATGGGCATGTGGAACTACACCACCGTCATCGGGCCGTCGCTCTCCAACCACCGCGGCCACTTCCCACTGGTGTACCCGATCGTTCCGTTCGCCCTGCTGATGTCGGTGACGATGCTGATCATCGACGCGAAGCGGCCGGACGGTACACCGATGGTCGAGCACTGGACCCGGGTCGACCGGTTCGACGGTTGGAAGCACCACGTCGCCCGGGTCGTGACCTGGATCCTCACGATGAACCTGACCTACCTGTTGCTGTTCACGATCCCGATCTGCGTGTTCCGCGGCACCTTCCTGCCGTTCGACCCCCGCGTCTGACCCCTCTCACCCCGCAGGAGACCTGATGGAGCCCGCACCCGTACGCATCCGGATCGAGAAGATCGGGGCCTGGAGCGGCGTCGGGCTGCTCGCGCTGTTCTTCGTGTTCTTCTGGCTGATCGCCGACCTGGTCCCGCCGCTCGACCCGTCGGCCAGCTCGGAGCAGATCGCCGCGATCTACCGCCACCACCACGACCGGCTCACCGTCGGGCTCGCGCTGATGGTGCTGTTCGCGCCGATCGTCTGTGGCTTCGTCGCCGCGCTGGCCCGGCAGGTACGCCGGATCGAGGGCTACTGGGGCGTGATGTCGCTGACCCAGCTGCTGGCCGGCGTGATCATCCCGATCGGCTTCATCTTCCCGACGGTGGTCGCGCTGGCCGCGGCGTACCGTCCCGATGCCGATCCCGACGTCACCCGGGCGCTGAACGACGTCTTCTGGCTGATGTTCGTCGGTGTCGTCGGAACCCTGGTGCTGCAGGCCCTGATCCTCGTCGTCGCCACCTTCATCGACTCCAGCGAGACTCCGGTCTTCCCGCGCTGGTTCGGCTACCTGAACGCCTGGTACGCGATCCTCGCGACCCCCGGCTGCGCGATCTACCTGTTCCACAGCGGGCCGCTCGCCTGGAACGGCGTCTTCGCGTTCTGGATCCCGCTGGTCGCCTTCTCCGCCTGGATCGGTGCGACCACCTACGTCCTGCTGAAGGCGATCGACAGCGAGCGCGCCTGATGGCACCGGCGGCGCCGAGCGCAACCGCGCGCCGCGTCCCGGGCGAGGAGGGGACCTGGGTGTTCCTGTTCGGCGACATGCTCGTCTTCGGCGCGTTCTTCACCACCTTCCTGGTGCACCGCGGAGCGGAGCCGGAGGTGTTCGACCGCTCGCGGCACACCCTCGACCTGGCCATCGGCCTGGCCAACACCGTGGTCCTGCTGACCAGCTCCCTGCTGGTCGCGACTGCTGTCCGGGCCCTCCGGGCGGACGCCCGGGCTCTGGCGCATCGACTGTTCGTCGGCGCGTTCTGCTGCGGGCTCGCGTTCGTGGCGTTGAAGGCCGTCGAGTACACCCAGAAGATCCACCAGGGCCACACCCCGGGAACCAACGACTTCTACCTGTACTACTTCATCCTCACCGGGCTGCACCTGTTCCACGTCCTCATCGGACTCGGGGTGCTCGGCTTCCTGATCCGTCAACCGGGTCGCGCCGACCTGACCACCCGGCGGTGGATGGTGATCGAGGGCGGCGCCTGCTTCTGGCACCTGGTCGACCTGCTCTGGATCGTGCTGTTCCCGTTGCTCTACCTGGTGAGCTGACCCGGTGAACCGGACCGAGTTCCTGCGCGCGCGACCGACCTGGATCTGGCTGGTCCTGGTCGCGCTCACCGCGATCTCGGTGTCAGCGGGTGACAACCACGGCACCGGTTCCAGGATCGGCGTGGTCGTGATCGTGCTGGCGGTGGTCAAGGTCCGGTTCATCGGGCTCGACTTCATGGAGCTGCGCCATGCCCCGCGCGTGCTGAGGATGGCGTTCGAGCTCTACTGCGTCGCACTGCTCGGCGTACTCGGCGCGACGTACTTGTGGGGCTGAG